>NZ_CP125642.1:0-300000 GCF_030053155.1 Rhizobium sp. BT03
ATGGCGCTCAAGCGGATGGACAATGTAGGCATCGTCGTCGAAGACCTCACCGCGGCGATTGATTTCTTTGGCGAGCTCGGCCTTGCGCTCGAAGGACGGGCCATGGTCGAAGGAGAATGGGCCGGGCGGATCACGGGGCTGGGCGATCAGCGGGTCGAGATTGCCATGATGCGCACACCTGATGGCCACAGCCGGCTCGAACTCTCCCGCTTCCTCATGCCCGATGTCGTCGCAGACCACCGCAACGCCCCGGTCAACGCGCTCGGCTATCTCCGCGTCATGTTCACCGTTGATGACATCGACGAGACGCTGGAGAGGCTTCGCGCGCATGGCGCGCAACTCGTCGGCGAAATAGTCCAGTATAAAGATGCCTATCGGCTCTGCTACATAAGAGGGCCCGAAGGGATTCTCCTCGGACTTGCCCAGGAACTCAGCTGAGGCGCAATCAAACAGGCTGTCAGATCATCCGCATGAAATGACCCGGCTCCACTTCGACGATATCGTCCTGGGCCGCGGCCGAACGGCGGCGGATATCCTCCACCTCGTCGGGCCTCAGCCGCGCCTTCGGATCGTCGAAGCGGACGTCGGGATCGGGCACGGCTGAAAGCAGCAGCCTGGTATAGGGATGCAGCGGATTGTCGATCACCCGGGCGGTGCTGCCCCATTCGACGATCTGGCCGGCATACATCACGGCGATGTCCTCCGCGACATAACGGGCGGTGGCGATATCATGGGTGATGTAGAGCAGGCCGAGATTCATCTCCTGCTTCATCTCGTTCAACAGGTTGAGCACGCCGAGGCGCACCGAGACGTCGAGCATCGAGGTCGGTTCGTCGGCGACGATCACTTCCGGCCTGACAGCGAGGGCGCGGGCGATGTTGACGCGCTGGCGCTGGCCGCCGGAGAGTTCATGCGGATATTTTGGCGCGACGAGATCGGGATCGAGCCTGACGCGCGTCAGCAGTTCGCGGACCGCGACGTCGATCTCGCTTCCTTTGATCTCCGGGCGATGCAGCTTCAGCGGCCGGCGGAGGTGGTGCGCGATGGTATGGGCGGGGTTCAGCGAGGCGAAGGGATCCTGGAAGATCATCTGCACCGAGCGGCGGTAGCGGGCGATCTCGGCGGAATTGGCCGTCTCGACCGGCCGGCCCTTGTAGAGGATGCGGCCCGATGTCGGCAGGTATTCGCGCATTGCCATGCGGGCGCAGGTCGTCTTGCCGCTGCCGGATTCGCCGACGAGCGCCAGTGCCCGGCCGGCGCGCAGCGAAAAGGAGATCGAGCGGGCAGCATGAACGGCGGACGCGCCGTGGCCGAAGGTCTTCGTCACCGTGTCGAGTGCGAGAATGGCATCAGTCACAGCAGCACGCCTCCATGCAGTGAGGGGAAGGAGGCCCAGAGCTTCTTCGTGTAATCATGCTGCGGCGTCCGGTAGATCGCTTCGGCGGTGTTTTGCTCCACCAGCCTGCCTGACAGCATGATGCCGATGCGGTCGCAGAATTGCACCATCAGGCCGAGATCATGGGTGATGAACAGCACGGAGAAGCCGAAGCTGCGGCGCAGCTCGTTGATGCGCTGCAGGATCTCGCGCTGAACGACGACGTCGAGCGCCGTCGTCGGCTCATCCATGATGACGAGTTTTGGGTCGAGCGCCATGCAGATAGCGATGACGATGCGCTGGCGCATGCCGCCTGAAAACTGATGCGGATAATCACGCATGCGATCCGGCGCGATGTCGACCAGCTTCAGCATTTCGGCAGTGCGCTCCCGGGCTTGCGCGCGGCTCATGTTTTTGTGGGTGCGCAGCACATCATAGAACTGTGTCTCGACGCGCAGCACCGGGTTCAGCGAGTTCATGGCGCTCTGAAAGACCATGGCGACCTCGCGCCAGCGGAAGGCGGCAAGCGCCTGCCGGTCGAGGCCGAGCACGTCGCGGCCGTCGAGCAGGATGCGGCTCTCCTTGCGGATCAGCGCCGGCGGCTTGTGCAGCCGGCTGATGGCGAAGGCGATGGTGCTCTTGCCGCAGCCGGATTCGCCGGCAAGGCCGAAGACCTCGCCCGGCGCCACGTCGAAGCTGACATCGTCGACGGCGCGGAAATCCTTCTCCTCGCCGATATAATCGATGGTGAGGCTCCTCACCGAAAGCAGCGGCTGGGTCACAGGCGGCCCTCCCCTGAGCGAACGAGCAGGGACCAGCGCTTCAGGTGATTGCCGGTGCGCAGCCGCGGATTGGCGATCTCGTCGACGGCGAAATTGAGGAGGGACATGCCGATGCCGAGGAGGGCGAGCGCGAAACAGGGTGTGAGGATATCCCACCATGCGCCGACCGAAAGGGCGGAAGCCTTCTGCGCGTTGTAAAGCATCGTGCCCCAGGAAATCGCTTTCGGATCGCCGAGGCCGAGAAATTCCAGCGTCGCCTCGGTAATAATCGCGAAGATGACGCTGCCGATGAAATTGATGCCGACGATGGAGATCACGTTGGGGAAAATCTCGAATGTCATGATGCGCCATTGCGGCTCGCCCATCATCTCGGCCGATTTGACGAAATCCTTCTGTTTGACGGAGAGCGTCTCGGCGCGGGTGACGCGGGCCCCCCAGGCCCAGGAGGTGGCGCCGAGGATGAGCGCGATGACGAGCGGGCTCGCCTGACCGATGAAGGCGGCGAGCACCAGCAGCAGCGGCAGGTTGGGCACGACGAGCACCATATTGGTGAAGAAGCTGATGATCTCGTCCGTCTTGCCGCCGCGATAGCCGGAGATGATGCCGAGCGCAGTACCAACCAGCGTGATCAGCAGGCCGGCGCCGAAACCGACGGCGAGCGAGGTGCGGGCGCCGTAGATCAGCCGGGCAAAGACATCCTGGCCGATGCGGGTGGTGCCGAGAATATGGTCGAGCGACGGCGGCTGATGCGGCCGCCCGGTGCGGGCGGCGGGATCGTATTGCGTCAGCAAAGGGGCTGCGATCGCGACGATGACGATGAAGGCGATGATCAGGAGGCCGACCAGCGCCTTGCGGTTTCGAAGCAGGGTTCTCATCTCATGCTCCCTTCAGCCGCGGGTCGAGCAGGATATAACTGACGTCGACGATGAAATTGGCGATCAGCATGGTCGCGGTCATGATGAGGAGCTGGCCCTGGATGACCGGATAATCGCGGGCGAGGATCGCCTGGTAGAGAATATTGCCGAGGCCGGGATAGTTGTAGACGACCTCCGTCACTAGCGAACCGCCGAGAATGGTGCCGATGGCGATGGCAAGGCTGGAGACGGTCGGCAGCAGGGCGTTGCGCGCCGCATACCAGAGCATCACATGCCGGTCGGACAGGCCCTTGGCGCGGGCCATGACGATATAGTCCTCACCGAGCAGGTTGATCATGTTGTTGCGCATGGTGACGGTGAAGCCGCCGATCAGAACGGTGCAGAGTGTGACCATAGGCAGGATGCCGTGATAGGCGACGCTGCCGAGATAGTGCAGGCTGAAGGCCGGATCGAGCGAGGGATCGGCGGCATAGCCGTTCGGAAACCAGCCGAGCGTGAAGCCGAAGATGAAGAGCACGATCAGCGAGGTGACGACCGCCGGCACCGAGGTGGCAAAGATCGCGCCGACGGAGACGACGACATCGAACCTGCTGCCGCGGCGCCAGGCGGCGAGGATGCCGAGGAAGGTGCCGAGCGCGAAGCTGACGATCGTCGCCGTTCCCATCAGGCTGACGGTCCAGACCAGCGCATGGCCGAGCACGGAGGTCACCGGCAGCGGGAAATATTTGATCGAGCGGCCGAGATCGCCGGTAAAAATGCTGCTGAGATAGGTGAGATATTGCTGCCAGAGCGGCCCATCGACGAAGCCGAAGGTCAGCTTCAGCGCCTGCAGGCTTTCCGGCGGCAATTCGGCGCCGGCGCTCGAAAACATGATCTGCACGGGATCGCCCGGCATCAGGCGGGGCAGGAAGAAGTTGATCGTCGCTGCCGCGATGAAGGCTGCTATGTAGAAGACGAGGCGGCGAAGCAGGAAAGCCATGGGAACTCCGTCGTGACGGGAGCGGCGTTGAAAGCACCGCTCCCGAGATCAATGCCCTTACTTGACCGGCTCGAGTGCGAGCAGGTTCAAGAGACGCGCCGGGTTCGTTCGCGAAATCGACGGATTGACGAAGGGATTTTCCTTGGTCGACCAGCCGGTGAAACGCTTGGTGTTGTACTGATACCAGTTCGGATTGTTGAACACCGGGATCATGGGCATGTTCTCGGCGACGATGCGCTGCGCCTTGTTCATCACCTCTTTCTGCGTGGCAAGGTCGGCGGTCTGGGTGAACTCGGTCACGAGTTTCTCGACATCGGGGTTGAACCAGCGTTGCGCGGTGAAGCGGGTCTTGCCTTTGTCCGAGGCGCTGAAGGCGCGCTTATAGGGATAGTAGGGCGAGGCTGATGCCGGCAGGCTGTTGATCGCCGCATCGAAGCTGCCGTTGATGAGGTTGCCGGTCCACACGGCCTCTTCAGGTGTTTCGATCTTGGCGTCGATGCCGACCGCCTGCATGCCTTCGACAGCGATGTTGACGGTGTCGACCCAGTCCGTCCAGGAGTTCGGGACGATGATCGAGAAGGAGATCTTGCTGCCGTCGGGATTGTCGCGGAAACCATCGCCGTCCTTGTCCTTGTAACCCGCCTCGTCGAGCAGCGCCTTGGCGGCGTCGGCGTCATAGGTCGCGAACTTGCCAAAGTCTGATTTGACGGACGGGTCGGCCCAGCTCTTGTAAAGCTCGCCCATCAGGCCGGGATCTTCGTTCAGCGTCGGATAGCCGTAGCCGGCGACGTCGATCATCGTCTTGCGGTCGAGCGCCATGCCGACGGCACGGCGGAACTTCAGGTCGTTGAAGGCCTTCTTGTTGTTCTCGTTCGCGGTTTCCAGGTTGAACAGGAAGGCGACCATGCTGCTCGGCGAATACCAGTAGTGGAAATGCGCCGGATCCTTGGACACATAGACATTGTCGATATCGGGGATGAAGGAGACGCCCCAGTCGAGCGTGCCGTCGGCGGTTGCCGTCAGGATCTGGTTGTTGTCGGCAAGCTGCGGGAAGCGTATGCAATCGACCTTCAGATGCGCATTGTCCCAATAGTTCGGGTTGCGGCACTGGTCGTAGGTCTGGCCGGTGAAACGAGGGACCTCGGTCAGCGGTCCGCTGCCGACCGGGTTCTCGTTGGCGAAGGTGACGGGATCGGCGACGTCCTTCCAGACATGTTCCGGAACGATCGGCAGCTGCGAGATCTGCTCGGCGGCGAGAGAGCTCGGATTGGCGAGCGTGAAGCGCACGGTCTGGGCATCGACGGCTTTAACATCGGTGACGAAGCTCCAGATGCTGACGAAGTCGAGCGCCGGGAATTTCTTCAGATAGGCATAGGTGAAGGTGACGTCGGCTGCGGTCAGCGGCTTACCATCAGACCATTTCAGGTTCGGGCGCAGCTTGAAATCGATGCTTTTCAGATCGTCGGAGAGCTTGAAGCTTTCGGCCAGGCGATAGACCGGCTTGTTGCTGTCGAAGCGGTTGAAGATAACGAGCGGCTCATAGATGAAATCGAGCGTCGACTGGCGCGACGAGGTCTGGTTGAACGGGTTGAAGTTGCGAACCCAGGTCGTCGCCGGTTCGATATTCGCCGTCAGGACCGTTTGCGCCATGGCGGAGCCTGAAAGCAGTGTCAGGGCAGCGGCGGCAAGAAGATACTTTTTCATGTTCTATTCCCCTTTTTTTTATGCGGTGAGAGATGGCGCGCCGGTCAGGAGACCGAGGCGCTGGCAAATATGTCTTCGACTTGGCGGTGGGCGGCGCGGACATCGACCTTGAGATTGCCGAGGCGGGCCTGGCCGGCGGCAATGCGCTTCACCGCCGCCTCCTTCAGCGGCCGCGCGGCCCTGGCGGCGGCTTCGCTTTCCCTGACATCGCCGTGGCTGTGGAGGGCGATGTCGAAGCCGGCGTCGAGCACCTGTTCGACGCGTTCCGGCAATGTGCCGGCGAGCGATTCCATGAAGATGCAGTCGGAGATCAGCACGCCGTCATAGCCGAGATCGTTGCGGATGACGTCGTGCATGACAGGAGAGACGGAGGCCGGCAGCTCCTTGTCGTAGGCGGAGTAGACGACATGGGCGACCATGGCCCAGGGCGTATCCTTCAGCGCCACGAAGGGCTTGAAATCGGTCGCAATGAGCGTCTCGCGGCTGACGTCGACCACCGGGCGCTCCTTATGGGAGTCGAGCGTGGCGCGGCCATGGCCGGGAATATGTTTCATCACGGGCATGTTGCCGGTCTCGAGCAGGCCGTCGACCACCTCGCGGCCGAGGGCGGCGATGACATCGGGATCGGGGCCGAAAGAGCGGGCGCCGATGACCGCGCTCGTCGTCTCGAAGACGAGGTCGAGAACGGGCGAGCAGCCGCTGGAAAGGCCGAGTTCCGTCATCATCGCGCCCATGGCCTGGGAGGAAAGGCGCAATGCTCTTTTGCTGAGCTCGAAATCGCGGCGCGCCAGTTCGGCGAACTGCCCGAAGCTGCGGAAGAGCGGCCAGGGGCCGGCATCGAGGTGCTGGACGCGCCCGCCTTCCTGGTCGGTGAAGACGGGCGCATCGTCGCGGCCGACGGCTTCGCGGAAGCGTTCGATCAGCCGCTTGGTCTGCTCCGGCTCGCGCTGATTGCGCCGGCCGACGAAGAGACCGAGCGGATTGGTCTCACGAAACAGCGCGAATTCATCATCCGAAAGAACCGGATTGGGAAGGCCGACAAAAAGGGCGAGCGGGGTCGAGGACAATTCTGGTGCTCCGGGATCAGATGGTCATTGCCGGCATGCTTCTCAGCATGCCTTCGTAGATGCCCTTGTCGGGGGCGGGGATGATGATGGCGCCTGCGGTCTTGGCGTAGAAATCGACCGGGCCGGCATCGCCGATGAAGGCATAGGCATGCCCAAGCGTCTTCATGGTCTGAAGGCAGGCGGAAAACAGCGCGAGCCCGATACCCTTGCCGCGGGCTTCAGGGTCGACGCCGGTCGGGCCGAAGAAGCCGCGCGCCGTCGTGTCGTAGCAGGCAAAGCCGAGCAGCTCACGGCCTTCGATGGCGATCAGGCAGGCGACGGGCTGGCGGGAGAAGGCGACCGAGACCTCGCTTGCCCAGTTCTCGCTGAACCGTTCGCGAACCCAATTGATCACGAGATGCAGCTCCGGGGGGAGGGCCGGGCGGATGGAGACGCCGACATGATCGGCTTTCCGTTGCAGGTCGGCGAGCTCTGTCGAGTATAGACTCACAAGCAGGTCTGGCACCGGTCATTCCTCCTAATATTCCGTTATTGCAGAATATATACCCTTTTAATGTCATAGACTTGGCTATCTGGCTGAGCTTGTCAACTGCGTTTTTCAAATGGCGCGATGCTGCTCGCCATGATGCTCTCGCTCGAAAGCAAGCTGGCTGCCGAACGCAAAAAATGGCCCGGGGAGGGCCGGGCCTGACAAAGTGGGCAACTTCTCTTTCGTAATGCTCGGCATAAGGCCACGGCCGTTCAGTTGACGTCCGTTGGCTGCCCCTCACCCTAACCCTCTCCCCGTAAGAACGGGGAGAGGGGACGTGCCCCGCGAAAAGTTTGGGGAACGGAGAGGTTGCAGCATATCCCCTTCGCCCCGTTTACGGGGAGAAGGTGCCGGCAGGCGGATGAGCGGCGGCAGCCCTCATTACCCGTCTTTCCAAAGCGCATGAAAATGCTGCACCGGGCCGTGGCCGGAGCCGACGGTGAGGCTGCCGGCAGCCGCAACCGCGCCGGCGAGGTAATCCTTGGCGATGGCGACCGCCTCTTCAGCCGAGACGCCCTTGGCAAGCTCGGCCGCCAGCGCGCTCGACAGCGTGCAGCCGGTGCCGTGGGTGTTCTTGGTCGGCACGCGTCGGGCTTCGAACCAGTGCAGACCATCGGCCGCGGCAAGCACGTCGGGGCTTTCCTCGCTGTCGAGATGACCGCCTTTGACCAGCACGGCGGCCGGGCCGAGCGCGCGCAGCTGCTCGGCCTGCGCCGCCATCTCGGCGCGGTTTGTCGCGACCGGCTGGTGCAGCAGGGCGGCGGCCTCAGGCAGGTTCGGGGTCAGCAGTGTGGCGAGCGGCAGCAACCGGCGGTTCAGCACGTCGACGGCTTCGGGCGCAAGCAGGGCGGCCCCGCCCTTGGCGATCATCACGGGATCGATGACGATGGGAATGCCGCGGCGGTCGGCCGGTGCTGCGGCCACAGCTGCGTCGAGTGCGGCGGCGACGGCCTCGGCGATGCCGGCATTGGCGATCATGCCGATCTTGACGGCATCGACGCGCACATCGGCAAAGACGGCATTGATCTGATCGGCGACGAATGGAGGCGGCACCAGATGCACGCCGCTGACGCCTTGCGTGTTCTGCGCCGTCAGCGCCGTCAGCACCGCCATGCCGTAGACGCCCCGGGCGGAAAAGGCCTTGAGGTCGGCCTGGATGCCGGCGCCGCCGGAGGGATCGGAGCCGGCGATGGAGAGGACGTTGCGGATCATGCGCGGGCCTTTCGAATTTCTGCGGCGATGCGGTGTGTGGCGGCTTCCGGATCCGGCGCGCCGCAAATGGCGGAGACGACGGCAAGCCCGCTTGCGCCTGCGGCAAAGACTTCGGCCACATGCTCCGCCTTGAGCCCGCCGATGGCAACCGAGGGCACCGGCGAGACCGCCACCAGTTTGGCAAGACCGTCAAAACCGATCGGCTGCTTGTGGTCGGCCTTGGTCGGCGTCGCAAACACCGGCCCGACGCCGGTATAGTCGACGAGATCGGGATCGACGGCAGCAGCAAGCGCCGCGGTTTCGACCGACAGGCCGAGGATCATGTCGGGACCGATCATCGCCCGCGCTGTCGCCGCATCCATATCCTCCTGGCCGATATGCAACCCGTCGGCGCCGATGGCGATCGCCGCCTCGACATCGTCGTTGACGACGAGGCGGGCGCCGGTGCCATCAAGCGCCTGTTTCAAGGCGCGTCCGGTCTCGATCATTGCGGCCGTGCCGGCATGTTTGTCGCGCAGCTGCACCATCGTCGCGCCGCCGGCAACGGCACGGCGCGCGGTCTCGACCATGCCGATCCCGGCGCAGAGATCGGGATCGAGAACGAGATAGAGCGAAAGGTCGAAACTCTTCATGCCGCCGATATCCTTGCCCTGGCATCGAGCGTTTCGGCATCGAGCGCGTTCAGCGCGTCGAGAAAGCGCCAGGCAAAGGAGCCGGGGCCGGCCGCACCGAGCGCTGCCTCCTCGCCGGCGATGGCGAAGGTTGAAAGGGCGGCGACCGTCGCGCCGAACAGATCCTCGGGCACGGTGGCGGCAAAGGCGCCGACGAGGCAGGTGAGCGAGCAGCCAAGCGCGGTGACCTGTGGCATCAAGGCCGATCCGCCTGTGATGCGCACCGCCCGCTCGCCGTCGGTGACGAAATCGACAGCGCCGGTGACAGCGACGACCGCCTGCTGGCGCTCGGCCAGCCATCGCGCCGAACCTTCGGCCTGCTCGACCGGATCGCGGCTGTCGACGCCCTGGCCGCGGCTCTCGCCGCCGGCAAGCGCGATGATCTCGGAAGCGTTGCCGCGGATGATCGTCGGCTTGAGCGCCAGCAGAGCAGCGACCGCATCGCGGCGGAAGGCCGTGGCATAATGGGCGACCGGATCGAGCACCCAGGGTTTGCCGGCCGAGGTCGCCGCCTTCGCCGCCGCCTGCATGCCGTCGATCCATTGCGTCGACAGCGTGCCGATATTGACGGTCAGCGCGCTCGCGAGGCCGGCGAACTCACCGGCTTCCTCAGCCGCATGCACCATGGCCGGCGAGGCGCCGGCGGCCAGGAGAACATTGGCGGCGACGTTCATCGCGACATAATTGGTGATGCACTGAACGAGCGGCGGCTTTTCGCGCATCGCCTTCAGCATGGCTCCTGGTGTGCTCCTGGTCTGCATGTGGCCCCTTTCAGGCGGGGGCGGGCACGGGGTCATTCGTGCGGCGGACCGCGACCCCGAGCGACTCCCTCCGCCGGCATTATCCGGTTCAGGTTCGAAGGGTGCTTCTCAGCCCGCCTGTCGACGAACGCCCCTGTCTCTCATCGCGCTCTTTTTCGCAGAGAACGGGGCGGATGTCATCTCGAAAATGACAGTGCTGCGACGGCGCGGCGCGTGAAGTCCGCTGCGGACACGCTATCATCCTCGACGGCCAGGCCCGGGCTTTACGGGGGCCGAGAGCTTGCCGCCGATTCGGGTCTTGATCAGGTTTTCCCGAATACGGCCCGCGGATTCCGTCCCAGGCTGCATTGGCCGCCGCCTTTTCACCATTCGGTTGTCCTTTCCCTTCCGAGAAGAACAGTCGCAGCAACCCGCGGGTGTGACGAATTTCTGAAATACATCTCAGTATTCGTGGGCGGCATCGGGGATAAAGCCGGCGCCTTGGAATGTGTTTCTTCAAAATGAGTGCGGCTCATCTTTCGCAGATTTTTCTGGATGTCTGACGATGCGGAATTATTCATCCTATCCGATTATACGCCTGATTTTCAATAAAAACGAGCAGGTGACCAGCTTCGCGTAAGTTGCGCATCGTCTCATGTCCCTCGCCAAGCGGTTTTATTCGAATTTCGGAATCTGTTGGCGTTTTCGTTGCGAATGGGGTCTCGGGCAAACTGAGCGTAATCTCCCAGAACGCGAAATAAATACCTAACGCAAACTTTACCGTGCTGACACGTTAAGGTTGACCAAATTGCGGATTGTAGCGATATGACTTCCAACCCAAATAAAATCTTCCTGAAGTTGCATTTTAAATGAAGAAATTTTTGAAAAGCGGCATGAAGAGGGTCCTTTGGACGATCGCCCCCATTCTGATATCGATCGCCTGCGCGAGCCCATCCTTTTCGCAATCTCCTGATGGTCAAGAACCGGAACAGGCGCCGGCGCAACCTGCGCCGGCGATAAAATCGCAGAAATTCGACGACTGGTATTATCGCTGCACGGGTTCGGCAGGCACCGAGGCCTGCGAAGTCGCACAGGTGGCGCAAGTCACCAAGGACGGCAAACCCGTCAATATCCTGACGCTGGCGATATCCGCGCCGCCGGCGCCTGCCGCGCCTTCCGACAAAGGCAAGGGCAAGGCGCGGCTGATGCTGACCGCCCTTCTGCCGCTCAATGTTTTCCTGCCCTCGGGCCTGTCGATCAAGGCCGACGGCAAGCCCGTCGCCAAGCTCGATTACCGCAATTGCAACCAGACCGGATGCTGGGCGCAGCTGGCGCTGGATACCAAGATGACTGCGGCGCTGAAGAAGGGCGCGGCGGCCGAGGGGCTGGTGCGGCTGATGAACGGCCAGGACGTCAATATCCGCTTCTCGCTGAAGGGGCTGAAGCCGGCCCTCGACGAGCTTCAGTCCGTCGCCGCGAAGTAGCCGAATTTCACCGATGACCATAGAAATTCGATACTTTTTGATTGCCGGCGCCGCCCTCGCAGTGGTGATCGCCCCCGCTTACGCGCAAACGCCTGCCGATGATTTCAACCGCCGCCAGGAAGAGCAGTCGCAGACCCAGCGACTTGATGCCCTGCGGCGCGCCACACCAGGCGGCGGCACGGATGCGGAAAACGGCGCTTTGCCCGCCGCACCGGGCAACGGCGCCTGTTTCGACATCGCGCGGGTCGAGATCGATGGGGCGAGCCTGCTGTCGGCCCAGGAGATCGGCAAGGTGACGGCGCCTTACGGCAACCGCTGCGTCGGCCTCGCCGAGATCAATGCGGTCCTGAGGGATGTCACGCATCTCTATATCGATCATGGCTATGTGACCTCGCGCGCCTATGTGCCGCAGCAGGATATCCGCACGACCAGGATCCTCCGTCTGCTGGTCGTCGAAGGCACGCTCTCCGACATCTATCTCAATGGCCGGAAAGTGGCCGGCAATGCTTCGCTGGCGACCGCCTTTCCCGGCCTGATCGGCCGCGTCGTCAATATCCGCGATATCGAGCAGGGGCTCGACCAGATGAACCGGCTGCAGGCCAACGACGCCAAATCGGCGATGCTACCCGGCCCGAAGGACGGAACCTCGATCCTCAACATCGAAAACCGTCCGGGCCGGCCCTGGCACGTCTCCTTCGGCAACAACAATATGGGGCAGGAGAGCACCGGCTTTTCCCGCAGCTCGGCATCGCTCGGCTACGATGACCTGCTCGGCATCAATGACCAGTGGAATTTCTCCTACGAGCACAGCGGCCCGAGCTATCCGTGGGAGAATGACGGAAATGGCTACGGCAACAGCTATTCCGGCAGCGTCAGCGTGCCCTACGGCTACTCCACCCTGTCGCTGAACGGCTCCTGGTACCAATATGAAAGTGCGGTCGAGGGAAACTTCAGCACGCTCGAAACCTCTGGCAATTCGGGGCAGGCCGGTCTCGGCATCGATCGCGTTATCTCTCGCGACAAGGATTCGATCACAACCGTCCGCAGCGGCCTGACCTACAAGCAGACCAACAACTTCCTGCTCGGCAATCTGATCGAGGTCGGCAGCCGCCGCTATACGGTCGGCGATATCGGCATTTCCCATTCCCGCCGCATGTTCGGCGGCATCTGGATGTTCGACGCCAGCTTCGACAAGGGGCTCGGTCTCTTCGATGCGGTCGACCCAGGGGATCCCGGCGCCGGCAATGCCGATCCGCGATTTTCGAAATTCAACGCCACCGTCAGCGTGACGCAGCCGTTCCAGGCCGCCGGCCGGCAGTTCGAATTCACCTCGCTGCTCAGCGGTCAATATTCCCTAGACAATCTGCTCGGGGCCGAACAGATCTCGCTCGGCGGCTACAGCAATGTCCGCGGCACGCGCGAAAGCGTGCTCTTCGGCAATAATGGCATGTTCAGCCACAACGAGATCGTCTGGAGAACGCAGTCCAACCAGGGCGGCGGCGCGGCGGCGAAGGCGTTCGGCGAACTGCGCCCCTATCTCGGCTTCGACTACGGCCATGTCTATGCGCAAAAACGCTTCGACATATCAGGCGGCGACCTCGCCAGCTGGACGGCCGGCATCCGGGCTGTCGGCGGCAATATCAGCGCCGACCTCGGCTATTCCGACATTGTTGCAAGCAGCCTCGACGATGTCGACGGCGGGCTCTTTTATTTCAGCGCATCCGCTCATTGGTAACGAAAGCAGGACAATGACCACCCGCACTATTTCGACGAACAAGCACGCCAAAACCCTTTCAAGATCGACGGCGCTGATCCTTGCTCTTTCCATCTCGCTTGCCGGCTGCGCCGGGCGGGAGGCACGCCCTGTGGCTTCGACCAACCCGACCGACAGCGCTTTCGATTGCGCCGGCATCGCGCGGGAATTCGAGGCCAACGAACGGCAGATCACCTCGACAGTGAAGGAGCGCACCGATGCGCAAGGCAAGAACATCGTACTCGGGGCGACCGGTGTGCTGCTGTTTCTGCCGGCGCTGTTCTTCATGGATCCGAAATCGCCCGAGAAGGTCGAGATCGATGCTTTGCGCAACAGGAACAACGTCCTGACCAGCATCGCCAAATCGAAGGGATGTCCGGCGCCCAAGTCCCAGCTGACCGAACTCTACAAGCATCTCGACAGCAAGCCAAAGCCGGCATCGTCCTCGGACAACCGGAACTGAGTTTGGCAGTCACGAAAATCTTATAAATGAAGTCCGGAGTTTCCGATGCGTATCGTTCGTTTTCTAACGCTTCTCCTGCTGGCGGCGACGTTGGCCTCCTGCGTCACCACCGACCCCCGGCTGGTCTCGGCCCTCAAGAAAACCTCGGTATCGCAGATCCGCGTCGAGACGGCGCCCGATATCACCATGGGCGGCTTTTTTGACCGCACGAAGCCGGACCCACAGCTGCCGGCGGTGGTGCGCACACTGCAGAGCACCATGGCACGCGAGCTGACGGGCCTGCCCGGCGGTCCGGTCAAGGGCCGTCTGATCGTGACCCTGCATAGGGTCGATGTGTCGAGCAAGGCGGGACGCGTGATTGCCGGAAACGACAGCTACATCCAGGGAACGGTGCGGCTTGAGGATGCCAAGACCGGCCAGCTGATAGCCGAAGCCCAGAGCATTCGCGGTGAAGACAAGGGCGTGAGGGGAGATGGGGAAATCGGCATCGTCATTGCCATGGCTATCAATGCGGCGCAGTCCCAGGGAGAGGACGCGCTCGCCCAAAAGCTTTCCAATTCCTTCACCCGCAATGTGAAGACCTGGCTCACCCAGAAATAAGTTCTGCGATGCAGCAGTCATATTGTCGAAGGGATGGCGACAGGTTCTTGCCGGCGTTTGATCCCCTCTCTCAATCGAAACGGAGAAAATTCGTATGACCAAAAAAGCTTTTGCGGTTGCGGGATTGAGCATCATAGCCGTGCTGTTGGCATCGTGCGGGACAACGGATCCCGCGATGGTCGCCAGCGAAAGAGTGGCAAAATCCACTGAGATTCTCAACAACCGGAAACAGAAAGGTGCGCTGATCCTTGTACGCTTTCTTTATCCCGGCTTGTTCGGTCCCATCCGATGCGACGGCCGGATTCGTCTTCGCAAGCTCGTCGACGGCGAACCTGACAAGGTGGCTGCTCCTGAAGATGTCTACAGTGGTTTCAAATGGCTTCTGCCAGAGCAAAGCAAGCCGGCGGACATAAAAGGCAATCTCCTCAACCCTGTCGGCAACGCGAAGGAGTACGAGCGCGTCTTACATCCGATCGCGCCCGGCACTTATGTCGTGACCTACGCTTCCTGCCAGATGTCTTCGCCGAATGGGACCACGACGCTCGAGGCGGGCGGCGACCATGGCGGCCTGTTCAGCTATATCAGCGCACTGGAAGGTGCGAGCACGATCACGATTGGGGAGGGCCAGATCGTCGATGCCGGCTATTTCCGTGTCCAGGGCACGCAAACCCACCCGGTCGTGGTCGGGCAGGAAGCAAGTGCGGCCGAACGCGAGGTCATGAGCGAAGTTCTTCCGGGAGCATATTCCTCCATCACGTTTAAGAAGTTCGGGGAATAGGCAAGCTTGAATACCGATAGGACGTGCTAAATCGCGTCCATTTTTGTTCGGATTGCATTTACCTCAACTACAGGCAAAAGTTGACCGTGACCAACGGCTATGGTCTCGGTCCTGCTGAAAAATTACAACCGCGACGGGATTTGTTTACCGCGCGGATTCAGGGCGCGGAAAAACATACGATGAGCAAAAGGCTGGGCAAGTCGACGACGACACTTCATGGCGTCGCTGAAGCCGATAGACGATCCGTTCGCAAAATCACGCACGCCGCCCGGCAATCGCTCGCACTCCTGCTGAGCAGTTTGCTGGTCTTTCAGCCGATGCTTGCCAATGCCCAGTCGGTCTCGGCGAGCACCACGGCGCCGGCCGCAAACCAGCCGGGCGTCGGTGTTGCCCCCAACGGCGTGCCGCTCATCGACATCGTCACGCCGAACAGCCAGGGCCTGTCGCACAACAAATACGACAATTTCAATGTCGGCACGCCGGGCCTGATTCTCAACAACTTCAAGGGCGAGATCGGCAACTCCAATCTCGGCGGCGTCACGCCCGGCAATGCCAATCTCAACAGCTCAGGGCCGGCATCGGTTATCCTCAACGAAGTCACCAGCGGCAACCGTTCGGCCTTGAACGGCGCGATCGAGGTGTTCGGCGGGCGCGCCGATGTCGTCATCGCCAACCCGAACGGCATCACCTGCGACGGCTGCGGCTTCATCAACACGCCGCATGCGACGCTGACGACGGGGGCGCCGCGGATCGGCGCCGATGGCAAGCTCAACGGCTTTAGCGTCAACGGCGGCGATGTCACCATCGGGCCGAACGGCGGCAATTTTTCCGCCGGATCCGGCGCGGTCGATCTGTTCGACATCGTCTCGCGCACCGTCCACGTCAACGGCCCGGTCTACGGCAAGTCGATGCGCGTGACGGCGGGTGCGTCCAATTTCGACTACGCGACGGGCGATGCTCAGGCGCTGGCGCCGATCTCCGGCACGCCGGAATATGCGATCGACGGCACCGCACTCGGCGCCATGCAGGCCGACCGCATCAAGATCGTCGTCACCGAGAATGGCGCCGGCGTGCGCATGAGCGGCGATCTTGCCGCCAACACCAACGAGCTGTCCTTGTCGGCCGACGGCAAGATCTCGCTCGGCAACGTCTCCGGCGAGCAGGGTGTTTCGATCTCTTCGAAGGCGAAGGTGACGGCTGCCAAGGTCACCTCGAAAGCAAAGGTCGAGGTTCAGGCGGATCAGGGTATCACCCTCGATACGGTCGCCGCCGATGGCGATATCGTGCTTTCAAGCGGCAGCGGCCTGTTGAGTGCCAGCGGCGAGGTCAACAGCGCCGCCAACGTGGTGATGTCGTCATCGAACGGCATTACGGCCGGCAGCGTCGTCGCCGGCAATGCGCTCACCCTGTCCGCGACCGCGGGCGACATCCAGATTGCCGGTGCGGTCAAGAGCACCGATGCGCTGGCGATCACCGCGACATCTGGCGCGATCGCCGCAGCCTCGCTCGTCAGCGGCAGCGGCCTCACGCTTTCCGCCGGCGCCGACATCGGCATCTCCGGCGATATACTGGCGCAGGGCAACGTCGCGGCTTCAGGCAGCTCGATTGCAGCTGCAACCGTCGCCTCCGGTGTCGATTTCGCCGCCACCGCCCAGTCCGCCAACGGCACGCTGGTGCTGCAGCAGGCGGGCGACATGAGCCTAACCGCCACAAATGGTTCGATCGCCGTCAGCAATGCGCTGCTCAGCAGCGGCAATCTTTCGGCCACGGCGAGCCAGAATATTGCCTATAACAAGCTCCAGAGCCTCGGCAGCGCAGCGCTCACGGCCGCGGGCCAGATCAGTTACGGCAATCCGACCAGCACCACCGGCAACCTGGCCTTCACCACCACCAACGTCGATCTCTCCAATGGCGCCGCCGGCAACATCGCCGTCGGCGGCACGCTGACATTCAACGCCGATAGCGCCAATCTCAGCAATAGCAGCCTCACACTCGGTGGCTTCGCCCTCAATCTCACCGGCACGGCCGATCTCAGCGGCGCCACCATCAACGCCGTCACCAGTGCCGGCGGTTCCGGCGACATCGCCATCAATGCCGACGGTCTCTCCACCTCGGCCGGCACGGCGCTTCTCGCCGCCGACGACCTGACGCTGACGCTGCCGTCGCTGACCAATGCCGGACAATTGGCGGCCGGCGACGATCTGACCCTCAACATTTCCGGCAACTTCACCAACAGCGCCACGGGCCTTGCCTACGCCGGCAACGACGCCCGCCTGTTCATCGGCGGGGTGCTCACCAACAATCAGGGTGCCATCCTCGCCGGCAACGACCTTGAGATCGCCGGAACGGCATCGGGGCTGAGAAACACTGAGGTCACCAATATCTCCGGCCTCATCCAGGCCGGAAACGACATGTCGATCCTGACCGGCAACCTGAGCAACAAGCGGACCGCCACGCCGCAATGGACGACCGGGACGCTGATTTCCTCCGGCGTCGTCACCGGCTTCACGCTCAATCCCGCCGCCGCCGGCCTGCCTTTCGGCTATCTCGAGACTGCAGATCAGAACATGTTCCAGCTCTATGCCGGCGTCGATCCGGGCTTGTGGCAGGATTATGAGCCGCTGCTCTGGTCGAAGGCGACGCTCGCCGACGGCACGACCTATCGCGCCTGGACCTGGATCTCGGCCGACGGCCCGGAGAAGGTCACGCCGATCATCGACTGGATCAGAGCCCGGGTGCCGCGGGATGCGAACGGCAATCCGGTGGCCGATGCCAACAATCCGTCGCGCTATTTCATCGTCGACGAGGTGAATTTCAGCGGCTCGGATGAAAGCACCACCTATTCATGGGACTGGTCGTCTCATCTCAGCCAGTCGGTCTACGAGGACCGCCTGACCGGCACGCTCAGCCCGGAAGCAACGATCCGTGCAAGCCGCAACCTCACCATCGACGCCACCAATCTCACCAATTCCTACAGCTCGATCGAGGCCGGCGGCGACGCGACGCTGAAGGGCTCGACACTGACCAACACCGGCGTCACCCTCTTCCGCACGACGACGACGACCTGCAGCGCCCAGGGCGCCTGCACCGCCTATGATGCCAACGGCCACGCCAATCCTTCAAAGAACATCGCCAACGGCACGACGATCGTCAGCTCCGTCCAGGCGATCGGCGGCGTCTCGGCCAATATCAAGGCGCACGGGGCGCTCTCCGTCGATTTCGGCAATGTCAACAACACGTCGGCAGCCGGTTCGATGGCCGGCGGCGCCAGCGTCGCCGCCGCAAGCAACCCCGGCGATCCGTTGTCGGCGCTCTCCGGCCTGACGGCCGGCGGCGCCCTCTTCAACGTCAACTCGGGCCTCGGCACCACCCTTGTCGCCTCGACCAATCCGCAGTCGGGCGGTTTCGGCAAGCGGATCCCGGGGCAGACCTTCCTGTTCGAAACCCGCGCCGACTTCCTCGATCTCAGCAAATTCTACGGTTCCAACTATTTCATGGAGCGCATCGGCTATCAGCCGGACACCACCATTCCCTTCCTGGGCGACGCCTATTTCGAGAACCAGCTGATCGACACGCAGTTGCGGCAGCTCGTCGGCGAAGGCCTCGGCAGAAGCACCTTCATCGCCGGCAACAGCGCGATCGAGCAGATGAAGACACTGCTCGACAACGGTGCCGACTATGCCAACGATCACCACCTGGCCGTCGGTCAGGGTCTCACGCCGGCGCAGGCGGCAGCTCTCACCGAGTCGATCGTTCTCTACCTGTGGCAGACAATCGATGGCGTGCAGGTGCTCGCGCCTGTCGTTTATGTTGCCGCCGCCGACCGGCAGAAGCTCACCGGCGCCGGCGCCGTCATGGCGGGCGGCTCGGTCGACATGGATGTCGGCGATCTCGCCAATTCCGGCCTGATCGCCTCCGCCGGCGGCCTTACCGTCACCGGCAAGACCATTCAGGGCAGCGGAACGTTCCTGTCGCGCGGCGATACGGTGCTCAATGCCACCAACGGCATCACGCTCGCGGCCCAGACCATGACGATCGGCGGCCAGAACATGGTCAACACCAATGCCGGTGTGACGGCATCGGGCAACGTGCAGCTTGCCGGCGGCAGCGGCGATCTGGCGCTCAAGGGCGTCAAGGTCAATGCCACAGGTGACGCCACGCTCTCCGGCAAAAATGTAACGCTGGATGCCGCCAAGGTCGAAAACGACGGCCAGCAGAATGCCACCGGCACCCAGGTCGCCAGCGGCAAGGCCCTGACGATCAAGGCCACCGACAATGTCAACGTCATCGGCAGTTCCGCCAAGGCGGGCACGACACTCGATGTGACCGCCGACAAGGGCTCGGTGGCCGTGGTGTCGACCGATGTCGCTCGCAACAACCAGTCCGGCTACACCAGGACCCTGTCCACCGACCAGCAGCAATCGCAGCTTTCTGCCGGCACCAAGGCGACGATCACGGCCGGCGACGATATCCTGCTCTCCGGCTCCTCCGTCAAGGCGAAGGGCGATGTCGCGCTTTCCGCCGGCGACGATATCAATATCACCGCCGCCCAGGAGCAATCGGCATCCACCTTCGGCAAGAAATCCGCCTCGTCGATCACCCATGTCGGCTCTGAGATATCGGCCGGCGGCGACCTCTCGGTGACGGCAGGCAACAGCACCGGCGATCACGACCTCAACATTGTCGGCAGCAAGCTTGCCGCCGACGGCAAGGTCGGCCTCAAGGCCGATGGCGACGTAACGATCGCCGAAGCCACCGACACCGCAACCCTCGACACCAAGCTCAACCTTAAGGGCGGTTTCCTCGGCAAGAGCGAGAAGACGACCACCCATCTGGAAACGACGACCGCCGTCGGCTCCGCCATATCAGGCGGTGGCGGCGTCGATATCACCTCGGGCAAGGACACGGTCGTCTCGGCCTCGAAGATCGAGGCTGGCAAGGAAGACGGCACTACTCCGGCGAACCTGAACATCACCACCGGCGGCGACCTCGTCATTGCATCCGGCAAGGACACCAGCGCCAAGGACGACAAGGGCTCGCGCAGCGGTTTCCTCTCCAAGGGATCGTCGAGCCATAAGAGCTACGACGAAACGACGGTCGGCTCGCAGTTGAGCGCCAGTGGCGACATTAATCTTGACGCCGGCGGCGCGGCGGTGATCGCCGGTTCCAAGGTCGATGCGGATGGTTCGATCACCGTGGCCGCCGACAGTGTTTCGATCATCGGGGCGCAGGAAACGCACGAGCTTGAGGAGCAGCGCAAAAAGTCCGGCTTCGGCATCGGCGGCGGTGGCGGCTTCATTTCGATCTACGGCAGCCAACAGAACAAGGGCGCGCAGGCGTCGACCCTCAATGTCGGCTCAGCGCTTTCCGCTGGAGAGGACGTCAACCTCAGAGCCCGAGCAACCGACCTGAACATCTTGGGTTCCTCGGTTGACGCCAAGCGCGACATCAACCTGTCGGCGGCCCGCGACGTCAATGTGACACCCGGCGCGGAAAGCTTCTCGCAGTCCGAACAGGAGAAGAAGTCCGGCTTCGGCCTGTCCTTCTCCGCCGGCAATGGCGGATTCTCCATCGGCATCGGCGCGCAGACGAGCAAGGACAGCTCGGCGCAGCAGTCCGATACCAATGCTGCGTCGGCGCTGTCGGCCGGCCGCGATCTCAACATCTCCGCCGGCAACAACCTCAACCTGCAGGCTGCGCAAGCTTCGGCCGAGCGTGACGTCATCCTCTTCGCCGCCAAGGACATCAACCTACTTTCAGCGGCGGATAAGACGAATTACGAGGAGATCCACGAGAAG
The DNA here is from genome assembly GCF_030053155.1 of Rhizobium sp. BT03. NCBI lineage: Bacteria > Pseudomonadati > Pseudomonadota > Alphaproteobacteria > Hyphomicrobiales > Rhizobiaceae > Rhizobium > Rhizobium sp. BT03. The sequence goes on from NZ_CP125642.1 coordinate 20,811, forward strand.
ACCTTTGCCGGCGTGACGCTCAGCGTCTCCAGCCAAGTCGGCCAAGCGGCCAGCAGCATCATGAACTCGGCCGAACGCCTTGCCGGCGACAGCCGCGTCAATACAGTGACAAACACCACCATTGCCGCTCTCGGTTTCTATCAGGGGTACAAGGGCCTGAAGGAAGCTTATAAGCAACTGACGGACACGTCTCTTGACGCGGAAGGCCTCAACTTCTCGGTCTCGCTAATGGCCGGCGTCAACCATCAGGAAAACAGCTCGTCCTCGTCATCCTCGACGCCCGTCGTGACCGACATCCGCGCCGGCCGCTCGACCACACTAAAGGCACAGGACGGTTCGATCATCAGCGACGGTGCTCAGATCGCCGCCGGCTACGACAAGTTCGGTCTTCCCACAATCTCTGACGATCCGCTGGCTGGCGATATTTTCCTATCGGCACAGAACGGCAATATCAACTTCAATGCGGCGACCGGCACGTCGGACACATCGAGCAAGAACTCGTCCTATAGCGTCGGCGTCGGCGTTAAGTGGGAGTGCGGCACGAAGTCGAAATGCGTGCCCGGGGTCAGCGTCAACGGCTCCTACGGCAAGGGTAATGATGGCACGACGGGGCTGACGAATTACAACACCCATGTCAACGGCACCGGCGACGTCACCATCCTCACCAACGACCTCACGCTGAGGGGCGCCACCGTCACCGGAAACTCGGTGACCGCCGCCGTCCGCAACCTGACGGTCGAAAGCCTGGTGGACACGAGCACTGCAAATGCCCGCCAGCTCAACCTTTCCGGCTCGATCGGCACGGACGGCTTCAGTGCCTCCGGCTCGACGCAGAAGGCGACGGGCGACGCCGCCGTGGTCGCCGAGCAATCCGGCATCCATGCCGGCATTGGCGGTCTTGATTTGACCGTCAACAAGAAGACGACGCTGGTGGGCGGCCTGCTCACCAGCGAGGCTCCGGCCAATCTGAACCACTTGGAAACCGGCACGCTTGAGGTCTCCGACGTCGACACCCATTCGCGCTGGAAGGCCGACACCTACGGCGCCTCGATCGGCTCCGGCGGCTTGAGCCTTGCAAAGGTCAACGACGGAGAGAGCACAACCGGCAAGGCCTACTCGGCCATTGGCGGCAATATCGGCATCACCATCACCGATCCCGAGCACCAGACGCAGGATATCGACACGATCCGTCGAGACACGGAAAACACCAACGCCTCGCTGCCCGGTCTGCCAGACCTGCAGAATATCCTGCGCGACCAATACAAGACGCAGGCCGATCTGCAGGAAGCGCAGAAGACGATGGCGGGCTTGGTCGGCGATATTGCGTCGGAACTGTACAAGCAGTCGACGACCCAGGCCGAACGTGATTTTTGGGTAGAAGGCGGCCCGGGCCGCGCGCTACTTCACGCTATCGGTGGCGGCATCCTTGGTGGCGTCAATGGCTGGGAGGGCGCGATCAAAGCCGCTCTGGGCGGCGCCGCGACCACATTGATGGCTCCAGCCATAGCTAAGCTCGTCGAGGGTATGCTCAAGGGCACCAAATACGAAGGAACGCCCGAAGGTGACGCGCTCGCCAAACTGATCGGCGCAACCCTTGCGGCGGGTGTAGGCGGAGCTGTGGGGGGTGCTGAGGGCGCCGGGTATGGTGCTGCGAACTATCAGTACAACTACCTGAATCACGCCGACAACGATGCGCTGAATGCTGCCAAGGCAGCGTGTGATAGCTCAAAGGGCGCCGACACGACAGCCTGCGGCGAGAAGACGCGCCTGGAGGCAAAAGATAAACAGCAACAGGAGGCCTATGTCGCTTGCCGGCAGAATGGCTATGGCGGCAGCGGTTGCACGGTGGTCCTAGCGGACGTAGTGGCTGCCCTTTCCAGCTATGCCGGCACGATCTCTTATTGGGCATCGCCAGAACAGCAGCGGGCGCTACTGCAAGAGCTTGATAGTTCCGGAGGCAGCGATCAGATTCTCAAAATTCTCGCGCCCAACGGAATTCAGAATCTGACACCAGAGCAGAAGAGAGATCTTCCGTCCATCTTCGGACTATTGGTCTCCGATCCCGCCGGGATCTTCGGTATCCCCTACGCGATTCAACAAGCTAGTGATGGCGACCCGGCAGCAATGGCGCAAATCGTTGCAATCGCCACCAAGCTCAGGATCTTTGGGTCAGGAACGCTGGGGGAGATCACCAAGGCGGAAGGAGGTACTTGCGCCGGCGGGCATTGCGCAGTCGGTTGTTCGTTCGACGGTTCCACGCTGGTCAAGACGGTTGATGGCTTTACGGCTATTCGCGACATCCGACCCGACAAGACATTGGTGTGGTCGCGCGACGAACAAGGGCGTGAAGGCTACAAGCTTGCCCTCGCTAAAATCCAAGAAAACCATACAGAAACTGTCTATTTGACCCTAAAATCTGACACGAACGGACGGCGGCAAACCATCATAACCACGACCAACCATCCTTTCTTCGCTATTGTTTCGGAGAAGCGAACGGTTCCGATAGCGTTGCCGGAAGGTCACCGGTACGAGGGGCCGATCCAAAATGGCTTTTGGGTTGCAGCAGCCGACCTTCAGCCGGGCGAAAAGTTGTTCGACTCGGATGGAAGCTGGAGTTCAGTTGTGAATGTTCGCATCGAAGACAAACAGCTGAACGCCTACAATCTGACGATTGCCGACTTCCATACCTACTTCGTAAAGCAAGCGGACAACGACAATGCCCAGCCGGTATGGGTGCACAACGCCTGTGGACCGGATATCAATAGGTTTATTAAGAAAAGCACGGAAGACCGAACTTCAGACGTGTTTGAGGCGGCGCAGTCTCAGTTCGATGTCTTGGCCAAGGGCGAAAGTGTCGGCACAAACGGGGGTTCCGTTATCGCATCATCTCTGAAAGACGTTTCCCGGGAAGAGATACAATTCGCATTTGATTCTGCTGACTCCGGAAACAAAGTTGTTATTCTCGGTGGCTCCAAGAGCCAAGGGCTGGACTTCTTGATAAATGACCAGCGATTCGAGCTGGCGACGGTCTCAAAGAATAGTACCGTTACTTTACAACGTGCCGTCTTGGAAAAAATTACCTCGAATACCCGCAGGGACTCTGGGGCTTCGATTGTGATTGATGGCCGCGCCGCCAATCTGAGCCGCGGGACCGCGGAAGAGGCAATGAAAAGGGTCATGTCGGATGCCGCATATGACAAAACTGCGCCAACTGTAACGATTTACACCGCACAGGGTAAACTTGTGTACGAGTACCCGAAGTAGAGGTCAAAATGTCTGTTGATTACATGCTCTTAAATCTTGATACCGGGGACATGATGGCTGTCGGTAAACAAAGGACCCATCCCGCCGTTCCGGAAATCGGCATCATGGAAGAACATAGGTTTTTCGACGGAATTCCTTACTGCGATCAGTCGGAAGATTGGGAAGACTATCACAGAAAGGCTGGGCATATTTTAAATTTCTTTCTAGCGCATTCGCGCGGATGCAGGGTCATAGTATTGGCTACGCAAGATATTCTAGATATTCTAGATGAAATGGATGAGGAGTCAGGTGAGCCTATCATGCATGGCGGGTCCATGCATATTCAAAACGAAAGAGTTGGAAGGCCATACTTTCAAAGACGGCTACAGCACACCAAATCTCAACCAGCGAAGTCGGACGCGGAAAAAGAGGCGCGAGAGAAAAGAGCCTTGCAGTATCGGGATGAAATCAAGCGGCTTATCAGGGCGAACGTCGTAAATATCCCGAACAAGGTTGGTGAGCTTGTGCCGACTTTTCAGGCTGGCGATATGGATCCCAATCCTGTTTTTGTTCCTTGGGATGATCGTCCCAGATCGCGCTGATGGAAGGATTAGAAGGGCGACAGCCACCGAGCTCGATTAAATAAAGTTTCTGTCGAGCGCAGTGAGCTTGTGCGGATCTTCGCCGTCATTAAGAGATCGGCGGCGTATCGGCCAACATCAAGGCCGGCGGCGCGCTCTCCGTGAATTTCGCCAGCGTCAATAATACGTCGGCGGCCGGCTCGATGGCCGGCGGCGTCGGCGTCGCGGCCGCAAGCAATCCCGGTGATCCGTTGTCAGCGCTCACCGGCCTGACGGCCGGCGGCGCCCTCTTCAACGTCAACTCGGGCCTCGGCACCACCCTTGTCGCCTCGACCAATCCGCAGTCGGGCGGTTTCGGCAAGCGGATCCCGGGGCAGACCTTCCTGTTCGAAACCCGCGGCGACTTCCTCGATGTCAGCAAGTTCTATGGCTCCGGCTATTTCATGGACCGCATCGGCTATCAGCCGAACACCACGGTTCCGTTCCTGGTGACCTTGCCCCGTTGACATAATCCATTTTGAAGTAAGCTCTGGCCCATTGAGAGGACCAGGGAATGAAGCGCAATCGTTTCACAGACGAACAGATCATCGGCATTCTGAAGGAGCACGAGGCTGGCACGCCGGTCTCGGAGCTTTGCCGCAAGCACGGCGTCAGCGATGCCAGCATCTATAAATGGAAGGCCAAATTCGGCGGCATGGAGGTATCCGAAGCCAAGCGGCTGAAGACGCTGGAGGACGAGAACACGAAGCTGAAGCGGCTTCTGGCGGATGCCATGCTCGACAATGCCGCTTTGAAAGACCTTTTGGGAAAGAAGTGGTGACGCCCGCGGCCAAGCGGAAAGCTGTCGCGCATCTGATGAGCCATCATGAGATGAGCGAACGGCGGGCGTGTAAAGCCATTGGTTTTTGCCGAATGACGATTCGTTACGAGACCAGGCGCGACGATGATCATGAGCTTCGCGAGCGAATGAAGGCGTTGGCGCATGAACGCCGCCGCTTTGGATATCGACGCATTCATGTGCTGCTGAGGCGGGAGGGTCACCTCGTGAACCACAAGAGGCTCTTCCGGCTCTATCGGGAGGAGAAACTGACGGTGCGCAAGCGCGGCGGTCGCAAGCGAGCGATAGGCACGCGAGCGCCGATGCTGGTGCCGATGGTGGCCAATGACCGTTGGTCGCTAGACTTCGTGTCGGATCAGTTCACCGATGGGCGCAGGCTGCGGATTCTGACCGTCGTCGATGATTGCACGAGGGAGTGCCTGGCGCTCGTCGCCGATACATCGCTTTCCGGTCTTCGCGTCGCACGGGAGCTTGACCGGATTATCGAGGAGCGCGGCAAGCCGAGGATGATCGTCAGCGACAACGGCAGCGAGTTCACCAGCAACGCGATCCTGCAATGGGCGGACCGGACCAAGGTTGACTGGCATTACATTGCGCCTGGTAAGCCTATCCAGAACGCTTTTATCGAAAGCTTCAACGGGCGGCTGCGAGACGAGTTATTGAATGAAACTCTGTTCTCGTCGCTTGCTCACGCCCGGTCTGCGCTTTCAAACTGGCGTAGCGATTACAACGATCAACGCCCGCATTCAGGCCTTGGCTGGCTGACACCGGCCGAATTCGCTCAGACACTCAACCCGCGACGTGATGTGGTGCTGCGCAGCCGAAATGGCTCCGCACCGCAACCCGCCGCTACCGAACCAACAACAGCAACCAAAAAACGCTGGAGCGAACGCAAAACTGGATAAAACTTGGGGGCAAGGTCACTGGGAGACGCCTACTTCGAGAACCAACTGATCGACACGCAGTTGCGCCAGCTCGTCGGCGAAGGCCTCGGCAGAAGCACCTTCATTGCCGGCAACAGCGCGATCGAGCAGATGAAGACACTGCTCGACAACGGTGCCGACTATGCCAACGATCACCACCTGGCCGTCGGTCAGGGTCTCACGCCGGCGCAGGCGGCAGCTCTCACCGAGTCGATCGTTCTCTACCAGTGGCAGACAATCGATGGCGTGCAGGTGCTCGCGCCTGTCGTTTATGTTGCCGCCGCCGACCGGCAGAAGCTCACCGGCGCCGGCGCCGTCATGGCGGGCGGCTCGGTCGACATGGATGTCGACAATCTCGCCAATGCCGGCCTGATCGCCTCCGCCGGCGGCCTTACCGTCACCGGCAAGACCATTCAGGGCAGCGGAACGTTCCTGTCGCGTGGCGACACGGTGCTCAATGCCACCAACGGCATCACGCTCGCCGCCCAGACCATGACGATCGGCGGCCAGAACATGGTCAACACCAATGCCGGCGTGGCAGCCACCGGCAATCTGACGCTTGCCGGCGGCAGCGGCGATCTCGCCCTTCAGGGCGTCAAGGTGAACGCCGGCGGTTCCGCCGAGCTCTCCGGCACCAATGTCACGCTCGCAGCCGCCAAGGTCGATAACGGTGGTCAGCAGAATGCCACCGGTACCCAGATCGCCAGCGGCGGAGCCCTGACGATCAAGGCAACCGACAATGTCAACGTTATCGGCAGTTCCGCCAAGGCGGGAACGACGCTTGATGTGACCGCCGACAACGGCTCGGTGGCCGTGGTCTCGACCGATGTCGCCCGCAACAACCAGTCCGGCTACACCAGGACGCTTTCCACCGACCAGCAGCAATCTCAGCTTTCATCAGGCACGAACGCGACGATCAAGGCCGGCGACGACATCCTGCTCTCCGGCTCCTCCGTCAAGGGCGGGGGCAATGTCGCGCTGAGCGCCGGCGACGATATCAATATCACCGCCGCGCAGGAGCAATCGGCATCCACCTTCGGCAAGAAGTCCGCCTCGTCGATCACCCATGTCGGCTCGGAGATATCGGCTGGCGGCGATCTCTCGGTGAAAGCGGGCAACGGCAGCGGCGATCACGACCTCAACATTGTCGGCAGCAAGCTTGCCGCCGACGGCAAGGTCGGTCTCAAGGCCGATGGCGACGTCACGATCGCCGAAGCCACCGACACCGCGACCCTCGACACCAAGCTCAGCACCAAGGGCGGTTTCCTCGGCACGAGCGAGAAGACGACCACGCATCTGGAAACGACGACGGCCGTCGGCTCCGCCATCTCAGGCGGTGCTGGCGTCGACATTGAATCCGGCAAGGACACGGTCATCTCCGCCTCGCAGATCGAGGCCGGCAATGAGACCAGCACGGCAAACCTGAACATCACCACCGGCGGCGACCTTGTCATCGCCTCCGGCAAGGACACCAGCGCCAAGGACGACAAGGGCTCGCGCAGTGGTTTCCTCTCCAAAGGGAGCTCCACCTACAAGAGCTACGACGAAACGACCGTCGCCTCTGAACTCGGCGCATCCGGCAACATCAGCCTGGATGCCGGCGGTGCGGCCGTGATTGCCGGCTCGAAGGCTGATGCCGATGGGTCGATCAACGTGGTGGGCGACAGTGTCTCGGTCATCGGCGCGGCCGAGCAGCATGAGCTTGAGATCAGCCGCAAGAAATCCGGCCTCTTCGTCGGCTCTGGCGACGGCTTCATATCGCTTTGGGGCAGGGAGCAGAAAAGCGGAAAGCAGGCCTCCGAGCTGAATGTGGCATCAGTACTCTCCGCGGGAACGGACGTGGCGCTGAAGTCCCGCGAGACCGATGTCAACATTCTCGGCTCGCAGATCTACGCCGACAACAATATCACGCTCGACGCCGCCCGCGACGCTAATATCACCCCGGGCGCCGAAAGCGAATCGTCGGAGGAGAAAGAAAAACGATCCGGCTTCGGCATTTCCTTCGGCTCAAGCAGCGGCGGCTTCTCCGTCGGCATCGGTGTGTCGTCGGTATCCGACACGACGAAACAAGGCTCACAGACCAACGCGATGGCCACCCTTTCCGCCGGCAACGACCTGACGATCAAGGCCGGCCGCGACGCCAACCTCCAGGCCGCCGACGTCTCGGCCGACCGCAACGTGGCGATCACCGCTGAACGTGATGTCAATCTGCTGAGCGCCGAAGACAAGTCGAATTACGAGAGCGTGCACGAGCAGTTCTTCGCCGGCGTTACGCTGTCAGTTTCTTCGGGTCTCGTTTCCGCGGCAAGCAACGCGGTGCAAGCCGCCTCGAAGGTGGGAGATGGCAGCGCCAGCCGATCGATTGCCCATGTGGCGATTGCCGGCATCGAAGCCTACTCCGTGCTCGATGCTCTGACCAATCAGGACGCCGCCAAAGAGTTCGCGAAATTCCAGAACGGGCAGTCGAGCGTGTTCGCCTCCGCCTCGCTCACGGCCGGCTTCCAATACAGCAAGAGCAGTGAGAAAGGCTCCAGCACGGACCCGGTTTCCACCGCGATCAGCGGCGGCAATTCCGTCACAATCGAGGCGATATCGGGGAATCTGTTGAGCCATGGTGCACAGATCGCCGCTGGTTATAATGCCGACGGCACGCCGAACGGCAAGGCCGGCGATATTGCGCTTATCGCCGGCCGGGATGTCGTCCTGGAAAGCGCCCAGGCGACCAGCAACAACTCCACCAAGAACAGTTCCGGCGGCGTTCAGTTCGACCTGGTCAATCCCGGTCTCAGCTTCAACTATGGCAAGGGCTCGTCCAACGGTTCCACAGTTACACAGGTCAACAGCCATGTCCTCGGCGCCGGCGACGTATTCATTAAGTCCGGCAATGATACTAAACTGGAAGGTGCCGTCGTAAGCGGCGAGAGCGTCATGGCCGATGTTGGCCACGACTTGATCATCGAAAGCCAGCTCGACACAACATCCCAAAAGGCCAACCAGTTCGGCATCAGCGGCAGCTTTGGCGGCAGTTCCGCTCCAGGTCTGAACGGCTCCTTCCAAAAAGCCACCGGCAGTGCCGCGATCGTCTCTGAACAGTCCGGCATCCATGCCGGGCCCGGCGGCTTTGATATCACCGTTGGTAACAAGACTGCGTTGACGGGTGGATTGATCGCCTCTCAGGCGCCGGCAACGCAGAACTCGCTTGAAACCGGCACGCTGGAGTTCAACGACCTCGACACCCATTCGAAATGGAAGGCCGACAGCTACAGTGGCGGGCTGACTCTCACTGGACCGCTCCTTGCTCCGCCCATGCACGACGGCGAAAGTGCGACAGGTGAGGCGATGTCCGCCGTCTCGCCGGGCCAGATCGTCATCACCGACCCCGCCCATCAGACGCAGAGCCTTGACGATCTGCGCCGTGACACTAGCAACACCAACACGTCGCTGCCGGGCATTCCCGAACTGCAGGATATTCTGCGTGAGCAGTTGAAGACGCAGGAGCTTTATCAGGATGCCGCTGCCAAGGCCGCCAAGTTCATCGGCGACTTTGCGTTTAAGCGGGAGCAGGCGGCGACCACCGACGAGGAACGGGCCTTCTGGGCTGAAGGCGGTCCCGGCCGAGCGGCATTGCACGCACTGGCCGGCGGCCTGCTCGGTGGCGTTACGGATGTCTCCGGTATGATTAGGGGTGCGCTTGGGGGAGCCACTTCCTCGCTGCTCGGCCCGCATATCCGCGATCTCGTCGCCGAGATCGTCAACGGCACCTCGCTTGCGGGCACCGCTCAGGGCGAACAACTGATCAATATGATCAGCGCCAGCCTGGTGCAGGGCCTTGCCGCGACCGTCAGCGGTGGAGAGGGCGCCGCCTATGCTGGGAATGCGTTCAAATACAATTACCTGACGCATCGTCAGTTGGAGAAGCAGCTTGAGGAGATGATCGAGTGCGATCAAAACCAGGCATGTATCAGCAAGGTGGCACAAAAATATAAGGCGATCGATGATATACAAGACCAAGCCTTGGCCGATTGTCGCACAATTGCTTGCGTCGAAATCCACATAAAGCTGATTCAGGAAGCTAAAGAGTATCTGCTTGAGAATGACTATGTTACCGAAATTGCGGAGTACTCACTTGATACGGCGAGCCGAATTAATCAACGACAGGAAGGGTTATTTTTCTCGCAGGCACTGGCTGAGGTAGAAGCTGGCACCGACCTCACCGCAGTCGCATTTTGCGAACGTAGTCCGGGACCTAATTGCAAACTACTTGGAAGTATTCTCGCTGATCTCAGCGATGGTCTGACGGCCGTCGCCTATGCCAAGTTAGCGGCGGCGGGCGCTAGCGGACGGCTAGTGGCAGATGACGTCCGCATCCTTAAGGAAGCGGTTACCGCTGAAAAAGCCCTAAGCGAGTCTTTTGGTCAGGAACGGAGGTTCTGGGCACAGGAGCCAATCCAGTTTCAGGGAAATAAGGTCTATCAACGAAATGACCTGTTTGATCCAGACTTGTTAACAAGCTGGAGAGAAGGTGGAAAGGTCATCACTGGTACAAACATCGAGCGAATGGCTTCGGGACGAGCGCCTATCGGCACAGATGGGAAGTCAGTAAACCTGCACCATATCACCCAGACGCAAAGCGGCCCAATCGCTGAAGTCACGCAATCATTCCATCAAAGTAATAGCTCTGTTATTCATATCAACCCCAATACAATTCCTTCAGGAATTGACCGAGCTGCCTTTGATATCTGGAAGGCCGCTTATTGGGAAAGTCGCGCAACAACGTATGGGCATTGAGTATGAATAATGTGACTTCCGAACAAGTAGAAGAATTAGTGGCCGCTTACGCAGGGATCGTAAGCTTCGGCAGTGAAGCGGATGCAGTAAGTGACGATTGGATCCGGCGCGCGGAGCATCGATTGAAGTTTCCTCTAAGTACTTCATATAAGTGGTTTCTAAAAAAGTATGGCGGAGGGGAGATAGGTGGGGAGGAGATATATAGCATATACGGAATAGATTTTGAAACGGCAAACGGTGGAGATATAGTTTATCAATATATTATGAGTCGAAAGAACGGCTTGTTGGACGATAACAAGATTTCCGTTAGCGAAACTGACTACGGGGAGGTGTTCTTTTTTTATTATTTGAACAGATCAGACACCGAATGCCCAATATATATGAGGCTCCCGTCAGGAGAAGAAGTTATATATTCAGTTAATTTTTTCGAGTTCCTGTGTAAGCGGATCAAGGCGCACATCTGAATGTGCTGGACTTTTTTGGGTGATCTGTCCAGCGCCAGATGATGACCTCCCAACAGGCAGTGTAACAGGGGCCCCTGCACGGCCGATGATGCCAACGGCAATGCCAATCCCTCGAAGAATATCGCCAAAGGCACGACGATCGTCAGCTCCGTCCAGGCGATCGGCGGCGTATCGGCCAACATCAAGGCTCACGGGGCGCTCTCCGTCAATTTCGGCAGCGTCAACAACACGTCGGCGGCCGGCTCGATGGCCGGCGGCGCCAGCGTCGCGGCGCCGAGCAATCCCGGCGATCCGTTGTCGGCGCTCTCCGGCCTGACCGCCGGCGGCGCCCTCTTCAGCGTGCCAATCCGCAATCGGGCGGCGTCGGCGGCAACATACCGGGCCAGACCTTCCTGTTCGAGACCCGCGCCGACTTCCTCGATGTCAGCAAATTCTACGGCTCCAACTATTTCATGGACCGCATCGGCTATCAGCCGGACACCACCATTCCTTTCCTGGGCGATGCCTATTTCGAGAACCAGCTGATCGACACGCAGTTGCGCCAGCTCGTCGGCGAAGGGCTCGGCAGAAGCACCTTCATTGCCGGCAACAGGCTGAAAGGCAGTAAATATGAGGGAACGGAAGCAGGCGACGCGCTTGCCAAATTGATCGGCGCAAGCCTCATGGCGGGAATCACCGGAGCCATCGGCGGCGGAGATGCTGCCGCCTACGGTGTTGCGGAGTATCAATACAACTATTTGACCCACGAACGTCTGGCCAAAGCCATCGAAATCGGTAAGGCGCTCGCAGCGTGCAAAGGCGTCTTCACCAACTGCGCAGAATACGCATCGCTAAAATCACAGGTTGACGATTTCGTTCAGGAATCCGCGACAAACACCAGGAACCTGATAGCGGAATGCAGCAAAGGAGTAACGCCGACCTGCGAATCGATGATGAAAGATCTGGAAGAGTTCAATGCAACTGTCGATGCAGAACTTAACTGGATGCAGAACAATCCCCGCGGCCCTTCCGCCGGCACGGATCCAACGCCAACCATGGCGCGATATTACGAGGCAGTGGATAGTGGCCTCCGACTCGACCACGCGGTTGCCGAGCAATTCACCGCTGTGCTGGCGGGGGATATCGCACCGGAGCAGGCAAGACGAAACATTATCAAAAGCGTCGTTCAGTCCACTAAAGACCTGGGCGAGTTGCGGGCCGTCGTCGATGGGGCCGGCTTGATTGGCGCCGGGGTGATGATCGTCCTGTCCGATGGTACTCTTTTGCCCCTGGTCGCCGGTGGGCTGGGAACCGTATCGTCAGGCAGCCATCTCTATGGTGACATCGAGCAATCCCTCACCGGTGTGATTACCGAGCCGGGTCTTGTGCAGTTGTTGCTGGCAGGCGGGCTATCGGGCGACGATGCGCTCGCGATGCAAAGCGCCATAGACGTGGGCGCTCTCGTCGCCGGCTTCACTGCAGGCGGCAAGGCGGTCTTTGAATTAAGGTATCCGGAGCGTTTGACGGTTGCGGAACGCAACTCAGTCGGTCAGATCCTTGCCGACAGCGCAACGCAAAGGACGGACGCGTATCATCACGGCTTCCGACGGGACCAGGGTTACGGTGCCGGAGGGTTATCAACCCCTCAGCGCGGGTGCCGTTGGAAAAGATGTTGTCGGTCTGCCAAGCGGCTTCGTCTATGTTCAGGATGCTCAAGGCAATATCGTCATCGCCGGACCAGGTAATGCGTTCTATGGCGATGTTGCCACCGCACAGCGGGCCGCTATTGCGCTAAATAGTGTACCCGACGTTCCAGACGGAGTTCCATATTTTAGGGTACAGGGCGGCGGCTCAGGTAGCGCGACGAGCAGGAATGCGTTGATGGTGAATGCGGATGGGTCGGTGTCAATTTCGCCGGGATGTACGGGTTCAATTTGTGTTAGCATCGACAATTCCGATCATGCGGCCTATTCCCTGAGCAATAAGCGCTCTGACGGATCTGTCGTAGTGTTCGAGGTGGATCGGGTGACTCACAATAAGATCATGGATGATCTGGTGCCCCAACAAGGAAATTCGGGTGCTGGTGTAAAGCTTACCGACACCAACACGCCGGGAACTTCCATTGAGTTAAACCGGGCATATTCAGAGCTTATGGTCAGTGGTTCGTCAAATGGCCGTGTTCTTACTCAGAGCGAGTTCTTCAATGAATTTGGCAGAAATTGATCCCGAATTACGCAAATCTCTGGATTCAAGGGAGCAATCTATAGGGTTTGTCATCTATCGAGGTGAAACTATTTGGCTGATTGATTGGGTTGATCACTTCACCCTTGATCAACAGAAAAACATTGATGCCATGTGTACTGAGCAACGGTATCGCAGATTTATGCCCGCTGGTCTAACAGTCCAACAGTGGAGCAAGAAACTGCAGAGTGAATTTCGCAACGGTATTCCGCAGCTCACCGCGGATCTCTTTCCACAATATAGGGATGGTGAAACCGCCAAGGTTGTCTCAGCCGACTTGCTGCGCCGGGAGTTCTTCTCGGAAGACGAGGGCCAGTACGCTGAGTTGTCCAGGGAGATAGAGACGGAGCTTTCATTCAACACGCCGATGCGAGAAGAACTGGTTCAGCTTCGGATACGGCTGTTTTCGAAGCTGCCGAAGTTCTACATTAACTACGACCGCAAAATATTTATGCATATGGTGCATGGTCGTTCTTACGAAACGGTCGTGCTTGATGGTTGGTGGGCGGCTGAAGGCGATTTTGAGCATATGATCCCGACATCGCATCGCTATTGGGTTAGAAGCACCGCGGAAGACTTCTGGGCTGTTACCAATTTCTCAAACGGCTAGGCAGAGTGGACGATGTATGAGGCATCTGCCGAATTGTCGAACCACGCGACAATATGTTTGACCTCCTCCCTGTGATCAAGCACGCTTTGTATATCCCATGACTGATATAATTTTTGAATGTGAAAACGTTTCCTTAGAGATGGCCTTTTTAGAGCTGGATCCAAACGATCAACGCTCAACGCGTTGGAGTGTCCGGTTGGATATAAAACATTCCACCGGATGTTTTTCCTACCTCGCGACAGATGCTTGGTTCGATACAGACATGTGGACCGAATTTACGACCGGCCTTTCATCGAAAGAGCCGGCAATCCTCAATCTTTCGGACATGAGCGAGTACTTCAGTTTTGTCATCGAACGAACTGCAATATGCTTTGAAATCACAATTCGAGTACAGGAGCCGATCATTTCACAAGGAACGATACGCCTTGAAGCGCACTTGAAAAGCGATCTGGATGGGCCGTTTCTTCGCAGCCTGGGGGATGCTTTCGCGGCTTGTCCGAAGTTTTGGTAAGTTGAGCTTCTCGCGACAGGTTTCAGTTGGTTCAGCAGCTGAGGTCGCTGCTCGTGCTGCCGCGGAGTACATTGCAAGCGTGGGACGAATCTAGCTACCGCCCTTGTGAGGGAAGCGGGCCACCGAATTTCCTCCTGGAACGAATTGGAGTCCTGCCCATCGAGGGCAGATCGGGAAAAACACCTCCAGCTCAAGGAAGCGGTCTAATTGACCATCGAAGAATGCAACCCCGCCTCAGGCGAAGGTCCTCGGAGGAACAAACTGGCCGCAACGCGGCTATATGCGATCCTCGCGCGGGGAGCGAGAACGGGTGTTATATTCCGTCGCGGACCGAGCAGACAGGTGCAGCTAATTCGTTGAGACCTGAGCAACGATACTTTTGAACATGGGCAATGGTTCAAGGGACGCATTTACGAACGACGCTGCGATCTTTCCCCGTCCGGCCGACTGCTGGTGTATTTCGCAGCGACAAATCGCGCGCCCTACGGAAGCTGGACAGCAATATCAAAGCCGCCATTCTTTACGGCGTTGGCCCTTTGGCCGAAAGGGGATGCCTGGGGCGGCGGCGGCATTTTCGAGGATGAGGAAACACTGCTTTTGAATCATTCCCCCGAGTGGGAGGCCAGCTTCAAACTCGCCGATGGATTTCGGCTAAAGCCGGGAATGCATGTCAAGCCGTGCGGGAACCGGCCAGGCCGCGGTGAGGACGAACCCATCAATGGCCTCCTGCGCGAGCGCGATGGTTGGCGAGTGGTAGAGATCGGTGAAGAGCAGTACTGCGGTTTGAATGCGCCTGCGATTTTTCGCTTTAGCCAGCCACACGTTGAGGAAAAGGTCGGTCCTAACGGTCGGCGGCTCCAGATGATCCTCCACGCGATCGGTCGTAGGCAAAAGGCGTGGTACGGCCTCGATTATCGCGTGATTGATCGCGACGGAACCCTGCTCATCGATCTCCCTGAGAGCGATTGGGCGGATTGGGACGGCGGCGACCTTGTGTTCGCCCGGGGTGGTTGCATCTACCGATTGTCGAAAAGCCAATTCCGATATTATGCCGACAAGCGCGAAGATGCCTTTCAGCGCCTGTATGATTTCAGCGACGCACGCTTTACCGCTGTAGCTCCCACGCGCGCTGCACTCCAATATTGATGGAGCAGGCGGTTCAAAAAAGCCGAGATACTCGTTACCGGATGAAAGTTGAGTGGGTGGACAGCCGGTAAACGGTTTGTGTTTCGTGCAATGCCGAATTCCTCATGGATAGGTGAGTTGCTCGGATTATTTCATAGATTTATCGCTCAAGCCCCGTGAGGTGCGTATGGAAGTTGAGAAGCAGCTCATCAAGCTCATAGGTGATTTCACCGGACGCCTGCCCGAGGAATATATCGGCGAATACATATCCCTTGCGAAGCACAATGAGTGCGCAGTCGCATTGGAAAATCTATGCACGCAATTGCACGAGCATGACGTGGTGCCGGCTCCAGGGGAACTGATCACCATTCGGGAGCTAGCCGAGGAAATGAACCTGGAGGAGGATACATGGCACTTCCTCAGGCATTCGAATTCGTGAGCTCAGTGCAAGGGCGACAACAGTGAACAAACTTCCAAACTGGCTTGTCCTCAATATCTGGCGAAATCTACTGGGAGAGATTTACCCAGCGATTAGGGCCATCGCCGTCGAATTCGATGAAAAGGCTCTTCTCATAAGATATTACCTTGAGCGTGAGCCAACTGAGTTTGATATCGAAAGCGCGGAAGTATTATCCACAAACGTTTTCGCCTCTGCCGGACCGGAACTGATCGAACGTATCGATACGGAATGTTCCTACGCAACGCGGCTTTTCAAAGATTTGGACGCATTGTCTGGGTTTGTATATTGCCGTCGAGAATACGACATGCCCGAGTGAGGATGGCTGTGTCTCCTGTTCCAGGTGGTGCAGTCGGCATGAGGCGCTTGAATGCGTCACAGCGTTCCTCAACTCAAATCATGCAGATCCGTCGTAATCGCCGGCCCGATCGAAAATTCCGAAAACCGCACCGTTAATCCACTCCGCTCCGGCGTACAGGCGGTGGGCCCGACCTGGTATCTGTCGGCGATTGGGAAGGGCGCTAGCCGCAAGAGCGGCCAGAAGCTCCCGTCGTGCGAAGCCTGGATGCGCAGGGCGCCGGCCGCCAGGGTGACGCGGATGTGGAAGTCTTCGAGCTCCTTGAACGGCTGTGAGACCGACCAATCGGACCTGCCGTCGGTGACGACGGTGCTGAGGAAGGCTTCGCCGTCAGTGAATTCGACGCCGGTTTTGACCCAACGCTTTTCGTCGAGGCGCACCATCAGGCCGGCCTGGTCGTAGAGGGTGCGAAATTCGCCCTGGATGCGGATCTGGGCGGTGAAGCTCTCGGCGGTGGGGAAGGCGAGGAAATGGCCGCTGTCGCGGGTGAAGCCGTAATAGGTTTCCCGCCAGAAATCGGTTTTCTCGCCTGTTGTCAGCGTCAGGCCGGTTGCGTCGGCCTGCCAGCTTGCCGGTTCGTTCAGCCATTTTCCGTCGTTGAAGTCGATGTTCATTCTATCCTCGCTTTATTGAAGCCGTGGCGCTGCCGATTCTTCACGCCCGCATAATGCGCGAGCTTCGGGCAGGCGGCTAGCCGCACATGCGGTTCGGCGCTGTTTGCCGCTGCGACCTCGTCCCACGACATAATCCACGGCTTCCGCTTGACACCACCACTTCATCTCTTATTCTGTTGTAAAAAGATGAATTACATAATTGTGGAACTTAACCGGGAGCTCTCATATGAAAACGCTTGTCGCATTCCTGCTCGGCACTGCGCTCGTCGCCCTGCCTTCGACCCTGCTTGCCCAGGAAAAAGGCGGCGTCATCAATGTTGCGACGATCGGCGAGCCGCCGACGCTTGATCCGATGTCGTCGACGGCCGATCTCGTCGGCATCGTCACCCAGCATATTTTCGAAACGCTCTACACTTTCGACAAGAGCTGGAATGTCACGCCGCTTCTGGCCGAAAGCCTGCCCGAGATCAGCGCTGACGGGAAAACCTATACGATCAAGCTCCGGACCGGCATCAAGTTCCACGACAATAGCGACATGACCTCGGAGGATGTCGTCGCCTCGCTGAACCGCTGGATGAAGATCGCCTCGCGCGGCAAGCAGGTGGCCGGCTTCATCGACAAGATCACCGCCGCTGATGCCTCGACAGTGACCATCACGCTGAAGCAGCCCTATGCGCCGCTGACCTCGCTGCTCGCCTTCAACAATTCGGCGGCGATCATCATCCCGTCGGAAAAGCAGGACGAACCGATGAAGGAGTTCATCGGCACCGGCCCCTATATGCTGAAGGAGCGCAAGGCCGACCAGTATATCCAGCTCGTCCGCTTCGACGGCTACAAGTCCCGCGAAGGCGACAGCAATGGTTATGGCGGCGCCCGCCATCAATATCTCGATGAAATCCGCTTCGTGCCGGTGCCGGACCCGAACACCCGCGTCGAGGCCGCCATCTCCGGCCAGTATGATTATGTCGACTCGATCGCGGTCGAATCCTACGACAAGCTGAAGGCCTCTACCGCCTCGCAGCCGGTCATGTTGAAGCCCTTCGGCTACCCGGTCTTCGTCTTCAACACGAAGGAGGGTGTTGCCGGGAATGTCGAGGTTCGCAAGGCGATCCGCCAGGCGCTCAGCATGGAAGACATGCTGGCCGCGGCTTTCGGCGGCACGGATTTCTATGCGCTCGATGGCTCGATCTATCCGAAGACCTTTTCCTGGTCGACGGATGCCGGCGTCGAGGGAGCCTATAATGTCGCCGATCCGGAAGGGGCGGCGGCTGCCGCCAAGAAGGCCGGATACAACGGCGAGCCGATCCGGATCCTGACCAGCCGCCAGTATGAATTCCATTACAAGATGGCGCAGGTCGCCGCCGAATATTTAAAGCTTGCCGGCTTCACCGTCGATATGCAGGTCGTGGACTGGGCGACGCTGACCCAGCGCCGCACCGATCCGAAGCTCTGGGATATCTACATCACCCACAGCCCCTTCCTGCCGGAGCCGGCGCTGATCGGCTCGCTCTCGACCAGCTCGCCCGGCTGGTGGGATACGCCGGCCCGCAAGGCTGCCGTCGATGCCTTCACCTCCGAGGTCGACCCGAAAAAGCGCGTGGCACTCTGGGCCGATGTCCAGAAAGCCGTCTATACAGACGCGCCTTTCATGAAGATCGGCGATTTCAACGCGGTCTCGGCGAAATCGGTCAAGCTCGACGGCGTCGATCCGGCTCCGTGGCCGTATTTCTGGAACGCTTCGATCAAGAAGTAAGCACCACCGCCGGCGCCGGTCCCTCGCGGCCGGTGCCGGTCTTCTTTTCTGCCGCATCCGCAAAGGCTTGAAGGCCAGCATTCATGATCCGCTACATCCTCCAGCGCCTGTTCGGCATGATCGTCGTGATGTTTCTCGTCGTGACGATCGTCTTCGTCATCGTGCGGGTGACGCCGGGTGATCCGGCCGCCGTCATGCTCGGGCCGGATGCGACGCCGCAGGATGTTGCCGATCTCCGAACCCGGCTCGGCCTCGATCAGTCGCTCGGCCTGCAATATGTCTATTATATCGGCCAACTGCTGCGGGGCGATCTCGGCCAGTCGATCTTCCTCAACATGCCGGTGACGTCGGCGCTGCTCGATCGGGCCGAGCCGACCTTTTTCCTGACGCTGTTTTCGCTTGCCATCGCCAGCATCATCGCGCTGCCGATCGGCATCTATGCCGCCTATCGGCGCGGCTCCTTCGTCGACCAGGCGGCAACGACGCTGGCCATGTTTGCCGCCAGCATCCCAAGCTTCTGGCTCGGCCTCATCCTGATGCAATTCTTCGCCGTCCGGCTCAACCTCTTCCCGGTCTCGGGTTATGGCGGCCCCGGCTCGACCTTCTTTGACCGGATGTATCATCTGACGCTGCCGGCCTTCGCGCTCGGCATCGTCTCCTCGGCGCTGATCCTGCGTTTCACCCGCGCCTCGATGCTCGATGTGCTCGGCGACGATTATATCCGCACGGCGCGCGCCAAGGGGCTGGTCGAGCGCAAGGTCATCTTGAAGCACGCGCTGAAGAATGCGCTGATCCCTATCCTCACGGTGCTCGGCCTGACGGCGGCGGTGCTGATATCGGGCGCCGTCGTCACCGAAACGGTCTTCGGCCTGCCGGGCGTCGGCAATCTCGTCGTCTCGGCGGTGCTGCGCCGCGATTATCCCGTCATCCAGGGGGCGCTGCTGGTCATCGCCGCGCTCTACGTGCTGATCAATTTTGCGATCGACATGCTCTATCTGCTGGTCGATCCGAGGGTGCGCTACTGATGGCCGATATCGCAATCAAATCAGCCGAGAGCGAAGGCAGCAAATTCATCCGCCGCCTGCTGAAGCGCAAGACGGTGGCCTTCGGCCTGTTGATCCTGGCGATCTTCGTGCTGCTGGCGGTCTTCGCGCCTATGGTCGCGCCCTATTCACCCTCCAAACTCTCGATCGTCAACCGGCTGAAGCCGCCGAGCGGCACCTTCTTCTTCGGCACCGACGAATTCGGCCGCGATGTCTTCTCGCGGACGATCTTTGCCGGCCGCCTGTCGCTGCTCGTCGGCGCGGCGGTCGTCAGCCTGTCGGCGGTGATCGGCGTCACCCTCGGCCTGCTTGCCGGCTTCTTCCAGAGGCTCGATACGCCGATCGCCCGGCTGATCGACGCGATGATGGCCTTCCCGGATATTCTGCTGGCGATCGCCCTCGTCGCCGCGCTCGGCCCGTCCTTGACCACTGTGATCATCGCGCTGTCGATCGTCTATTCCCCGCGCCTGGCCCGCATCGTCCGCGCCTCGACGCTGGTCATTCGCGAGCTGCCCTATGTCGAGGCGGCAAGGGCGCTCGGCATTTCGACCTTCCATATCATGACCCGGCACGTGCTGCGCAATCTGCTGTCGCCGATCCTGGTGCAGGCCACCTTCCTCTTCGCCAGCGCCATGTTGGCCGAAGCCGGTCTGTCTTTCCTCGGCCTCGGCGTCAGCCCGGAAATTCCGACCTGGGGAACGATGATCGCCGCCGGCCGCCAATATATCGGCCAGGCCGACTGGATGACGCTGTTTCCCGGTGTCGCCATCATCCTCTCGGTGCTGTCGCTGCAGATGGTCGGCGACGGCCTCAGGGATATGCTCGACCCAAGACTTCGCAAGGACCTTTAATCCGCCGACCTAAATCGGCCAATCCAAATCAAAATTCGCCAATCCAAAATTCGCATGACAGGAGTTTGCGTGAATCAGTTTCCAACCGCCGCCGGCAAGGTCGAGAATTCGCCTTACCAACGGTTAGCCGCCCTCGGCATCAAGCTGCCGCCGCCGCCGCCGCCGATCGCCAATTTCGTGACGCATGTGGTGGAGGGCAATATGCTCTACCTCTCCGGCCAGGGGCCGCGCGAGGCCGACGGCTTCCTGCACGCCGGCAAAGTCGGCGCCAATGTCGGTGTCGATGAGGCTTACCGGCATGCACGGCTGACCGGCATCAATCTGCTCGCCGTCATGCATGATGCGCTCGGCGATCTCTCCCGCGTCAAGCGGGTGGTCAAGCTTCTCGGCATGGTCAATGCCGTGCCTGAGTTCGAGGATCATCCGAGTGTCATCAACGGCTGCTCGGATCTGCTGATTGCCGTCTTCGGCGCGGCCGGCGAACATGCCCGCTCGGCCGTCGGCTTCGGCTCGCTGCCCGGCAACATCACCGTCGAAATTGAGGCGATCGTCGCCTTGAATGGCTGACGAGAGCTTTCATATTCGGAGCAGCGCCGACCGGCCAGTTCCTCGACTGAGACTTCTGGAGACCTTCATGCCCACTGATATCAGACCTTCACTCGGCCTTCGCCCCGTCATCAACGTATCCGGCACGATGACCAGCCTCGGCGCCTCGATCGTCGTGCCGGAGGCGATCGAGGCGATGGCATCGATCCTGCCGCATTTCGTCGAGATCAACGACCTGCAGCGCAAGGCAAGCGCCGTCATCGCCCGCCTGACCGGCGGCGAGGCGGGCTTCGTCACCGCCTCCTGCTCGGCCGGCATTTCGCTGGCGGTCGCCGGCGCCATGTCAGGCGACAATCTGCTGGCGATCGAAAAGCTGCCGGATGTCGTGCCCGAGAAGAACGAGGTGCTGGTGCAGATGGGCCATGTGGTCAGCTATGGCGCGCCAGTCGATCAGGCGATCCGGCTTGCCGGCGGCAAGGTCGTATTGATCGGCCAGGCAACCTCGACGCATCGCTTCCACATGGAAAAGGCGATCACCGAAAAGACCGCCGCCGCCGTCTATGTCGTCTCCCACCATGTCGTCGATTACGGCCTGCTGAACCTCAAGGAATTCGTCGAGATCGCTCATGCCAGAGGTGTGCCGGTGATCGTCGATGCCGCCTCGGAATATGATCTCCGGATCTTCCTGGAGCAGGGGGCCGATATCGCCCTCTATTCCGGCCACAAATTCCTCGGCGGCCCGACCTCCGGCATCGTCGCCGGCCGCAAGGAGCTGGTGCGCCATGCCTTCCTGCAGAATATGGGCATCGGCCGCGGCATGAAGGTCGGCAAGGAAAGCATCTTCGGCGTCATGGCCGCGCTCGAAGCCTGGGAAAGGCGCGATCATGCCGGCATCCGCGAGCGCGAAACCGGCTATCTCAACCTGTGGAAACGCACGCTCGATGGCCGTCCCGGCGTCACTGCGCTGATCGAGCCCGATCCGACCAACAATCCGCTTGAGCGGCTGCGCCTGATCGTCGATGCCGGAGAGGCCCATATCACCGCCTGGGATCTCGCCGATGCGCTGGCGAAGGGCAGCCCGCCGATCATCGTCCGCGACCATGAGGTGGAGCACCGCTATTTCTACCTCGACCCATGCAACCTGCATCCGGGGCAGGAGGGCATCGTCGCAAACCGCCTGGCCGAGGAACTCGACAAGGCGCGCGCCTCCAACGAGATCATCGCAACGCCGATCGAAAACCGCAGCAAGCACCGCTTCGACGGCGTGCTGCGCTGGCCGGATTGAACGTAGAAGGAACCGACATGGGCAGCGTCCAGGCGAAATCGATCGAGACAGCCACCCCCGTTCTTTCCGTCGAGGGGCTGACGACGTCCTTTCTGGTGGACGGCGGGTGGAAACCTGTTGTGCGCGACATCTCCTTCACCGTCGCACCTGGCGAGACCGTGGCGATCGTCGGCGAATCCGGTTCGGGCAAAAGCGTCACCTCGCTCTCGATCATGCGGCTGCTGCAGGCCGACACAAGCCGTGTCGAGGGCCGGGTCATGCTCGGCGGGCGCGACCTGCTGGCCCTGCCGGAACAGGCCATGCGGCAGGTGCGCGGCAACCAGGTGGCGATGATCTTCCAGGAGCCGATGACCTCGCTCAATCCGCTGTTCACCATCGGCGATCAGATTTCCGAAGCGCTGCTCTGCCATTCCGCTATGAGCCGCGCCGATACCAAAGCCGAGACGATTAGGCTGCTGGAAAAAGTCCGCATCCCCTCGGCCGCCTCGCGCTTCGACGAATATCCGCATCGCTTTTCCGGCGGCATGCGCCAGCGGGTGATGATCGCCATGGCGCTCGCCAGCCGGCCGAAGCTCCTGATCGCCGACGAGCCGACGACGGCGCTCGACGTGACGATCCAGGGCCAGATCCTCGATCTCATCAAGATGCTGCAGGAAGAGGAGGGGACCTCCGTTCTCTTCATCACCCATGATATGGGCGTCGTCGCCGAGATCGCCGACAGGACAGTGGTGATGTATCGCGGCGAACAGGTCGAGAGCGGGCCTACCGCCGATATCTTCCACCGCGGCAGACATCCTTACACCAGGGCGCTGCTCTCGGCCGTGCCGGTGCTCGGCTCGATGCAGGGCCGGCAGCGGCCGCTGCGTTTTCCGGTGGTCAATACCGCGACGGGAGAATCGAACACGCCGGCCGAGGCTGCCGATACCGTCGCCGCAACGCCGGTCTTGCAGGTGAGGAACCTGACCAAGCGTTTCGACATTCATTCCGGCCTGTTCGGCCGGCTGACCAGCCGCGTGCATGCTGTCGAAAACGTCTCCTTCGATCTGCACGCCGGCGAGACGCTGTCGCTCGTCGGTGAATCCGGCTGCGGCAAATCGACGACCGGTCGCGCCATCATGCGTCTCATCGAGCCGCAGGCGGGCTCCGTTCTCGTCGAGGGCAGGGAGGTGCTCGGCCTCGACAGGAAGGATCTGCGCGAAATGCGCAAATCCGTGCAGATGATCTTCCAGGATCCGTTCGCCAGTCTCAATCCGCGCATGACAGTGGGGACGGCGATCGCCGAGCCCTATCTCGAGCACCGGATGGGCAATTCGAAGCAGGCAAGGGAGGTCGTGGCGGACCTGCTGGTCAAGGTCGGCCTCTCTCCCGACATGGCTTCGCGTTACCCGCATGAATTTTCCGGCGGCCAGCGCCAGCGCATCTGCATCGCCCGGGCACTCGCTTTGCAGCCGAAGGTGATCGTTGCCGACGAAAGCGTGTCGGCGCTCGATGTTTCGATCAAGGCGCAGGTCATCAACCTGATGCTCGACCTGCAGCAGAGCCTCAACCTCGCCTTCCTGTTCATCTCGCACGACATGGCCGTGGTCGAGCGCGTTAGCCACCGCGTGGCGGTGATGTATCTCGGCGAAATCGTCGAAATCGGCCCGCGCGCCGCCGTCTTCGAAAACCCGCAGCATCCCTATACGAAAAAACTCATCGCCGCCGTGCCGGTGCCCGATCCGGACCGGCGCCACGAAAAACGCATGGTGGCGAATGATGAGATCAAGAGCCCGATGCGCCCGGTCGACTATCAGCCGCCGGCCAGCTTCTATCGTGAAGTCGGGCCGGGCCACCTGGTGATGGCCGACCGGTAGCGAAAGCCGTTGGGAGTTGCCTAACGGGTCGGCGGCGCATAAAGCAGATGCAGAGACACCTGCCTGGAAAGCCGCATCAATGGACAAGACAGAGTATTTTTCGAAGCTCGGCGGATTGCCGCCGCAGACCCAGTTGCTTTCCGGCAGAGCCGTTTTCACCACGGCTTACGCGGTCATCCCCCGCGGCGTCATGAGCGATATCGTCACGAGCCTCCTGCCGCATTGGACGGGAACGCGGGCATGGATTCTTTCCCGCCCGCTCTCCGGCTTTTCCGAAACCTTCTCGCAATATATCATGGAAGTTCAGCCGGGCGGCGGAAGCGACCGGCCGGAGCCGGACAGCCGCGCCGAGGCAGTGCTCTTCGTGGTCGAAGGCGGCATGACGGTGGAGCTCGAAGGCGTCAGCCATACGCTGCGCGCCGGTTCCTTCGTCTATATTCCCGCCGGTTCGGCCTGGCGCCTGAAGAACGACGGCTCGGCCGCAGCAATCTTCCACTGGGTTCGAAAGGCGTTTCAGGAGGTCGAAGGGCTGGAGCTGCCGCCGGCGATCATCACCCATGAGGACGACCATCCGATCCGGGCCATGCCGGATACCGACGGCCGCTGGGGCACGACCCGCTTCATCGATCCGGCCGATGTGCGCTACGACATGCACGTCAATATCGTCACGCTGGAACCGGGCGCCGTGATCCCCTTCATGGAAACCCATGTCATGGAGCACGGGCTCTATGTGCTGGAAGGCAAGGCCGTCTATCGCCTGAACCAGGATTGGGTCGAGGTCGAGGCCGGCGATTTCATGTGGCTGCGCGCCTTCTGCCCGCAGGCCTGCTACGCCGGCGGCCCCGGCCGCTTCCGCTACCTGCTCTACAAGGACGTCAACCGGCACGTGAAGCTCTGGTAGCGTCGGTCGCCGGAACTTCGTTCCGCAAGCAACGACGATAAAGCCTTGTGTTCGGGGCCAAGCGGACGCCGGTTCAAATAGGAAGTTATAGGGATTATCGTTTCATGCCGCCGACGCGACACATCTGATAAGTTAGTGTAAAGGGCGTCTAAAACTCTGTCGCGATTCCATGTCGAGCCCAGACGTGGCAAGGTTATGCCGATCCGCCCAACTCGCCATCCTCGTCCAGCACATGCCCGGACAGGAAGCTGTTCTTTACCATCCACTCCCTGATGATGTATCTCATCACGTCTTCCCGTGTTTGCCCGAGTTCGCCGGCGAGGTCTCGCAAGACTTCATCAACATCGTCTTCCATAGAAACAGTCGTCGCATTGCGCAGCCGGAGTGCCGCTCGCCGAAGCATAATCTGCAGATCAGAACGCGGGATGTCCGCGATCCGGTCCGCTGCATCCTGGAGAAGCGTGGCGGCGTCGGACGATGTCATCATTGTGCGCTTCCCTACGTTCCTCACCAACCGCATGCGCTAAAGGTGCCGCCTGTCTCTTTGGAGAGCGGAATCTGTCGGAAATCGCGCGCTTGATAAAAGCGACTGTCGAAAGATGACCGAGACTGGATGAGGTTTGCGAGAAGTAACTTAACGAGTCTGCTCAGGCGCCGGTAGACGACTGACCACAACGACTGGTCCGATTCCTTGTATCAGTTTGCGATTCTTTTCGAACTCCGCGGAGGATTTCGAGGACAGTGGTGTTTTTCCAAAGTGCCGGCTGAGTTCGATAGTAAGGGCGGCGGGCGAGGTCATTCCATCATTGTAAAGCTTGAACAGCAATTTGACGGCGATGTTGTAACATTTGGGATCTTCGAGGCTACTTGTGCAATCGTATCCTGCGTTGTCGAGTACGCCCTGCAATATAGCCATGTCAGAAGTCCGAACAGACAGGTGGAGATTGGAAGACATGCTGCCCTCCTTAATTTTGGGGCGAAGGGAACCGTCAGCCTCCACGCAGTAGCGCCCGGGTAAAAAGCTACTGAAGACCTATCCTGCGCCTAATCAATGCGGCTGGCAAATTAAATATTTGGGATGAGCAGAAAGCGATCAAGATTGTGCTTTGCAATGCGCCGCGGACATTTAAAAATACTTATCAATCTCCTGCTTCTACGTGACTAGCGGTCGGTTGCCGCTCTGTTTGCCGTCCTTGTTCAGGCCTGCAGGACGCAACGCGCTCTCGATCACGTCCTGAATTGCGTTCGAAGCCATCTCATCTCTCGCGCATATCTGGATCTTTTCTGCCGCGTCATCCGGTCTGACGCGTATTTCGAAGGATGGGCGGCGAGATCTCTTTCATTTAATCATCTTGGTCCGCGCAATAGGGCCACTCACCACATGTGTGCCGCCCGGCCTCCGAATGAAGTGGGTGCAAGGAAGATTCCGTCAGCCTATACTCAAGCCGGAGCAATGGTGCTATCACCCGACAGCATGCCGGCAATCGCGCCTGTAATTGGCATGGTCGCTGCAGGATAACCATGGCGCGGCATCTCCATATCAGCGAACACGACGATGGTTCGGCATTCCTCGCTCAATCGCCTCACGGGGTCATCAAGTTCTTTCCGCAGGGGCGTCCGGCTCGGGTTGCGCTCCCTTCGTTTTCCCATGATGCCAAAGCCTCAGGATCGGCGCCCATCTTCCGCCGCCTCTAAGAGGGGTAGGCGGGCACCCGGATCGTCGCTGCCCTGATGCGCCGGACTACCATCACCTCTTCGCGACGGTCGCCATTTTCCGAAGCAACGAGATCTGTCGTCGCGTAGTCCGCTCGCTTGAGGATGGACAGCAGCCGCCAATTCTCGTCGCGTTTCGCAGCAGTTTCAGTTGTGATGATTACTACCATAACCATCCCTTAAAAATTATAATGATGACGGTGAAGCTCGCCGGGATGGAAGCCCTGAATACGAAGTTGCCGTCTTACGACCAATTCCCCGAAAGACCTGGAACTCGCGCTGGCAGTGATTGTCGACCGGCAGATGATCTGCATTCAGCAGGGCCCGATCGATAGAATACTGGCGCGAGGCGAGCCTGCCGGTCTGGTCTTGCTCAAGTTGACAGAGGACTTGCGCAACCACTGCTTCCACCAAGATCTGATACAGGCTTCGATCCGATTAGAGCGCTGAGCCACCCGCCTAGGCACGCCTCTCAGCTTCCCGAGTGGCGATCTTCATGCTGTGATCGCTCCGCGCCTGCTTGAGTTCACCCATTGTGGGAAGTTCCCGGACAGCCAGACTCATATCTTCGGTCTCAGCGTTTCGGCGTTTTGTGAAATGATGCCGCGGCTTCTTTGCTTGACGGAGTTCGTCAGCTGCCCGCGCTTCCTCAGGTTGCGCGGCGAGGTCGGTGCGTGCGGCGACGGCATGGGCGATCAATTCCTTTGCGGAGGGATTACCATGCGGGCGCCTGCCGTTGGCGCCAAAGTCGTGGCGGTCACTGGCGATAAAGGGTTTGGCGTTGTTATGCCTCGACATTTGCTGCCTCCTTTTTTTATTGTGAATTGGCGAGGCCACCGTGCTGGCCTCCTGCTTGTCTAGCATGGCCGGTGAAGTCGGTGTGTATTTCGTTGTAAAAACCGATCTAAGGAACTTCCAAGAGGTCATGCTTTTAGAATAACACAATAAAATGTCGGAATGGTTTTATTGTTCAAGTATTTTACCTGGATGTCTTTTCGGTCACCATTATAAAATTATAAAAATATTTACGCCCGGAAATTGGTCCCGATAAGGTATTTGTAGAATTGTGTCCCAGTTCGGGCTTCCCGATCTGTCGGTGAAATTCACCCGCGGGCGATTACACGATCGCGCAGGATGAGGAGCCGATCGAGGGCCTGTCGTGGCTTGCCTACCGTGGCGTCGCGACCTACATCTTCTGCCCTCGATTGCTGAGGGGAGCCGCTTGCGCAGCGTGTCCGAATCGAGTCGACGGCTCGCTGATCTCTTGGCGGCGACGAATGCGACGCAGGAGCCGTTCCGATAAATGCATGGCCTGCCACGCCAGAGCGCTTCCGCTATCTGTTCTAAAAGGCCGTCAACCGCAACTTCGCGTACCGCGCCGAGATGCTGACAGCGCCTTTTCCGCGCACTTGTCCGGTTGCTTGACAGCTCTTTCGAATGCCCGCATCGTCCTTCGATGCAGGATATGGATTCATGGTTGTCGGCGAAGAAAGAGATAAGCCGAAGAAACGCTGCCGAGGCGGTCTTTGAAGATCTCCGCACGGCGATTGTTAGTCGGAAACTGGCGCTCGGAACCCGTCTTCCCGCGGAGGTGCAACTCGCCGAACGTTACGGCATCAGCCGGGCGATCGTGCGTGAAGCGCTCCGCTCGCTGCAGACGCTGGGCTTCACACAGACCAGAACCGGGCGGGGCACCTTCGTCGTTTCGGAAAGCCCGGCGCGGCAGCTCGGCGGCGGCGCCTATTCCGCCCGCGATCTGATGGAGGCGCGCCCGTGCATCGAGATCCCGGCTGCGGGCTGGGCCGCATTGCGGCGCTCGAACGAGCAGCTGGCATCGCTCACATCCTTGTGCAACCGGATGGACGAGGAGGAGGACGTCCAGATATGGGTGCGGATGGACGCTGAGTTTCACGGAGGGATCGCCGAAGCCTCCGGCAATGCGATCTTCGGGAAGGTCGTTGCCGATGTCCGCGGGGCGCTTTCGACGCAATCGGAACTGGTGGAGCATGTTCGCGGCCGGCGTAAAGCCTCCAACGCCGAGCACCGCCGCATTCTCCAGGCCGTAGCCGCAGGCAGCGAGGCGGATGCGCGGGCAGCCATGGCGGAGCACCTGCTGGAGGTCAAGCGGTCCATTATCGGCATTGCCGGTGAATCGCCGCTGACGACATGATTTTCAATTTCGCGCCCGGACGTCCGGGGCTCTGCCGATCGAAGACAAAGCGATGAACGATCTAGAAGACTGGCTATCCGACTCCGCGATCCTCAGTCGAAAAAGCGCCTCGGAACTGGTCTTCGAGGAGCTGCGCAATCTCATTGCCTCCGGCCGCTTTGCCGCCGGTTCGAAGCTGCCGTCGGAAGCGAAGCTTGCGGCAAAATACGGCGTCAGCCGCCCGATCGTGCGGGAAGCGCTGCGCTCGCTGCAGATTTTGGGGCTGACGGAGACGCGAACGGGAAGCGGAACCTATGTGCTCGCAGCTGGCGGCGGCGGAGATATCCGCTACGGCGATTATTCGGCGCGTGATCTGATGGAGGCGCGGCCCTTCGTCGAAGTATCCGCTGCCGGCTGGGCGGCGCTGCGCCGAAGCGATGACGAGCTGTCCCGGCTGCTTCATCTTTGCGACCGGATGGAGCAGGAAGAAGATACCGAGGCCTGGGTGCGGCTGGATTCGGATTTTCACGGACTGATCGCCGAGGCATCGAAGAATACCGTCTTCCGAGACATCGTCGATGACGTCCGCGAGGCGTTGGCGCAGCAATCCGGGCTGCTGACCGCCTTGGGGCCGCGCCGCCAGGAATCGAATGAAGAGCATCGCGCCATCGTCGAAGCCATCCGCATAGGGGCGGAGGCCGAAGCCCAGACGGCAATGGAAATTCATCTCAGGAAGGTCGAGGCGGCCGTCAGCCGCATCATCGGCGCCGAGCCGCGCTAAAGTCGGTCGCGCAGCGTAGGGAAGCGACGTCGTTCAGCCCCCGGACACTGCCTTTCCACAGGCCGGCGGTGACGCATCCACAAATAGCAGAGTGAAAATCCTTGACTGCAGGGTGGTTTTTCCTTTAATCGCCAAACCTGTCAGACCGCATAGCAGATTAACATCTTTTGTGAATCTGCGCGGAGGGGTGGCCGGGAGGTTGCCGAACCCATGGAGGGAGGAGAAATGACAGTCATGCAAAATAGAAGCGAGGCCGAAGGCCAGGTCTTTGCCGAGGAGGATCTCGGCTACCACAAGGCGCTGAAGCCGCGGCAGATCCAGATGATCGCTATCGGCGGCGCCATCGGCACGGGGCTGTTTCTCGGCGCCGGCGGCCGGCTTGCCGCTGCCGGGCCGGCCCTTGTGCTGGTCTATGCCTTGTGCGGCTTTTTCGCTTTCCTCGTTCTGAGGGCGCTCGGCGAACTGATCGTCCATCGCCCGACCTCGGGCTCGTTCGTCTCTTATGCCCGCGAATTTTACGGTGAAAAGCTCGCCTTCGCGGTTGGCTGGATGTATTGGCTGACCTGGGCGATGACGGCGGTCGCCGACGTCACTGCGGTCGCCCTCTACATGAATTTCTTCAAGGCCTATGTCCCCTGGATCGCGATGATCGATCAGTGGGTGTTTGCGCTGGTGGCGCTGGTCCTCGTCCTCTCGATGAACCTTCTGTCGGTGAAGGTCTTCGGTGAACTGGAATTCTGGTTCAGCCTCGTCAAGGTCCTCGCCCTGGTCGTCTTCCTGATCGTCGGCGTCTACTTCGTCGTCACCGGCACGCCGATCGACGGCCATGTTCCGGGTCTCAGCACGATCACCGATTTCGGCGGCATGTTCCCGAACAGCATCCTGCCGGCCCTGGTGGTGATCCAGGGCGTGGTGTTCGCCTATGCCTCGATCGAACTGATCGGCACCGCCGCCGGTGAAACCGAAAATGCCCGCAAAGTCATGCCGCGGGCGATCCGGACGGTCGTGCTGCGCCTGGTGGTCTTCTATGTCGGCTCGGTCCTGCTGCTGTCGCTGCTGCTGCCCTATACCGCCTACAAGGGCGGCGAGAGCCCGTTCGTGACCTTCTTCGGCAAGATCGGCATCCAGGGCGCCGACGTCGTCATGAACCTCGTGGTGCTGACGGCCGTCCTGTCGTCGCTGAATGCCGGCCTCTATTCGACCGGCCGCATCCTGCATTCCATGGCGGTTTCCGGCTCGGCGCCGGCGGCGCTGGCGAAGATGAACCGATCGGGCGTGCCCTATGTCGGCATTGCGGTGACGGCTGTCGTGACCGCCTTCGGAGTCGTGCTGAACGCCGTCGTTCCGGCGGAGGCCTTCGAAATCGGCCTGAATGTCGCCGCCCTCGGCATCATCGCCGCATGGGGCGTGATCGTGCTCTGCCAGCTCAAGCTGTGGCAGCTGTCGCGGCAGGGCAAGCTGGCGCGGCCTGAATTCCGGATGTTCGGCGCGCCTTACACCGGCCTGCTGACCCTGGGCTTCCTCGCCGTCGTCGTGATCCTGATGGCCCTCGACTATCCGGTCGGAACCTACACGGTCGCTTCTCTGGCCCTGATCGTTCCGGCGCTGGTGGTCGGCTGGCTGCTGATGCGTGAGCGCATCTACATGCTCGCCGCCGAACAGGGCGAGGACCGCGGCGGTTTCGATCTCGCCTGACACCGATCGACAATCGAGGCTTGCCCCGGCGGACGCATGTCGCCGCCGGGGTGCGGCATGAATGGAGAGAGACATGACCCCGAGTGAGGATTTCGTCGTCACCGAACGTGGCGGCATCGTCGAGAACAGTCATCGCGTCCACGCGGCTGTCGTCGATGCAAAGGGCGGGCTGCTTTACGCGCTTGGAAATCCCGAGCGTATGACGCTTGCCCGCTCCGCCGCCAAGCCGGCCCAGGCGCTTGCCATCCTGGAGACGGAGGGCGTCGAGCGCTTCGGCTTCGACGATGCGGATATTGCGCTGATGTGTGCGTCCCACAGCAGCGAAGAGCGGCATATCGCGCGCACGCGAACCATGCTGTCGAAGATCAAGGCCGAGGAGGCCGACCTTCGCTGCGGCGGTCATCCTTCGCTGTCCGAATCGGTCAACCGCGCCTGGATCAGGCAGGACTTTGTCCCGACAGCCGTCTGCAGCAATTGCTCGGGCAAGCACGTCGGCATGCTTGCCGGCGCCCGGGCGATCGGAGCAGACATGGAAGGCTACCACCTGGCGGATCATCCGATGCAGGGGAGGGTCAAACGCACCGTCGCCGAACTCTGCGATCTTGATGTTCGGGATGTTGAATGGGGGATCGACGGATGCAATCTCCCGACCCCGGCCTTTCCTCTGGACCGCCTGGCCCGGATCTATGCCAAGCTTGCCGCGGCAGCGGATGGCGGCGGGGCGGGCGAGGGGCTGTCGGCGCGGGGTGCGGCACTGGCCCGCATCTTCCATGCAATGGCACACCACCCTGACATGGTCGCGGGCGAGGGGCGCTACTGCACGGCGCTGATGCGCGCATTCGACGGCGCCCTCATCGGCAAGCTCGGCGCCGATGCCAGCTACGCGATCGGCGTGCGGGCCTCGGATGAAACCCGGCGATTGGGGACGGACGGTGCGCTCGGCATCTCGGTCAAGATCGAGGACGGCAATCTCGAAATCCTTTACGCCGTCGTGACGGAGCTTCTCGAGCGCCTCGGCATCGGTACGCCTGAGATCCGCAGTCGGCTCGCGCCGTTCCATCATCCCCAGCGCGCGAACACGATGGGTGTTACGACAGGCGGCGTATCCTTTCCGTTCAAGCTGCACGGATCGAAGGCGGACGGTGACGATCCTCGTCTTGCCGCCCTGGCCCGATGACGTCTGCGGACGCGGCTATCCTGCCGCGTCACCAGCCATTCTCGTCTTCAGCCTGCCGCCGCAATGCGTGCCCGCAGCGTCCCACTCGAAAGTTCCCGCCATGACGACATCCGATATCACGACAATCCGCGTTGAGCACGACCTGATCGGCGATCGCGACGTGCCGGCCTCGGCCTATTACGGCGTGCATACGCTGCGCGCGGTCGAGAATTTTCCGATTACCGGTCAGACGCTGAAGGAATCGGCGGATCTGATCGCGTCGCTCGCGGCGATCAAGCAGGCGGCGGCTCATGCCAATGTTAGCCTCGGCCTTCTGGATCAGCAGCGCGCCGATGCGATCATCGCGGCCTGCGTCGAAATCCGCGACGGCGCATTGCACGACCAGTTCGTCGTCGATCTGATCCAGGGCGGTGCGGGAACCTCGACCAACATGAACGCCAATGAGGTGATTGCCAACAGGGCGCTTGAAATCCTGGGCCATCGCCGCGGCGAGTACCAGCACCTGCATCCGAACGAGCACGTCAATCTCTCGCAATCCACCAACGACGTCTACCCGACGGCGTTGAAGCTCGCCGCATGGATCGGCGTTCACCGTCTCGTCGACGCCATGGCGATCCTGCGCCTGGCATTCGAGGCCAAGGCGGTCGAGTTTGCCGACGTCCTGAAGATGGGCCGCACCCAGTTGCAG
Source organism: Rhizobium sp. BT03 (assembly GCF_030053155.1). Classification (NCBI taxonomy): domain Bacteria; kingdom Pseudomonadati; phylum Pseudomonadota; class Alphaproteobacteria; order Hyphomicrobiales; family Rhizobiaceae; genus Rhizobium; species Rhizobium sp. BT03. The sequence goes on from NZ_CP125642.1 coordinate 53,978, forward strand.
GACGCCGTGCCGATGACGCTCGGCCAGGAGTTCGGAACCTATGCGCTGATGCTGGCGGAAGACGAGGCGCGCCTTTCCGAGGCGGTCTCGCTGATCCGCGAGATCAATCTCGGCGCGACGGCGATCGGTACCGGCATTACCGCCCATCCGCGTTATGCCGCGCTGGTACGCGAGCGCCTCTCCGAAATCGTCGGCGTCGATCTGGTGACGTCACCTGACCTGGTGGAGGCGACACAGGATTGCGGCTCCTTCGTGCAGCTTTCGGGCGTTCTCAAGCGTGTGGCGGTCAAGCTGTCCAAGACCTGCAACGACCTGCGGCTTCTGTCCTCGGGGCCGCGGGCCGGCTTTAACGAGATCAATCTGCCGGCGCGCCAGGCCGGCTCCTCGATCATGCCCGGCAAGGTCAACCCTGTTATCCCTGAAGTGGTCAACCAGGTCGCTTTCGAAGTGATCGGCAATGACGTGACAATCACCATGGCCGCGGAAGCCGGTCAGCTGCAGCTGAACGCCTTCGAGCCGGTGATCTTCTACAGCCTCTATCGGAGTCTCAGCCACCTGACCAATGCCTGCCTGACGCTCGAGGCGAATTGCATTCAAGGCATTACTGCCAATCGCGATCGCCTGCGGCAGACGGTCGAGCAATCGATCGGCATCGTCACGGCGCTCAACCCCTATATCGGCTACCGCAACGCCACGGAGGTTGCGCTGGAAGCGCATCATTCCGGACGGGGAGTCTATGAAATCCTTCTCGAACGCGGCCTGATGCAGAAGGAGCATCTCGATGCGGTGCTGCGCCCGGAAACGCTGACCCGGCCGAGCGAGAAGCTGTCCTTCTCGTAAGGCATGCGGCGCATTTTGCTTCCGGGCGACACTCAGGCGATCACGCCGCCTTTGCTTGCGGCTTGGCAGCCTTGACGTGGGTTATGCTGCGGCGGCCGTCGATGCTGACGGGGACATCGCCGTCGACGGTGGCGCGGCGCACGACCCGGTGCCGGTCGCCATAGTCGTTGACGGCATAGTGCTGGGTGGCGCGGTTGTCCCAGATCGCGACATCGCCGGCCCGCCAGCGCCAGCGCACGGTATTTTCCGGGGCCGTGACGTAGGACTGGAAGACCTCGTAGAGTTTCGCGGAGTCGCTCTTCGACAGGCCGACAAGGCGCTGGACGAAGTTGCCGAGCAGCAGCGATCTTTCGCCGGTTTCCGGATGGACACGGACAACAGGATGCTCGGTCTCATAGATGGTCGAGGTGAAAACCTCCTCGAAATGCTTCTTCTCTTCGGCGGTGGCGCGAGGGCGCACGGCGGCATAGTCATAGGCATTGCTGTGAATGGCCCACAAATTCTCCGCCAGCAGTTTGAGCGGCGCCGGCAGGCTTTCGTAGGCGGCATGGGTGTTGGACCAGATCGTGTCGCCGCCGGCTGCCGGAATGACGACGCCGCGAAGCACGGAGAATTTGGGATAGGCGTCGACGAAGGTGACGTCGGTGTGCCACTGATCCGCCCTGCCGCCACCGCGGCTGGAGTCGAGATTGAGGATGGAAGCCGTGCCGGAGGCCGGTCCCTGGGTCGGGTGCGGCACGAGATCGCCGAGGCGGCGTGCGAAAGCTTCCTGTTCGGAATCGTCAAGATGCCCCTGATCGCGGAAGAAGATGACCTTGTGCTTAAGGAGAAGCTGGTTGACGGCTGCTACCGTTGCATCCGAAAGCTCTCCGCCAAGGCGGATGCCTTTGATTTCGGCTCCGACACGGCCGGTCAGCGGGACGACATCGGTGTCGGGAATGATCTGATTGACGAGAACCGGATTGCTCATGGAAATCTCCTGTTGATATTGGATGAACTCGGCAGGTCACATGCGCCCAAGGATGCATCCATCGGGCGTTCGAATTCTCAGCGCTGAAGTCGACAGGGCTATGGAACCGTATAATCTACAAAATCTGTAGACAATAATTTCTAATTTTGCCCGTTTTCGTGAAACAGCCGCTTCGATTTCCTCGCCGGCGGGGAGGCTGGCAGCCGTTGCCGTTTCTTCCTATCTTCCGCAGGCGGCGTCGGATCGCCGAGCAATATCATGCTGAGGCCGTAGATCGGCGCGCGGAAAGGAACTTTCGATGGCAACAGTCAAACTCCTGTCGGACCAAGAGGCCGCCGCCATTCCGGCCGTTCAAGCCGTGTTCGACGATATCAGGGCGACACGCAAGACCGACTTCATCAACAATTTCTGGCGTGCCCTTGCCAACGATCCCGCAAATCTCAAGCGGGTGTGGGAGACGCTCAAATCGGTCATGACGGTCGAAGGCGCCATCGATCCGCTAACGCGGGAGATGATCTATATAGCGGTATCGACGGCCAATGCCTGCCAGTACTGCATTCAATCCCACACCGCCGCCGCCCGCGCGCGGGGCATGACCGATGCCCAACATGGCGAGCTCCTGACGATCGTCGGGCTTGCCGCGCAGACGAACCACCTCGCTCTCGCCATGCAGGTGCCGTCCGACCCGGAATTCGAGGTGCGATAGGAAACGACGGGCTCGGCGCGCGCTTTGCGGGTCTCTATCGCCATTGTCGGTCTTCCAGGATCACAGGATCGCAATTTACTGTTTATTAACGATTTGGCACCGGCGAATATCGGCGGACTCTACCAGGTTCAGCGGATTTTTCGTCGCCTCAAAGGTGTTGCTGTCGTCGGTCTATAGCGATCAACGGTCACCCTGCGGGCTACATCGAGACCACCGGAGACATCCACGCTGCCGACTGGCGCGATCCTCGCGGGGGGCGCTTCGATACCCGTGCCCTGAAAGGCTCGTTACTTGCTCTTCCCCTTATGTGTGCTTATATCGCGCACATATAAGGGGAACCTCCCATGAATACCCGTTTCGCGGTCGCCACACACATCTTAACGTTTCTACAAACCCAGCAAGGCCGTCCTGCATCGTCAGAACTCATTGCGTCGAGCGTCAACACAAATCCAACGCTCATTCGACGTCTTCTGTCGCAGCTTTCCAGGGCGGGTTTGACGACCTCGCAAATGGGAACCGGCGGCGGGGCTCTGCTCGGCCGGCCAGGTGACGCGATCACACTGCTCGACGTGCACAAGGCCGTGGACGAGGACCTCGCCATTTTTCCTCTGCACCAGGAGCCCAATCCGAAGTGCCCGGTGGGTCGCAATATCAGGGCGGTACTGCGCGGCCGTGTCGCGGCGGTCGAGAAGGCAATGGAAGTGGAACTTTCCCGTACGACGATTGCCGACCTGGCCGCCGATATCGCGGCCGCTGCGCCAGCGGTTTAAAGCGCAGTTCGATTATTTTCGTTGGGAGATCTTTACATTAAAGTGTGACAGATATAGATACACATAATGTGTTACAGGAGTGGTTACATATTATGAAGCTCAAGTTCTCCCGCCGCCATCTCGTCGCGATGACGGCAATCCTCCCTCTCGCTAGTGCGCTCGCCGCCAGTTCCGCCTACGCAAAGGAAGCCAAAATGACTATGCAGGAAAAACAGGTCGTCGATCTCCTCAAGGCTATCGAAACCGGCGCGGCCGAGCCGGTAGGCGTGATCAATCCCGGGAAATACACACAGCACAATCTCGGCGCAGCCGATGGATTGAAGGGCTTCGGCGAACTCCTCGCCGCCCTACCCAAGGGATCGGCCAAGGCGAACACCGTGCGGGTGTTCCAGGACGGCGACCTTGTCGTCGCCCATACGGATTACAATTTCTTCGGACCGAAGGTCGGCTTCGACATCTTCCGCTTCGAGAATGGCAAGATCGTCGAACATTGGGACAATCTGCAGGAAACGGCCGGCCCGAACCCCGGCGGCCACACGATGGTCGACGGCCCGACCGAAATCAAGGATCTCGACAAGACGGACGCCAACAAGAAGCTGGTCGCCGCCTTCGTAGACGACATTCTCGTCAACGGCCGCATGGAGAAGCTTGCGGGATACTTCGATGGCGACAACTACACGCAGCACAATCCGCAGATCGGCGACGGCCTTTCGGGGCTCGGGGCGGCCCTGAAGGCGATGGCCGAAGCAGGCATCACCATGAAGTACGACACAATGCACAAGGTTCTTGGCAAGGGCGATTTCGTGCTCACGGTCAGCGAAGGCAAATTAGCCGGCAAGCCGACATCATTTTATGATTTGTTCCGCATCGAGAACGGCAAGATCGCCGAGCATTGGGACACGATCGAAGCCATTCCGGCAAAGGCCGATTGGAAGAATCAGAACGGCAAGTTCGGGTTCTAAAAGATTCAGTGCGTGCGAGGACAATGTCCATGACTGAATATGACTACGTCATCGTCGGTGCTCGCTGCGCGTCTCAGCGACCTGTCGGATGCGACTGTGGCGCTGATCGAAGCCGGCGGCGAAAACCCACTCGACATCGGCCGCAGCCAGGGCGCGTTCTTCGTGACCTGGAGCAGTGAGCGAAACTGGGGCTATGAGACCGTCCCGCAGGAACGTCTCGGAGGCCGGTCGATCACACATCCCCGGGGTCGTGCCGTGGGCGGATCGAACGTGCTCAATGTCGGCGCCTGGCTGCGCGGCCGGCCCGAGGATTACGACGCTTGGGAGGCCGCCGGCGCCATCGGCTGGAACGGCGATGTGGCGCTCGACGTCTTCCGGAAAGTGGAGCGGACCGATCGCGGACGCAACAGGCTGCGAGGCCATGATGGCCCAATCGTGATGCATGACGTCGCGACTCCTACCGACTTGTCGGAGCGGTTGCGCGATGCGTTCGTCGAGGCCGGCCTCGGGCAGCGCGGCGACTCGAATGGCGCGGACCCCTTCGTGACCGATCGCTACCAGACGATGTTCGAAAGCGGGGTCCGCCGCACGGTCGCCGACGATTTCCTCACCGAGGAGGTGCGATCGCGCGATAGTTTTACGATCATCACGAATGCATTGGTCAATCGCAGCGCCGGAGACGTCCTCGCTGTCGTGCCTCTCGATCGAGTGGCCCGATCCGTGAGTCATCTCTAGATCCGTGATTGAAGACCTCGATGCGCGGGCGTGCGGCGCGGGGCAGGTGCTGCAACCTTAAATAAGTCATACACAATTATAAAGTGCAATGTGGCGGTCAGGTTGAAATGTCCGCGGTTGCGCAAAGTAGAAATGTCACTGGCGGCAGCCGCACGGCAGGCCGACCAGCCCCGATCTGAGCGGCTGGTCCGGGTTGCAAGATCAGATCGGGGCGGGTTTGTGGCACCATCGGCTTTAGCTTTAAGACGATGCGATCGACGCCTCACTCGGCAGCATCGCGCTTTGCCAGCGCAGCTTTATGGCGTTCGATGACGGCCGGATCGTTCGTAAAATCCTTCCGTCGCCCCGGACCGTGAGCACGTCGCACATAGCCGTTCTTCTCGCTGTTGGTCATCACCACCGGCTTCGACGGCTGCTCCTGACGCTCCTTGATATAAGTCAGAACGTCGCCGAGCCGTTTGTTCTCGGTGATCGCCGCATGCGTCACCCGCTGGTCCTTGTCGAAGGTTTTGTAGGGCAGGGAATGTCCCTTCCATCGTACATCGAGGCGGCCATCGGCATAGGCATAGGTCTCGACATAGCGGCCGGCCAATCCGCGCGTCACGTCGCTCTCCTCCAGCATGATCCGCTTACGCTCGAACGAAAACGTCAGCTGCGACCCGACATAGCGCTGCTCGCGTTTGCACAGGATCTCCTTCAACCGATCCGGTGCAAGATTTACCGGCCGGTGCAGGTCATCGGATCGGGCAGGGACAATCGCAAACCGCCCATTGTAGTCCACCATGAAGCCCGGCAGAAACGCATTGCCTGCCTCCATGGTGTCGATGCCTGCCAGTCGCAATTCCTTGACCAGACGATCCTGCAGCGTCCGGTTCATCCGCTCGACACGGCCTTTGGCCTGGCTGGAGTTTGCACAGAGAATCTCGATATTTAGCTCCGAGAGTGCCCGTCCGAACTGGGTCATGCCCTGACCACCCTTGGCCTCCTTCTTCGTCACCCGGAAGACCGAGTGCTTGTCGGAATAAAAGGCGATCGGCGCCCCGTGCTGCTTCAGATAAAGCTCAAGTGCGTCGAAATAGCTGAAGGCGCTTTCCGAGCGCACGAACCGCAACTGCATCAACCGGCCCGTCGCATCGTCGACAAACACCAGGAGCGAGCACGGATCTCCACGATCCTCGAACCAGCGATGCTCGGACCCGTCGATCTGCACCAGCTCGCCATAGGCTTCGCGCCGCAAGCGCGGCTGATGAAACGTCCGCCGCTGCTTGCGTGACAGCCACAATCCGGCCTGCGTCATCCAGCCGCGCAACGTCTCGCGCGACACACGCAATCCATCGCGCTCGGCAAGCTTCTCGGCCGCCAGCGTCGGACCGAAATCCGCATAACGTTCACGAACCAGCGTCACCGCATAATCGCGAACACCATCGCTGATCCGGTTGTTCGACGGCCGGCCGATCGCCTTGTGGCGGATCGATGCCGCACCGGTCGTTCTGATGCGATCCAACAGCCGCCGCACCTGGCGCTCGCTGAGAGCAAGCACATGTGACGCCGACACCATCGTCATCCGCCCGTCGGCAACCTTCGACAAAACCTCGATCCGCTGCAGGTCACGCTCGCTCATCGCAATCAGTCCCATCCGCTTGTCTCCCGCGCCATCAAACGCGGGGAGAGTGACATTCCAACTTTGCAGAAACAGGACACTTCAACTTTGCGGCTACATGCAAATGTGGCGTAATCTGTCTTATGGAACTGCTGGCCGGCAGCAATTCCGGATCGCCAACGACCACGTTGCCGATCAAGAAGGAAGATCCATTTCTTCACGATCCCGAGGACCTTTGCGAACCCTTTCAGCAAACTTTCTGAAGGCTGGCGCGTTAATCCCGCGCACTGGCGACGGAGAGGAAATGCTGATGAGCAAAGGCTTTCGATTTGATGTGCTCGCCAAAGGCGGCTACACGGCGCGCGGTGTCGTTTTTCTCCTGATAGCGGGGCTGGCGCTCTTCTCCGGCGTCGCCGGCGGCCGGCCGGAAACGAAGTCGGCGCTCTCGGCGCTGCTTGCGCAGCCGTTCGGGCGTGTCTGGGTCGGAATGATCGGACTTGGTCTTCTGGGATTTGTCGCCTGGAGGCTGGCCCAGTCCCTGGCGGACAGTGACGGCCATGGGCGGGACGGAAAGGCGTGGGCGATCCGGGCGGCGCTCCTCGGCAGCGCCGTCACCTATCTCGGGCTTGCCGGATATGCACTCAGTCGTGCCATCTTTCTCGGCGGCGGGAGCGAAGGTTCGGGTGAGAAGGGACTGGCGGGATGGATCATGTCGCAGCCGTTCGGCTCCACCCTTGCGATCGCCGTTGGCGCCGGTTTTGTCATCGGCGGCATGGTGACCATCGTCAAGGGCATCACCCGGAAGTTCGAGCGCTACGTCAAAATACCGGACAGCAAGGGCATCGTGATCTTGATATGCGTTTACGGTCTCGTCGCCCGCGGCGTGGTGTTCGCAATCACCGGGATACTTTTCGCCTATGCCGGCTTCCGGGTGGATCCGCAACAGGCCGGCAGCATGGGCGACGCCCTGGAATGGGTCCGCCAGCTTCCGTTCGGATCCCTCCTCTACATCGCCGTTGCCGCCGGATTGGCAGCCTTCGGAATATACAACCTTGTCGAGGCACGGTACCGCGTCATCTCAGGCCTGTCATTGGCAGACGCCAGGCGTTCGATCCCGCTGTCAGGCGCCTGATACCTTTGCCGGAAGTCGAATTTCTCCAACCGAAGCCACGGAGCTGCGGCTGCGGCGACCTTCATCCGCGGTTTATCGAGCGGCACTTTCTTCTCGTCTTTTCGTTGTGGTTTTTGCATGGATGACTGGCATTTTAACGAAGCCCGTATGATTTCGTTAGGTCCGCTTTGGCACCCTCCCCGCACCTTCGGGAGATGCCATGTTCACTGTGCTTTCATGTATCGCCGACCAGCATGACTGGACGTTGCTTTTCGTCGCCCTGTCGATCTGCTGCTTCGGCAGCCTGACGGCCGTCTTCATGCTGACGCGTGCGCAGGAATGCGTGCGGCAGCATCACCACTACTGGCTTATCGCCGCCGCCGTCGTCCTTGGCGCCAGCACCTGGGCAACCCATTTTATCGCGATGCTGGCCTATGCCGGCCCGGTGCCGATCGGCTACGATGGCTTATTGATCATTCTGTCGATTATCGCCGCCATCGTCCTGTTTGCGGTCGCGGTTGAAATCGCTTTTATGAATGGCGGCCAGCTTGTCCAGGCGTCCGGCGGGGTCCTGTTCGGTATTGCCATTGCGGCAATGCATTTCGTGGGGTTGCTCGCCATCACGCCGTTCAGCATGGTTTCGCTCGCTCTCGACAAATCGATCGTCGCCTGCGCGTTGGCAATCGGCTTCGGCATCGTTGCGGTTGCGGCCCTGCGGCATAGCGCCAGCAGGCGTTTTCATATCTTCGCCGGCGCGGCGTGCATCGTCCTGGCGATCTGCAGCCTCCACACGGTGTCGATGAGCGGTGTCCAGATCACCCCTTCCGCCGAGCCCGTCCATGCCGATCTCTCCTCCGTCGATCGGATCGCCATCGCAATTGCCGTCTCGATCATCTCGACATTGATCCTGCTCGGAGCCGCCGCAGCGCTGTTCCTTGACCGTCATTTGACCGATCTGCGCGGGCTGGCGAATGCCTCGTTCGAGGGGCTGGTCATCGCTCAGGAGAATGTCGTCATCGATCTCAACGAGAAATTCGCTGCGATGGCCGGTAAGGCAGCCACATTTCTGAAAGGGCAACCGGTCGAGGCGGTGCTTGCAATCGACAGCCGCCTCGGCATGGACACCTGCCAGGGAGCGGTGTTGCGCGACGGCCAGGATATGATTCCGGTCGAGGTCCTGGCTCGGACGATCGAATATCGTGGGCGCGAGTGCCAGGTGATTGCCGTGCGCGATCTGACGGAGCGCCATGAGGCGAGCCGCAGGATCGAGCATATGGCGCGCCATGACCCGTTGACCGGCCTGGCGAACCGTCGCGAGTTCGACCGGCGTTTCGGGATGGCGATCGCCGGCGCGGCAGAAACCCCGAGCGGGCTGGCGCTGCTTGCCCTCGATCTCGACCGTTTCAAGCTCGTCAACGACACGTTCGGCCATGCCGAGGGCGACGCGGTGCTTCAGCGGGTCGCGCAGGTCCTGGTCCGCGCTTTGCCGACCGATGTGACGATCGCCCGCATGGGCGGAGACGAATTCTGCATCATCCTCGAAAACGCGTCCCGCCAGCAGACGGAAGCGTTGTCAACAGATCTGCTGACGGCTTTTGCCGAGGAGTTCGCAGATCTCGCGACGTCTTCGGGATTCGGCGCCAGCATCGGCATGGCCTTGTACCCGGAGCACGGCGTCACCGATCGGCGCCTCAGAAACAATGCCGACATGGCGCTTTACCGGGCCAAGAGCGGCGGCCGCGGCAGAGCCTGCACATTCGAGCCGGCGATGGACATTGAACTGCATGCCAAGCGGCAGCTCGAGCACGATCTGCGGCACGCAGTCGCCAAAGGAGAGCTGTTCCTCGTCTATCAGAGGATCGTCGACACATCCTCGCAACAGCCGTGCGGCTATGAGGCCTTGTTGCGCTGGCGCCATGCAAGCAGAGGCGTTCTTGCCCCGGCGGACTTCATCGCTGCCGCCGAAGAAACCGGCTGTATCATCCCCATCGGGATCTGGGTTCTGGAACAAGCCTGCAGCGAGGCAGCCTCGTGGAAAACCCCGCTGACGATCGCGGTCAATATCTCACCGGTTCAGTTCCTGATGCCGAACCTGGTGGAGCAGTTCTCGCAAATTCTTGCGAAAACCGGGCTGCGGCCAGACCGCCTGGAGCTTGAAGTCACCGAGTCGGCGCTGTTTCACGATCGGGCTGCGGTGCTTTCCACACTCGGTCAGCTGCGCGCGATGGGGATCCGGGTCGTGCTGGACGACTTCGGGACCGGTTATTCCTCGCTCGGCAACCTCCGGGATTTTCCGTTCGACAAGCTGAAGATCGACAGACGTTTCCTTGCCGGTATCGGCATCGATCCCACCATCAGGGCGCTGTTTGAGAATGTCATCGAGATGGCCTCGACGCTCAACCTGCCGGTGATTGCCGAAGGGGTCGAGACGCAGGAACAGCTTGCGATCCTTCATGCAAGCCATCCGGCGCAGATGCAGGGCTTCCTGTTCGGCAAGCCTGAGCCGGCGCCGAGCAGCCGGGCGCCGTTGAAAGCCATCGCCTGACCCGCATAGTCGGAATGATGGGCCTTCCAGCTGCTCCGACTACTTTCCGTCAAGCCACTCCTGCAGCTCCGCTTCGGCCCGCTCCAGAGCGCTGTAGTTCAGGAGCTTGCGCAGGAAAGCGACCGTGACGGCGCGGGCGCGGAGATTGAAACGGCCGTCCTCGTGGTCGTCGCCGGCGCTCTGGTAGACGTCGAGCTTGTCGTAGAGCTGCTGCAGGCGGTTCTGCACGCTGCGCAGCGACAGGCCGCGGCGTTTGGCGATCGCCCGGTCGGTCAGGCCGAGCGCGATATCGACGAGGATCTCGTATTCGGAATCGGTAAAGCCGTTGGTCTGGCCGAGGCTCTTCTGCTGCAGGCCGCGCACCTCGCGGTCGATGACGCATTGGCTCTCGATGAAGATCGAGCGCAGCGCCAGCTTCAGCCGCTCGTCGGAGGCGGATTTCAGCACATAGCCGTAGGCTGCGCCATCCGGCACGATGCGCGAGACGCCGCGCACATAGGCCTCGTCGGAATAGTTCGACCAGAACAGGATGCGGGTCTCCGGCCGCTCCTTCCAGATGGTGCGCGCCGCCTCGATGCCGTTGCGGCTCGCCATCTGCAGGTCCATGACGATATGTGCCGACTTGTGGTCGCGGGCGAGCTTCTCGCCGACCGTGCCGTTCTCGGCCTCGATCACCGTATCGCATTCCGGCAGGGCGGCGTTGACCGCCTCGTGCAGGTAGGAGCGGTGCAGCGGGTCGTCCTCGACGATCAGAACCTTCATTGCGCGTTTCTCCTCAGTCCGGCCCGCTTGCCGGGTCGTGCGGGGTCAGCGGCAGCACGACGCGCACCACGGTCCCGCGATTGTTGTGGCCGGGCCCGGTGGTGAAGCGCGCCGAGATCAGCCGCGCACGGGTCTTCATATTGTCGATGCCGCCGCCGATCCGTCCCCGCGCCTTGGCAAGCCCCGTTCCGTCGTCGAAAATTTCGATCGACAGCCGTTCCTCATCGGCCTCGAGCCGCACCGTCACGGCGAGGGGCGCGGCATGGCGCACCGCATTGTTGATCGCCTCCTGCGCGATCCGGAACAGCGCGACGCTGACGGTCGGTTCCAGCCGCTCCAATGCGCCGTGCGTTTCGTCGACCAGACCCCATTCGATGGCCGATCCCGTGTCGCGGGTCGAGCGGTCGAGATGATGCTCGATTGCCTGCGCGAGACCGAAGAGCTGGAGCACAGATGGTTTTGCCTGTTCGATGATTTGCCGCAGATCCTGCATGCAATGCTGCAGCGAACGCGAGACCGGCTCCAGCGCTTCCGGTGTCACCTCGCCGTTGCGCGACAGCCGGTCGATCCGGCGGGCGAGCCGCGTCAAGTCGGCGAGCGTCTGGTCGTGCAGGTCCATGCCGATCCGCTGGCGTTCCTGCTCCAGCGCCTCGGTCAGCTTCAGCGCGCCCTGCCGCAGCCCCTCCTCGCGGGCCCGGGCCTCCGCCTCGACGATGGCCGAGCGTTGCGCCTGCTCGGCCGCCTGCAGCGCGAAGAAATAGGGGGTCAGCAGGTCGGCGATGATGCGGGCGCGTTCGATATCCTCCATCGTATAGACGCCTGCCGTTCGCGACGAACAGGAGAGCGCCGCGATGATCGTGCCCTGCACCTTCATCGGCACATGCAGGCGGCTCCGCAGCGACTCTTCGACGATCGGCCGCTTGAACGCGCCCTCGAAATGGAAACGCTGGTCCGTCATGGCGTCGTCCGCCAGCAGAAAATCGACCTCGCCCCAGAGCAGCGAGCGGATCGGGCTGTTGACCACGGGCGCACCGGCAAGGTCGCCCCAGGCGGTCTCGATACCCGTCTCATAGGCAGTGTGGTAGTTGCCGCCCTCGAGCAGCACGCAGACATCGAGATGGTCGTGCGGGATGATATGGGCGACCTCGGCCGCGACCGAACGGATGGCCGAGCGGAAGTCGAGCTGGCCGGCGAGCAGCCGGGAAATACCGAGATAGTGGTCGAACATGGCTGCGGGTGCGCGATGCAGCATGGTGGTTCCTCCCAGAGACGGCAACAGGCCAGACGGCAGCAGGCTCCTCAATCCGCCGCGCGTCCTTCGCAGTAAGCGCCCGCGGAAGCGCCGCCGTCTTGCGTAAACCCGCAGCTAATTGCGCAAAACCCGCAAACGACTTGCTGCCTTGCCCCTGTACAGGCCGGTCGATCTCCCGCATCCTGCCCTTACTGAGAGGAGGAAGCTCAGTGCAAGAACAATTTTCACTCGGCCCCGATTGGGCAATCAGGAGTGAAGCGATCCGCCGACCAGCGCGATCATCAGGGAGGAAGACATGACAATCCGCAAGATGCTTCTGGCATCGGCCGCTATTGCTTGCGCCGCGATGCCCGTTTCCGCCTTTGCCGACACGTCGGCCAAGAAAATCGCCCTTTCCAACAATTATGCCGGCAACTCCTGGCGCCAGGCCATGCTGACCAGCTGGGGCAAGGTGACGGGCGAAGCCGTGAAATCAGGCGTCGTTGCCGCAGCCGACCCTTTCACCACCGCCGAGAACCAGGCGACGGAGCAGGCGGCGCAGATCCAGAACATGATCCTGCAGGGCTATGACGCCATCGTGCTGAACGCCGCCTCGCCGACGGCGTTGAACGGCGCGGTCAAGGAAGCCTGCGACGCCGGCATCACCGTCGTTTCCTTCGACGGCATCGTCACCGAACCCTGCGCCTGGCGCATCGCCGTCAATTTCAAGGAAATGGGGCGCAGCGAAGTCGAGTACTTGTCGAAGAAAATCCCGGAAGGTGGCAATCTTCTGGAGATCCGCGGGCTTGCGGGGGTCTTCGTCGACGATGAGATTTCGGCGGGCATCCACGACGGCGTCAAGCAGTTCCCGCAGTTCAAGGTTGTCGGCTCCGTTCATGGAGACTGGGCTCAGGACGTAGCGCAGAAGGCTGTTGCCGGTGTCCTGCCGAGCCTGCCCGACATAGTCGGCGTGGTGACGCAGGGCGGCGACGGTTATGGCGCTGCACAGGCGATTGCCGCCACCGACCGCAAGATGCCGATCATCATCATGGGTAACCGCGAAGACGAGTTGAAGTGGTGGAAGGAGCAGAAGGACGGCAAGGGCTACGAGACCATGTCCGTCTCCATCGCACCTGGAGTTTCGACGCTCGCCTTCTGGGTCGCCCAGCAGATCCTCGACGGCAAGCAAGTCAAGAAGGATCTCGTCGTGCCCTTCCTGCGCATCGACCAGGACAATCTCGAAACGAACCTCGCCAATACCCAGGCCGGCGGCGTTGCCAATGTGGAATACACGCAGGCTGACGCGATCAAGGTTATCGAGTCTGCAAAGTAATCTCCCGGTGACTGCCGCGCGGCCGCAAATGGCCGCGCGGCATTCCTTGTGAAGCAGATGTGGCGGGCAGGATGAATGAGGTTTTGAAGGCGGTGATCGCCGTCGATGGCGCCAGAGTGAGCTTCGGCGCGGTCAGGGCGCTCGACGGCGTCACGCTCCGCGTCATGCCGGGCGAATGCGTCGGGCTCGTCGGCCACAATGGTGCGGGCAAATCTACAATCGTCAGCGTCATCAACGGCGGCCTCACCCCGCATGAAGGAAGTGTGGCAAGCGACGGCGAGCGGCTGGAGCGCTATGGCATCAACGCGGCGCGCGCCCGCGGCGTGCGCTGCGTCTTCCAGGAGCTTTCGCTCTGCCCCAATCTTTCCATCGTCGAGAACACCCGCATCATGCATCGCCATCTCGGCGGCTTCGGCTGGCGCAGGCGCGCCGCTGGAATCATCGAAAAGAGCCTCGATGCCGTCTTTCCCGGCCATGGCATCGACAGCAGCCGGGCCGTGGGCGATCTGTCGATCGCCGAGCGGCAGATGGTCGAGATTGCAATGGCCTTTTCCGACGCCGGCGTTGCGCCGCGGCTGGTGATCCTCGACGAGCCGACCTCGTCGCTCGACGCAAGCCTTGCCCGCCAGATGCTCGATCATGTCCGCCGCTTCGTCGCCGCCGGCGGCTCCGTCATCTTCATCTCGCATATCCTGCACGAGATCCTCGAGACCTCCGACCGCATTATCGTCATGAAGGACGGCCGCGTCGTCGCCGAACGTCCGGCTGATGGATTCGACCATCACGGCCTGGTGGAATCGATGGGCACCGTCGCCAAGGAGGAGACCGGACAGCGCTCGACGCGCGAACAATCCACCGCGCCGCTCATTCTGTCCCATCCGACGAAGGGCCTTCCCTTCACCGCCCGCAAGGGTGAGATCATCGCACTGGCCGGACTGGCCGGCCACGGACAGACCGAATTGCTGCTCGCCCTGCATGCCGCCCAGTCCGGCAACTGGCTGCCTGAGCGCAATCCGCTCGTCACCTTCGTCGCCGGCGACCGCCGCCTCAACGGCGTCTTCGAACTGTGGAGCATCCTGCGCAACTTCTCGATCGCCTCGCTCAGTGACCTCACCCGGCACGGCCTGATCCTCGCCGATGAAGAGCAGACGAAGGGCGCCGACTGGAAGCGGCGGATCGAGATCCGCACGCCCGATATGGCCAACCGCATCCTGTCGCTTTCCGGCGGCAACCAGCAGAAGGTGCTGTTTGCCCGCGCGCTTGCGACGCGCGCGCCTGTCGTCCTGATGGACGATCCGATGCGCGGCGTCGACGTCGGCACCAAGCAGGAGGTCTACGCGATCATCCGCGAGGAAGCGGCGCGCGGCCGCACCTTCATCTGGTATTCCACCGAAATGGACGAGGTCCGCCTCTGCGACCGCGTCTACGTATTCCGCGAAGGCCGCATCACCGCCGAACTCGCCGGCGACGCCGTCAACGAGACGAATATCATCGCCGCCTCCTTCGAAGGGGTCGCCGCATGACGTTCCGGCTGTCGTCCGACGCCTTGCGTCTTGCCATTCCTGCCTTGTCGCTGACGCTGCTGCTTGCCGCCGTCTTCTGGCTGCAGCCGCGCGCCATGAGCTATGTCGGGCTTAACCTGCTGTTCAACCTGGCTGTGCCCATCGCGCTTGCGACGATCGCCCAGATGCTGGTGATGGCGGTCAACGATCTCGATCTGTCGATGGGCACCTTCGTCAGCTTCGTCGCCTGCGTCACCGCGACCTTTCTGCGCGATGCTCCCCTGATCGGCATCCTGATCCTTGCCGGTGCGATTGCTACCTATGCGGGCCTCGGCGTCGTCATCCATCTGCGCAACCTGCCGTCGATCGTCGTCACCCTCGGCATGAGCTTCGTCTGGGGCGGCCTCGCCGTGCTGCTGCTGCCGGCACCGGGCGGCCAGGCGCCCGATTGGGTGCGCTGGCTGATGACCGTCAAGCCGCCGCTGGCGCCGATGGCGATCGTCGCCAGCATCGCCATCGCCGCGATCGCCCATCTCCTCGTCATGCGCTCCTCGCTCGGGGTGCTGATCCGCGGCATCGGCGGCAACCAGCGCTCGGTCGAGCGCGCCGGCTGGTCGATCGTTGCGGCGCGCGCCGGCGCCTACGGTCTTGCCGGCCTGTTCGCGGTGCTTGCCGGCATCGCCCTCGTCGGCCTGACGACCTCGGCCGATGCCAATATCGCGTTGCGCTACACGCTGCTGTCGATCGCCGGCGTCATCCTCGGCGGCGGCGAGTTCATCGGCGGCCGCGTCTCCCCCGTCGGCGCCGTCATCGGCGCGCTGACGCTGACACTCGCCGGTTCGTTCCTGTCCTTCCTGCGCATCTCGCCGGACTGGCAGATCGGCGCGCAAGGCGCGATCCTGATCATCGTGCTCGCGCTCCGCCTGATGCTGAACCGCCTGGAGAAGCGGGAGAAACGCCGATGACCCCGCTCTTGAGCCTTTTCGGCAAACCCTGGATCTGGTCGTGGCTTGCCGCCTTCACCGTCTGGTTCCTGACGATCATGGTAACGCTCGGGGCGAGCACGCTCGGCCTGTCGCAGGCGGCCCTCACCTTCGCCGCCTTCTCGGTCATCGTCGGCATCGGCCAGATGTTCGTCATCACGCTGGGTCCGGGCAATATCGACCTCTCGGTTCCCGCCACCATGACGCTTGCCGGCACGGTGGCGTTGAAGCTGATGAATGTTGAAAACGGCATGATCCTGCCCGGCCTTCTCGTCGCCATCATCCTCGGCCTTGTGGTCGGCCTCGGCAATTATGCGCTGATCAAGGCGCTACGCATTCCGCCGATCATCGCGACGCTGTCCATGAGCTTCATCGTCCAGTCCGCAGCGATCTGGACGAACCGGGGATTGCGCATCAAGCCTCCGACCATGCTTGCGGAGTTCACCACCTCGAACACGCTCGGCGTGCCGAATGTGGCGATCGTCGCGCTCCTCATCTCGCTGCTTGCCTGGTTCCTGCTCGAAAAGACGATCTACGGTCGCTGGATCTCGGCGATCGGCCAGAGCATGCCGGCCGCGCGCATGGCCGGCATCCCGGTCGACGGCACACGCTTCGTCACCTATCTGTTCTGCGCCGTGCTCGCCTCGGTCGCAGGCTATCTGCTCGCCTGTTTCTCCGGCGGCGCGGCGCTCAACATGGGCTCGGAATATCTCCTGATGTCGATTGCCGTCGTCGTGATCGGCGGCACGGCGGTCGCCGGCGGCGATTCCAATGTGCCGGGCATCTGGGGCGCATCGCTCTTCATGTTTCTGGTCGTCTCCATGCTCAACACCTACGGGGTCGGCGCCGGCATCCGCCTGATCATGACCGGCCTCATCATCATCAGCGTCATCATGCTCGCCGGCGGCCGCCGGGCCGGCATGCGATAAACGGAAAGACCGCCATGGCCGAGGCCAGTATCTATGAAATCCACGACCCGCGCTTCCGGCAGATGATCGTCACGAGCGCCGCCCTCGACGAACTCTATGCCGGCTGCCGCTGGGCGGAGGGTCCCGTCTGGTTCAACGATGCGAACCAGCTGCTCTGGAGCGATATTCCCAATCAGCGCATGCTGCGATGGACGCCGGAGAGCGGCGTCTCCGTCTATCGGCAACCCTCCAATTTCGCCAACGGCCACACGCGCGACCGGCAGGGACGGCTGATTTCCTGCGAGCATGGCGGGCGCCGCGTCACCCGCACCGAGGTCGACGGCTCGATCACCGTGCTCGCCGATCGTTTCGAAGGCGCCAGGCTCAATTCGCCGAACGACGTGGTGGTGAAATCCGACGGCACGATTTGGTTCACCGACCCCACCTACGGCATCATGTCGGATTATGAAGGCTATCGCGCCGTGCCGGAGCAGCCGACCCGCAACGTCTACCGGCTCGATCCGGAGACCGGGGGGCTTGCGGCTGTCGTCACGGATTTCATCCAGCCGAACGGTCTGGCCTTCTCTCCCGACGAGACGATTCTTTACGTGGCGGATTCGGCGGCAAGCCATGATGAAAGCCTGCCACGCCATATAAGGGCTTTCGACGTGGCCGACGGCCTCAAGCTTGAAAACGGCCGCGTCTTCTGCCTCATCGACAACGGCATTCCGGACGGCATCCGCACCGACGTGAACGGAAACCTCTGGTCGAGTGCCGGTGATGGCGTGCATTGCTTCGATCCGGCCGGCAAACTGATCGGCAAGATCCGCGTGCCGCAAACCGTCGCCAACCTCACCTTCGGTGGTCCCAAGCGCAACCGGCTGTTCATTGCGGCGACGCGTTCGATCTATTCGGTCTATGTCGCCGTCGGCGGTGCTCAGATGCCGTGAGAGCGTGATTCTACTCGGCGTCTCGCTATCGTCGGTGGAACGGCGGGCCGCTAAAATGGAGCCGCAGTTGCGGTTGGCGCTTTAGACCGCCAGCATCGGCCAGGCAGAAGCGCCCGCATGGCGCTTGATCCGGAACGTCCCCGCCGGCAGCGGTCGAGAAAGCCAGCCGCCCTGCCTATGGTTTGGCAGCCCAGGCAAATCGCCGGTCCCCAAGATCGCTTGCTCCGTCGCATCTCCTCAGAAAAAAGTTTTGATCTCCGGCCCTGTGAGTTAGATATCACAAGTCCAAAAGCGCGCGTTCGGCTTCGAGCGTCAATTCCCGGAGTTGCATCATGAAAATCGCGCCGCAGCAGCGGATCTATGTCTGCTTCTTTCTCTTCGCCGTGTCGCTGGGGGCGCTGTTGTCGAGGATGCCGGATTTGCAGGTTGCACTTGACGTCGACAAGTCGGAGCTTGGGTTGACATTGATAGGGGCGGCGATCGGCGCCTTGATTTCGTTGACTTTGTCTTCGCCCGTGATCGCCCGGCTTGGCGCGCGGACAACGGCATTCATTACTGTTCTCGGCACGTCTGCGCTGCTGTCGCTGGTGCCGTGGATTGGTGCGGCGCCGGTCGTGTTCTGTGTGCTTTTCGTCGAGGGGATGCTCGCCGGGGCGCTGGAGATCAATCTCAATGTCGAGATTGATCGCATCGAAGCACAGTTGGGACGCGGCGTGATGAACAGGGCGCATGGTTTTTGGAGCCTCGGCTTCTTCGTCACGGCGCTTGTCTCCTCGGTCGTCCGCCAAGCCGGTATTTCGATGCAACTCCATCTCGCCGTGACCTTTGCAGCGGTACTTGTGCTCGGCGTCTGGGCGATTTCAGGTATGCGCAATGCGCCCGCGCGGACCCCGTTGAATGAAGGCAAGGCGCCACTGGTGGCGCTTCCCACCCGGAGCCTCATGCCGCTCTGCGTGATCGGCATCGCGGCCTTTCTCGTCGAAGGTGCCGGGATCGACTGGTCGGCGATCTATATGCGCGACGTGTTTTCAGTCGAGCCCTTCATTGGCGGACTAGGATTGACCCTCTTTACTTTCTGCATGGCACTGGCGCGCCTGTTCGTCGATCCGCTGGTCGATCGGTTTGGCCCGCGGGCCGTCGCCACGATGTTGCTTGTCCTTTCGGCTATCGGCGTTTGCGCTGTCTGGGGCGCTCCGCATGCCTATGTGGCACTGGCGGGCTTTGCCGCGATGGGCGCCGGCTGCAGCGCGGTCTATCCTCTCGCCGTCTCGGCGGCGGCCCAGCGCACAGATCGCGCGGCGCATCTCAACGTCGCCGCCCTTGGCCAGATGACCTTCGTGGTCTTCTTCCTGGCGCCGCCGCTGCTCGGTTTCATTGCCGAACATGCGGGCATCAGGACATCCTATCTCGTCTGCCTTCCGTTGATCGTCTACGCGTTCTTTTCGGTTAAGGTGCTTGCTCAGCGCCGCGCGGCCTGCGGCGGCAGCGTTGCGAGCGTTCGGAGCGTCAACGGGTGATCGATCGAGCTGGCTGTTTCGGCGGCTTGATTGGTTCGGCGAACAGCATAGGCGAGCACGCCGTAGCGCGTGCTCGGCGGTCCCATTTGTATGCGTTTTAGGCCGCCGGCGTCGCAGATCCGACAGTCCGCCGACTGCTCATGCTAGATGATCATCGCGTCGAGCCGGAGCGCGAACACGGTTGCCAACAGAGGTCGATCATCATGACTAGCGTGCGTATCCATGATAACGTCCTCCTAGCCGTCATGATCGCCTGCGTCGGCACGTGTTACGGATTCGGCCTCAGCCTTTTTCCTCAGATCATCCCCGACATGCGGAAAGATCTTGCCTTCGACTATGCCTTCGTCGGCACGGTCACCGGCCTGGTGCAGTTTTCCACAGTGGCATTCGCCGTGCTCGGTACCTGGCTCGTCCATCGCATCGGCGCCGCACGGACGGTGGTGGCGTCCGTGTCGCTCTGTGGGCTCTGCCTGTCGAGCATCCCCATCAACGACAATCTCTATGTGGTTGCCGGCCTGCTGATGATCGCCGGCGCGACTGGCGCATCGACTTTCGTGCCGATGATTAATCTTGCCTCGCGGGTGGTAAGAACAGAACAGCGCGGCTTTGCCATGAGCCTGATCTCCAGCGCCCCGGCCTTTGGCGTCCTCATCAACAGCGCACTCGTGGCGGCATACGCCGGAAGCGGTCACTGGCAGATGGTCTGGTTCCTCACAGGCGCGGCCACGATCGCGCTGGCCGTCGTCACCCACATTCTCTTCGGGCGGGCCGGCCTCTTCGACAGCGGGACAAGTGGCGAAACGCTGGCGCCAACGGCCGGCGGTTCGGCAAGCCTGCGCTCCATCATGCCATGGGTGACGCTGATCTTCGCGCTCGGCTTCATAAACGGCCTGATGCCATATCCCTATCTCACCTATCTCTCGCCGTTCCTGCGCGAGGAACTCGGCTACTCCGTCGGCTTTGCCTCATGGCTCTGGGCAACGATCGGGGCGGTGGGGATCGGCGCGGGCTTCGCCATTGGCACAATATCGTCGCGTCTCGGATCGCGCTATGCCATGCTTACCTGTTACTCAAGCTTCCTCGCCGCCGGCGCCCTCGTCGTCCTCGATCCCTCGATGGAACTCTCGATTCTGTCCGGCATCTTCTTTTCGCTGGGCTTTTATCCGATCTATGGCTTGCTGCCGGCCTACGTCTCACATCGCGCCACGCCCCGCGTCGCGGTGACTGTCTTAGGCATCTGCACCGTGCTCCAAGGCATCGGCGGCACTGCTGGGAACTTCTTTGGCGGCGTGATCCAGACCTCGACTGAGAGTTTCAGCGGCATCTATCTCGCCGTTGCATTTACGGCCGCCGTCGCCGCGGCGATGACGATCTCGCTGCCGAAGGACCGGAGTGTGCAGCCCGTGTAGCGTCTGCGGCGTCAGGCTACGGTTCTTGCCGAAATACTCGCCGGACCTAGATCCGATTGAGCAGAGTGGGAAAGGCGACATCGTGTTTGGAGAAGAGCCTGAAAACCAGTCCGGGAAGGACAGACAACGATCATGACACGCTCGCGCCGACCCTCATTGCCATTCCTCAACAAGTCCAACGCGACGCTGCAGTCTCGTCCGATCCGCAAGCGCGATCCCGACCAGCCAAGCCTTCCGTTCGATCCAATGCCGGCGAGGATCGAGCCGTGCCTCGCACTGCTGAAGCCCAGCGTGCCGATCGGGCCGGATTGGCTCTACGAGGCGAAGTGGGACGGCTACCGGCTAGCGATCCACATCGAGCCGAAGGGCGTTCGTGTCATCACCCGCGGCGGCCATGACTGGACGCATCGCTTTCCCACCATCGCCGCGGCCGCCAAAGAACTCGGCGTGACCACCGCCATACTGGACGGGGAAGCGGTGGTTTTGGACGAGCACGGCCGATCGGATTTCGGCGCGCTGCAACGGTCGCTCGGCGGTCGCGGCGGCAAGCGGGCCTCGAGCGAGTCCATTCTTTACGCCTTCGACCTTTTATACCTTGACGGGCATGACCTCACCGGCACCGAGCTCGCCGTGCGCCGTCACCTTCTTGGAGACCTGATACCGGAAGGCGGCAACCGGACGATCCGCTTTTCCGAAGAGATAGACCTGCCGGCCGAGGACCTCCTTGAACACGCCTGCCACCATCATATGGAAGGTATCATCGCCAAGCATCGCGACCGGCCCTATGGCAGCGGCCGCACCGGCGACTGGCTGAAGATCAAATGCGTCGAGAGCGAGAGCTTCATGATCGTCGGCTACGAACAATCGGCATCCGCCCGCGGCGGCATCGGCAGCCTGCTGCTCGCCGGCAGGAAGGGTTTCGACTGGGTTTCCGTGGGGTCGGTCGGAACCGGTTTCAGCGCGGGCGATGCCGAGCATCTGAAAAAGACGCTCGACCGGCTGAAGACGAGCCGGCCGGTCGTTCCCCTGAGGGGCAAGAACTACGTCTTCGTGCAGCCGACCCTCATCGCCGAGATCGAGTTTCGCGGCTGGACGGACGACGGCAGTCTGCGCCATGCGTCGTATAAGGGGCTGCGCGAGATTCAGGACAATGCGGCCGTGTTCGATATGGCCGGCATAGGCAGTTAAGGTCCGCGATCGTCAGGTTTCAGCCGCCGTCGGAGAGCCTTTCCAGAAGAAGCCCCAGCGTGGGCCGCCATTCGAATATCTCGACGCTCGCGTAAACACCGGAGCGCACGAAGGGGTCTTCCGCACTGAAGGCCACGAACTCGGCGAGCGTCTCGACGTCCGCGATCACGAGGGCGGTTGAACCTCTGCCCTCCGCCGGCGGCGCGGAAGGGCCGGAAAGCAGGATGCGGATCGCTGCGCCTTGCAGATAGGCCTTGTGGTTCTCGAGCAATCGCGAGCGTTCTGCGGCCTTGCCGGGGTCGGATACCGCATAGCGGGCAACAATCATCGTCTGTCCTCGATCGGCGTCAGCACGAAATCGAAATCGGAGCGCCAGATGGTCGGACGATCTATGCGCTCGAAAGGCGCGACAAGGCTGTGTTTTACGCCAAACACCGTATCGGATTCCAGATAGGGATCGTCGCCGACGAACGTGTGGGTTACGAGCTTCTGATAACCCGGAGCCGTGATCAGGTAATGGGTGTGGGCGGGACGATAGGGATGGCGGCCGAGGGAGGCCAGCATCTGGCCGACCGGGCCGTCATCCGGGATCGGATAGGAGACCGGTTTGATGCCGACAAAACTATAGGCGCCATCGGCGCCGGTGACGAAAATGCCCCGGTTGTTCCATTTCGGCTGGATATCCGGCTGCTGGACGTCGTAGAACCCATCGGCATTATCCGACCAGACATCGATCCGGGCTCCCTCGATCGGATTGCCGTTAAGATCGAGCACCCGCCCGATGAACAGACAACTCTCGCCCTTGCCGTCGAGCGAGATGTTTTCACCCATATGCCGTATGGGCGCCCCTTCGACATGGAATGGTCCGAACACGGTATTTTCCGTGGCGCCCGGCGGACGCCGGTTGTTGATCGCATCCACAAGCATCGACAAACCAAGCGTATCGCTGAGCAGGATGAACTCCTGTCGCTCGTTATGACAGAGATGGCCGGTTCGGGTCAGGAAGCCGATGGCCAATGCCCATTCCTCCTGGCTCAGGCTGATATCCCTGGCAAAAGCATGCAGGTGTTTGACGAGTGACGCCATGATTTCGGCCAGGCGCGGATTGACGTCCCGCCCCATGCGCGCGTTGACGGCTTCCACGGATCTCTCTTCACTGAAATATTCAGGCACGTGGCCATCCTCCTGAGGCGTTAGCGCGGCCGCGCGCCCTCCCAGGCGCTCTGCAGCAAAGCCCGGATCGCGTTTCCTTCGATCGGACGTGGGTTCCAATAGGGATTCCGGGCGGCGATTTCCGCCGCGCGGTCCAGATCGGCCTCCTTCATGCCGAGATCTCGCAGCGCCAGGGGGGCGCCGATCGAAGCGGCAAAATCATAAAGACCGCGGCCGAGCGAGCCGCCGAAAAGCTCTGAGGCAGGCCTTAGCGCATCCGTTGCGGCTGCGGCGTTATAGTCAGCGGAATGGGGAAGAACGACCGCATGGGTTTCGGCATGCGGCAGATCGAAGCTGCCGCCCAGCGTATGGCAAAGCTTGTGGTGCAGGGCCATCCCGACCGTTCCGAGCACCGTGCCGCATAGCCAGGACCCGTAAAGCGCTTCGCTTCGCGCTTCGATGTCCCGAGGGGCTTGGACGATCTGAGGCAGAGCGTGCTTCAGCGCCCGCAGGCCCTCGATCGCCATCATTGACGAGATTGGATTGCGGTCCTGTGCGTAGAGACCTTCGACCGCATGCGCCATTGCATTGAGCCCGCTGCTGACGCTGATCTCGATCGGCAGGCTCAATGTCAATTCAGGATCGTAGATCACCACTTCGGGCAGGATGCGGGAACCACGAACCGTCGTCTTCTGGCCGTTCTCCGTCTGGCCGAGGATCGGTGTGACCTCCGAGCCCGCATAGGTCGTCGCCACCACGATTTGCGGCGCGTCGTTGCGATAGGCGATTGCCTTGCCGAGGCCGATCGTCGATCCGCCGCCGATCGCGACGACGCAATCGGCGCCGGCTTGGTTGTATCTAGCCATCGCACGTTCGGTCACATCGACCGGCGTATGCATCGCCGCCTCGTGGAACAGTCCCGCCGCGAGCGGGCCGAGGGAGGCAGCGATGCGTTCTGCCTCCAGCTTCTGGTGTGGGGTCGAAAGGATCAGGGCGCGTTTGCCGCCCTGCTTTGCCACCGCCTCGGCGAGACGGCTCAGTGAGCCGCTCCCGAAGATGATCTCAGCCGCGCTGGCCGTATATCTGAAAGGTGCGACCATGCTATCGATCGAGCTTGAACAGTGAAACCGCATTGGTGCGACCGATCTTCAGCCGGTCGGCTTCGGAAATGGTGGCGCTGTCGAACCAGTTTGCAGCATGGTCGATGTTTTCGAATGGCCAGTCTGTCGAAAACAGAATTCTGTCCGCGCCGATTTCCAGCATAGCATCGATCAGCGATTGCGTGCGGAAATTCCCCGACGTCGTGATGTAGAAATTCTCGTTGAAATAATCGGCGATCGGGCGTTTGGCCGGATAGTTCTTTTCCACCTTGACCCAGGCATTCCGGTTGTCGATGCGCCACATCATGAAGGGCAGCCCCTCCCCCATGTGACCGACGATGATCCGCAAAGCCGGATGTTCGTCGAATAGGCCGGATCCCATCAGGCGCAGCGCATGAACTGCGGTCTCCTGCGCGAACGCCCATGTCGGACCCATCAGCCAGGAGTGGCCGGCATAGATCCGGCTGTCCTGCGGCAGCGGGTTGCGCGGATGCAGATAGAAGGGAACGTTGAGTTTTTCGACTTCGGCCCAGAACGGGCGGTATTGCGGCAGGTCGTAATAGAGCGGCGTCGTTCCGTCGCCCTCCTGCGAGAAGCCGTTGACCAGTGCGCCGACGAAGTCCAGCGTCGTTACGCAGCGCTGCAGTTCCTGCGTTGCCGCATCCGGATCCTGCAGGGGCAAAGCGGCAAACCCCAGAAAACGGTTGGGGTTCTTGACGCATTGCTCCGCCAGAAAGTCGTTGGCGCGCCGGGAAATCTCCAGGGCCTTGGCCTTATCCGGGATCGCCTGCACGGCCGGAGCGTTCAGCGACAGGATCATTTTTTCGATGCCGTGGGCATCCATCAGCCGCAAACGCTTGTCCTGGATATCGAGAAGCCGAGCGGACAGTTCCGTCCAGTAGTCGCCCGGCACGAATCCGGCCGAATCCTGCAGCGTCTCGGGAATGGCGAAATGTTCTTCAAGCGCGATCTTGCCTTGCACGATATGCTCTCTTTCCTGTCTTCGATCGAAACGATGAGGGTGGCGGGTCAGAATTGTCCCTTGGGCGGAAGGCCGAGCAGCTGCTGGCCAACCATGGTGCCGACGGCATCCCAGTTCATGGAAATGTGGCGCCCGACGGCATTTGCGTCGCGCCAGGCGCGCTGAACCGGGTTGGACATCTGCAGGCCGAGGCCGCCTGTCGATGCATTGAGTGCCTCCACGGCCCGAAGCGCCAGGCTGACCGCAAAGGATTGGCTGCGGCGGGCGAGAATCCGATCTTCCTCGGTGATTTCTGCGGCGCCATCCTCGCGGGCCTGGGCCAATTGCTGCGCCCGGGCAATATCGCGCAGAAGGATTTCGCGGGCGGCGTCGACCGATGCGGAGGCTTCCGCCACGCGAAGCTGGATCGTCGGAAACTCCGCGATCTTGTTGTTGCCACCGGCAACCGCACCCCGTGTCACGCGGGTCCCGATGTGGCCGATATAGCTGTCGAGTGCGCCCTTCGCCGCACCGACGGCGGCGCTGCCGAGGCAGAAGGGAATGCCCATGAGGAGCGGAATGTTGAAAAGGCCGATGCCCTTGTAGCCACGCCCGCCCGGCGTTCTGCCGGAGGTCGCATCCGCAAAGCTCAGCATGCGGTATTCCGGAACGAAGACCTCTTCGAGGATCAGGCTCTTCGAGCCGGTGCCGGCGAGGCCGACGACATCCCAGGTCTCGGCAATGGTATAATCGCCGGCGGGAACCAGAAGAAACGCCGGCACCGGACGCTCGCCCTCGCCTTTCGGCGGAATGATCGCCGCACAGAGCGCCCATCCTGCATTTTCGCATCCGCTGGCAAAGGCCCAGTCGCCGGATAGCCGAAAACCACCCTCGACGCGTTTAGCCATGCGGACCGGCGCATAGGAACCGCAGAGCAGCGCATCCGGATTGCCGCCCCACACCTCCTGCTGAACCCGTTCGTCGAACATGGCGAGCAGCCATTGATGCGCGGAAAGCAGGCCGGCCACCCAGCCGGTGGAGGCACAGGCCGACGACAGTTCGATATTAGCATCGACAAGCTCGGCAAACGATCCTTCGGCGCCGCCGAAACGGGCCGGCTTGACGATATCGAAATAGCCGGCCGAGCGCAGCAGATCGATATTGCGCGCCGGCACGCGGCCCAATTTTTCCGTATCGCGCGCACCGGCACGGATTTCGTCCAGTACCGGGACGATGCGATCGGCAAGACATGCGGTCTCGACCCGCGCCGAGGCGGGAAAAAGGGCGGCTGTATTGTTCATGGAACGACCTTCAGTTCTGGGATGCGGGAAGCGCGTGCAGTGGCGCGCAATATTTCGAGTTCTCGTACATCAATGCGACGGTGTCGTTGGAAACGCGTGTATCCACCACCTGCCCGATGAAGATCGTGTGCGTGCCATAGGGAACGACGCCCATGCGGCGGCAGACGACCGAGGCATGGGCGGTGCCCAACACCATCATTCCACGCTCATGGCGAACCCAATCGGCAGCGTCGAACCGGCGCTCGGGCGCAATCTTGCCGCTGAAACCTTCCGACACGGCGGCTTGCCTGTCGGTCAGAATGCTGACCGCGAATTCCGGCACCTCGAGCAGCATGTCATGCAGATAGGTGCGATTGTTCAGGCAGATGAGAAGAGAGGGCGGATCCATCGAAAGCGATGTGACGGCCGTTGCCGTCATTCCATGATCCGCACCGTTGCGGCAGGCGGAAATGACCGTCACCGTCGCCGGGAAACGGCGCATGGTCGATCGAAACGCATCGCTGATCGGTGCGGGGGCCGGCGCTATGCCGAGGGCAGCAGTGGCAGACATGATTTCCTCCCGTGTCTCCTCGAACGTCAAATTATTGCAGTTGCAACTATTGTCAATGCAAATTTATAAATCGCGTGGGAAAATGTCTGGTCTGCCCTGCCGTTCTCGGCGGCTGAAAGCCTATCATGTTGTCATCCCGGCAATTTAGGTGCATGTCGGAGGATGCCTTCAGCAAGCCGAATCCCGCCAGCAGACAGAGACATGTACAAACTCACCGATTCCGTTCCCTACCTTCTCAACCGCGCCGGCGTGCGGATAGCCGAGGTATTCTCGCAGAGAATTGCCGAAGACGATCTCAGCGTGGCGATGTACCGGGTTCTGGCCATGCTGAAGGAGCGCCGGGAGAGCACGCTTGGGGATCTCGCCGACGTCGTCTCCGTCGAGATCTCGACGCTGTCGCGCCTCGTCGGCACGCTGGCTAAGCGCAAGCTGGTGTCGCGAACACGTCCGGAAGACAATGGCCGTATCGTCATCGTCAGACTGACCCCGCAGGGCGAGGCGCTGACCGAAAAGCTGATGCCGCTTGCCATGGAGCTTGAACGCACTGCGGTTCAGGGCATGTCGGACGAGGAGGTCGCAGCCCTGAAGAAGGCGCTGCGCCGCATGCACGCCAACCTGCCGGCAATATCCGGAAAGGGAAAAGTTGCGAGCTGAAAAGTTTGCAGTTGCAAATATTTTATTCGCAAGTATTTAATAGCGTGTCGTCATTGTCTTGACATCGCCCCCTCGTGGGTGAGTCTGGCGCTGGGAGGAACCACGCCGGCAATGATCGAGGAGGGTTTGTACATGGATTGACGCGGACCTGCCGCTGGCAGGAGCGTACTTCCTGTACTCAGATGTATGGGGAGGGAAAATTGGCCATACAAGATCTCGCTATTTTCAAGGAACGCGTTCGCAGCCCGAATATCATCATCGCCCTTTGCGGTCTGCTGATCCTGTTCGACGGCTATGACCTGATCGTTTACGGCGCAGTCGCTCCGGCATTGCTCGCCGAAGCCAGCTGGGGCTTGACGCCCGGCATGGTCGGACGCGCTGCCGCCATCACCCTGTTCGGCATGCTGCTCGGTGCTCTCGTTGCGGGAACGCTCGCTGACAGGATCGGACGCCGCAAGGTCATCATCGGTAGTCTGCTGAGCTTCTCCATCATGATGATCGGCAGCGGGCTGGCGCCGAACTTTTCCGTTTTCGAGGGCACACGCTTTCTTGCCGGCCTGGGCCTTGGCGCTCTTTTTCCGACGGTAACCGCATTGATCATCGAGTTTTCCCCGCCGAAGCGGAAGGCGATGGCCTATTCGATTGCGCTTCTCGGTTATCTCGCCGGCGGCATCATTTCGGGCATCCTCGGAATGCTGCTGATACAGAAATACGGATGGCGTCCGCTGATGATCATCGGCGGCGCACCGATCCTACTTCTGCCTTTCTTCATTCGCCTCATCCCTGAATCTCCCGAATGGCTGGCAACGAAGAACCGCCAGAGCGAAGCCAACCAGATCGCAGACCAGTACGGGCTGCCCAATCCTATCGCCAAGCCTATTGTACAGGTCGGCATCCGGTCGCTGTTCTCCGAAGGTCGCCTGCTGCCGACCTTGAACGCATGGGGCATCCACTTCTGTTCGCTGCTGCTGACATTCGGTATGGTCAACTGGCTTCCGACCATCATGAACAAGATGGGCTATGACCTCGGTTCCGCCCTGCTGTTCTCGGTAACCCTCAATCTCGGAGCCGCAATCGGCCTGCTGATCGGCGCGAGGATTGCCGACCGCGGCAATGTCAAGATTGTCGTCGCAGGCATGTTTCTGCTCGGAGCCTGCTCGATCTGGCTGCTGACACAGGTGGATCAGGGCCTGCAGGTCTATGGTCTCGTCGCACTTGCGGGTACGGGAACGATCGGCACGCAAATCCTCGCCAATATTCTCGTTGGAAACCTCTATCCGGTCGAGATCCGTGGAACCGGCCTTGGCTTCTCGCTCGGCATCGGCCGTATCGGCGGCATGATAGGACCGGCCATCGGCGGTGCTGTTCTGGGTGCAGGCCTGGCTCCGCAGTGGAATTTCTACATCTTCGCAACTGTCGGAGCTGTAGGATGCGTCCTTGCGCTCATGACATTGCTCTATCGCAAAAAGGCTGACTGATGGCCGGATTGTCGGCAGGCCTGACAGGGCCTGCCGGCAATGCAGATTTCGTGGGGCCAGTTCGGCGCTCAAAGCCACGCTTCGGCAACATCGGGCACATTCAACGAAGGCGCCGGCTGAAACAAACATCCTGAACGGTGTAATTCAGTAGAATTGAATGCTCGAAATATCGAAATCGCTGGAAGTACTTGCCGGATTTTTACTATCGAGCGTCTTTAAACCTTAAGGCGCAATCCCTACGTCCTCCATCGTCATGTCTATCAAGGCGACACCGATGTGAGACCATAACGACCGCACCGTTCCTCGGTGGGGACGAGGGATCCGCGGTCATTTTCCCAGACAATGAGCAGCCCAAGCGTTCGATACACCCTAGGTGCGTCGAGCCAATAGGCGCGCCATCTCCCCGTCTTATCAACCAATACCAACCGGGCGGCTATCGGGTGGATGAACCCGTGCGCCCATACGAGAAAAAAGATGGAAAACCTGCAATATCTTGGTCCGATGGGATGGAGAGCGATCGTTATCGCCTTTCCGTTCATCGTGGTGGTCATGCTGTTCCGGTGGAGCGGCGTGATCCGCTATATCCCCAACGACAGGCTCGGCATTCTCGAAAAGCTGTGGAGTTTTCGCGGCTCCGTCGACAATGGCTTCATCGCGCTCTACGGCGAGGCCGGCTTCCAGCCGGACGTCGTGCGCGGCGGCCTGCATTTCTTCATGCCGTTCCAGTATTCGATGCATCGCGCCAATCTCGTGACCATTCCGCAGGGCCAGATCGGCTATGTCTTCGCTCGCGATGGCGAGCCGTTGCCGCCGACCCAGACGCTTGCCTCGAATGTCGACGCCGATGATTTTCAGGATGTGCGCGGCTTTCTGACAAAGGGCGGCCAGAAGGGGCCGCAGCGCAAGATCCTGCGCGAAGGCACCTATGCCATCAACCTGGCGCAGTTCATCGTGCTGACCGCCCAATCGACCTATGCCGTCAACCTGAACGCGTCGGAACAAAGACTGTTTGCCGACATGTCTACCTTGATCACCGAGCGGAATGGCTTCGAGCCCGTCGTCATTCATGACGCCGAGGACCTGATCGGCATCGTTACCATCCATGACGGTCCGGCGTTGCCGGATGGCGAGATCATCGCGCCGACCGTTGCCAACAATCCTAGAGATGCAAACTTCCACAATAATTTCCAGGATCCGGAGAAGTTTCTCAATGCCGGCGGCTATCGCGGCCGGCAATTGCAGGTGCTTGCCGACGGCAGTTATTTCCTCAACCGCATCTTTGCGACCGTCGAACTCGTCGAGAAGACGATCATCGACGTCGGCACGGTGGGTGTCGTCGTCTCCTATACCGGCCGGCGGAGCGCGGATATTTCAGGCCAGTCCTATCGTCACGGCGAGCTGGTCGAGACGGGCGCACGCGGTGTCTGGTCGACGCCGCTTCTGCCGGGCAAATATGCGTTCAACACCTATGCCGGCAATATCATCATCGTGCCGACCACGAACTTCGTGCTCAAATGGACGAAGGAACAGTTCGGCGAGCACAGGCTGGACGAGAATCTTTCCGAAGTGTCGCTGATCACCAAGGACGCGTTCGAACCGGTGCTGCCGCTCTCGGTGGTTGTCCATATCGACTATATGAAGGCGCCTCTCGTCGTGCAGCGTTTCGGGGATATCAAGCGGCTGGTCGAACAGACGCTCGATCCGATGGTCTCGGCCTATTTCAAGAATATCGCCCAGACCAAGACCTTGATCGAACTGCTGCAGGAGCGCAGCGAAATCCAGCGCAAATCCGGCGACGAAATGCGCGAGAAGTTTAACTCCTACAGCCTCGAACTGCAGGAAGTGCTGATCGGCACGCCGCGGGCCAACAACGGTCAGAACAGCATCGAGCAGATCCTGATCCAGCTGCGCGAGCGGCAGATCGCCGTCGAGAAGGTCGAGACCTATAAATTGCAGGAGGCGGCGGCGATCCAGGAGCGCACATTGCGCGAAAAGGAAGCGCTCGCCGAGCAGCAGGCCAAGATCACGACATCGGCGCTCACCATCGAGATCAGCGAGAACGAAGGCAAGGCGCAACTCGCCCGCACCCGCCAGCAGGCGGAAACCATTCAGGTTACCGCCAAGGCCGAAGCGGAAAAGGTGCGGCTTGCCGGCCTGGGTGAGGCCGACCGGATCAAGTCGATCGCACTTGCCGATGCCGAGCGCATCAAGGCGACCGGTTTGGCCGATGCCCAGAAGGTGCGCGCCGTCGGTCTGGCGGAAGCAGAAGCCACCGAAAAGAAGGTCGCAGCCTTCGGTGGGCCGGATTATCAGCTCCACTCGCAGGTGCTGATGCGCTTCGCCGAGGCGATCGAAAACGGCAGGCTGCCGCTCGTGCCGCAGATCCAGGTCGGCGGCGCCGGCGGCGAAAAGGGCGCCACCAATGGCCTGGTGGAGATGATGCTGTCGATGCTGGTCGCCGATCGGCTTGGACGGCCTGCTTCACCGGCTGCGGTGCCGGCGCCGATCGAGCAGCAGTGATTGCGGACGGGCCGGCTTTGCCGGCCCGTTATGCGCATGGCGCTAATGAACCTCTCCACCGGGTTTCGTCCTATTGGAAAATTGGTGGACGAGCATGATACCCTGCTCGAGGAGCAGCTCGGCCGCCCGCAGATCACGTGGCGCCAGCTCCCCGGATAGGCCTCGGATCGTATTGGCGATGCAGATGGAGTTGGCAACGAAGCGGGCGTCGCCCGCGTCTTCGGCTTCCTCGGCGGTTGCCTCAAGGGCATTGGCGACGGTGTCGAGCAGGCTCGAGCGCTCGACAAGCGTCATGTCGTTCAGGGTTTTCGATATGCCGTTCATGATTGTCTCCTCGCGCGTGCCCAAGCCGGGTCGCAGCGCCGATTGTCTCGATTGAGTGAGGCGGCTGTGACTGTCAGATGGAGATGGATGGCCGCAGAAGCAACGCATGGCTGCCGCGCGCCTCATGCATGCATGCGGCGAGACGGGCGGCTGGATCATCATTTCGCGCCGCTCATTCCTGATGTTTCAGGAGGTCGGCGAGCATCGGTCGCTGCCCTTTCAGGAGTTTTGTGCCCGCCTCGGCCAGGGAAAACCAACCTGCGCGGTCCACCTCCGGAAAGCTCTTTATCGCTCCCGATCTCGGCGGCCATTCCATTTGAAATTCAGAGCTTCGTATCGTGTTCACGTCCAATACCGGATCGGCTTCGACCGACCACGCGACGACGATCTTGCCGCCCGGCTGCCGGTATTCGCCGAGCGGAGTGAACATGCCGCCGACGGCGACACCCAGCTCTTCGGCCGTTTCCCTCATTGCCGCCGCCAACTCATCCTCATCAGGCTCGACCAATCCCTTCGGGATCGACCAGGCAGCTTCGTCCTTCTCCGCCCAGAAGGGGCCGCCGGGATGGACGAGAAGGACTTCGAAGTCGTTGGACACGCGTCGATAGATGAGAAGTCCGGCGCTGCGGATTGCCATCGCCTTGTGCCCTCTTTGCGTCGATCACGAAGCCAGGCATTCCTCGCAAATGCCGCAGCCGTCGTCGTCCATCCACCGGCGCCGGCGCTCGCAGCACAGGCAAACACGGCCATCGGCCTGGTCTTTTGTGTCTTCCGGCGGAATGATCTCGATCGCCGTATCGAGTTGCGTGTCAGCCACAAGTTCCATCTCGTCGCTCCATCAGTCTGTTGACTTGAGATAGGAGCGGCGAGCGATGTCGGCAAGTTCTCGACACCGGCCAGCGGGCTCAGTGAAAGTCGCGCGCTTTCTGCTGGGGGGCGTTTCCCGTGCCGGGGGTGGCGATGTCACTCGCCTGTCGGAATACGGGCGATGACCTTTATCTCGAAATCGAAGCCGGCGAGCCAGTTGACGCCGAGCGCAGTCCAGTTCGGATAGGGCGGCTTGCTGAAAATCTCCTGCTTGACCGCCATGATGGTTGCGAACTGGTTTTCAGGGTCGGTGTGGAAGGTGGTGACGTCGACGATATCATCCGGCGTACAGCCGGCGGCACTGAGCGTCGCCTTCAGATTTTCAAAGGCCAGCCTTACCTGGCACTCGAAATCGGGTTCGGGTGTGCCATCCGAACGGCTGCCGACCTGTCCGGACACAAACAGCAGATCACCGGAACGGATGGCGGCGGAATAGCCGTGCTCTTCGTAAAGAGCGTGTCTGTCGGCAGGAAAGATTGCTTCGCGGCGGGTCATTCCGGTCTCTCTTCTTTGTTGGCAACGACCGATCAACGCGGCATCACGCTTCACAGGGTTGCACGCTCTTTGATATACGGTGCGTATGTGTAGTATTCAGCATACGCGGCGTATGTCAATCTTATATACGCTGCGTATGTGAATTTGAGGGGTCGGATGGCGAAACCACGCAACGAAACCATGCAGGAAAACCGGCTCAAATTGATCGCGGCGGCGCGAAAGGCGTTTGCCGAAAAGGGATACGCTGCAGCCTCGATGGACGAGCTGACGGCGGATGCCGGCCTGACACGCGGCGCGCTTTACCACAATTTCGGAGACAAGCGCGGGCTGCTGGCGGCGGTCGTCGAGCAGATCGACACTGAGATGGCGGCGCGCGCCAAAGAGATCGGGGCTCGGGCGGGCAATGATTGGCAGGGCCTGCTCGCCGAGGCGGCGGCCTACATCGAGATGGCGCTCAATCCGGAAGTCCAACGCATCGTTCTGCTCGACGGACCGGCGGTGCTGGGCGATCCCTCGCAATGGCCGAGCCAGAACACCTGTCTGCAGGTGACCAAGAGGGCCGTGGAGCACCTGATCGCACAAGGCATCCTCAAGCCGCTTGACGCCGAGGCGACGGCCCGGTTGCTGAGCGGCGTGGCGCTCAATGCGGCTCTCTGGATCGCCGCCAGCGAAAATCCGCAAAGCGTGCTGCCGAAAGCCGTCGAGGCCTTTCATGCCTTGGCTGCAGGTCTGCTTTTGCAGCGCTTGTGATTTGTTGGCAATGCCGGCGGACCGTTCGCGGCAGGTCAGTGCCCAAGGCTGCCGGCGGCGGCGATGATCTCCGCCGCGGTCGGGAAGACGGAGAGGCTGTTCGGTTCGATGAGCCCCTCTATTTGTGCCCAGCCGATGATGCCCTTCGCATTGACCAGGAAGTGTCCGACGAGCTGGGTCCCGTGGTTCGCAAAGATCGCATGATCGGCTTCGGTAAGTTCGAAGCCGTCCTTGGCGTTGAGTATCGTGTTGGCTTCCATCGGGTGCAGCGGTTCCGGCAGTTCGCCGGTGGGGTTGATGCGTACCGCCTGAAACTGCGCCATCGTTGTACGATAGGGCCATTCGGGCTGCTCGCTGCTCCCATCGGGCAGGAACTCGGCATGCGGCACACCGTAGGCCCGATGCGTGCGGCAGTCCGGGTCGCACAGAAGCGTTATCGGCGTCGGCCGGTGGCGGAAATACAGCCGCGCACGTTCCACCGGTGTATTGATGACGGCCACGGTCTCCACCCCGGCGGCGCGTAGCGTCGGCTCGACGCCGGCAAGCTGTTCCAGCTGACGCCGGCAGAACGGGCAGTGCAGCCCGCGAAAGAAGCCGATCAGGAACGGGCGGCCGCTCAAGTCGGCGAAAGAGACGGTTCCGTCGAAGTTGGCCGTCGCCAGCGTGAATCGGGGCGCGGCTTCTCCGGGTTGCAGCGGGCGCTTCTGGTCTCCCATGGAATAATTCCTTTATCGTGTCGTCCGGATGGACGACCGAAATTGAACTATACCACGTGTCGCAAGAAGGCCCATGCTCGACGTTGTGGCCGCCGAACGTGGTTCGGCATGCCGTTTGCCGCTGTCACTCCTTCACCGCACCGGTCATCGAGGACACGTAATAATCCACGAAGAACGAGTAGAGGATGACCACCGGCAGCGAGCCGAACAGGGCGCCCGCCATCAGCGCCCCCCATTCGAAGACATCGCCGCGCACCAGTTCGGTCAGCACGCCGACGGGAATGGTCTTATTTTCCGATGACTGAATGAAAGTAAGGGCATAGATGAATTCGTTCCAGGAGAGCGTGAAGGCGAAGATCCCGGCTGAGATCAGCCCCGGCACGGCGAGCGGCAGGATGATTTTGGTCAAAATCTGCCACCGGTTGGCGCCATCCACCAGGGCGCTTTCTTCCAGTTCGAAGGGGATCGAGCGGAAGTAACCCATCAGCAGCCAGGTGCAGAAGGGAATGAGGAAGGTCGGGTAGGTGAAGATCAGCGCCAGCCGGGAGTCGTAGATGCCGAGCTTGAAGACGATGAAGGCCAGCGGGATGAAGAGGATCGACGGCGGCACGAGATAGGCGAGGAAGATCACCAGGCCGACCGAACGCGAGCCGGTGAAGCGGACGCGCTCGATGGCATAGGCGCCCAGGACCGACGCCACCAGCGAGAGGAAGGTGGAGCAGACCGCGACCAGCATCGTGTTCCACAGCCAGCCCGGATAGGATGTCTCGAGGAACAGGTATTTGATGTGCGCAATCGTCGGTCCGACCACCCAGAACGGGCTGTAATTGGTATAGTCGGTCAGCTGCTCGTTGGGTTTCACCGCGGTGATCGCCATCCAGTAGAACGGGAAGAGCAGCACGAAGACGAAGACGGCCATCGGCAAATAGAGCATCACGATCCGCCGCGGCAGGCGGTTCAGATAGCTCATGCCTTCGGCATTGTCGGTCAGGGCCTGATCGGCGGTGTTGGCCCGATCGGCTGTGTTTGCCCGGTCGGCTGTGTTTGAACGTGTCGACATCGTCATTCTCCTAATCCTGGCCGCCCTGCTGCCATTTGCGCCGTTGCAGGCCGAAGAAGCTGAACATGATCGCGCCGAGCAGGAAGGGCACCATGGCGACGGCGATGGCCGCACCCTCGCCCAGCTGGCCGCCGGGAATGCCGCGCTGGAAGGAGAGCGTCGCCATCAGATGCGTGGCATTGACGGGGCCGCCCTTGGTCAGCACGTAGATGAGCTGGAAATCGGTAAAGGTGAAAAGCACCGAGAAAGTCATCACGACGGCGATGATCGGCGTCAGCATCGGCAGCGTCACATAGCGGAAACGCTGCCAGCTGGTGGCGCCGTCGAGGGAGGCTGCCTCCTGCAGCGATGCCGGGATCGTCTGCAGCCCCGCAAGCAGCGAGATCGCCACGAAGGGAATGCCGCGCCAGACATTGGCGATGATGACGGATATGCGGGCATTGATCGGATCGCCGAGGAAGTTGATCGGCCCGCTGATCAGCCCCAGCTTCATCAGCGACCAGGAGATGATCGAGAACTGGGAGTCGTAGATCCACCAGAAGGCCAGCGCCGAAAGCACCGTCGGCACCACCCAGGGCAGCAGGACGATCGCCCGGAAGAAGGATTTGTAGGGCAGATGCTGGTTAAGCAGCATCGCCAGCCAGAGGCCGAGCGCGAATTTCAGCACCGAGGCGACGAATGTATAGAGGATGGTGTTGAAGACCGACAGCCAGAAGACCGAGTCCTCCATCAGGAACTGGTAGTTCTCCAGCCCGATGAAGATGCCGTCGCGGCCGATCCTGGTATCGGTGAAGCCGAGCCAGACGCCGAGCCCCAGCGGATAGGTGAGAAAGCAGACAAGGAACACCGCCGCCGGCAGCATGAACAGGAAGCCGAGCACATTATTGTTCTGCAGGAGCGAAGAGACCGGCCCGCGTCCATTCCCCGAATTTGCCATCGACATTGCTTATCTCCAGATCGCGTGGACTCCCGGAGGAGTTTGCGGCATGCCGAAGGCCGGCACGCCGCGTGTTTGAAGCGGCTCAGACGCGGTAGTAGCGGTTTGCCCGGCGTTCAGCTTCCTTCATCGCATCCTCAGGCGACATCTGGCCGGTGACGGCCGCGGCATACATGTCGACCAGAACATAATCGGCCATGGTTGCTGCCGAGGCATAGCCGAGCGGGCCGGCATAACCGTTCGGGCGCAGTTTTTCCGAGGCGCGCGCATAGGGCGCGTGGACCGGATCGGCGGTCCAGACCGGGTTCTTGGCGAAGGCCTTGAGCGGCTGGCAGCAATAGGCGCTGGAGCCCTGGATCCAGGCATTCATCTGGTCGGCTTCCATCATGAACTTGATGTAGGCCTTGGCCGCCTCAGGATATTTTGTGTGCTTGAACAGAAGCAGCGAGCTCGTCTGGCAAAGCTCGACGCTCTTGCCGACCGGGCCGATCGGGAAGTTCGTGGTGCGGATGTCCTTGGCGATCTCGGCGAGCTTCGGGTCGTTCTTGGCGGTGTAATAGACCGAGACGCCGTTGGCGATCAGCGAGACCTGTCCGGCGAGGAAGGCGCGGTTGTTGTTGACGTCCTGCCAGCTCTCCGTGCCCGGAATGAAGGTCGCGTAGAGCTCCTTGGCATAGTTGATCGAAGCGAGCGTCTCGGGGCTGTTGATCGTTACCTTGCCGCTTTCGTCGACCATCTTGCCGTTGTGGCTCCAGAGCAGCCAATGGGCGTAGTTGTTGCCGTCGCCGACGGCCTTGCCGTGCGGGAAGCCGGCGGGTGTGCCCTTTGCCTTCATCGCCTTGCAAAGCTCGAGGAAGCCCGCGGTATCGTTGGGGAATTCGTTGAAACCGGCGGCCTTCACATGGCTATCGCGATAGACGACGGCATTGCCGATCGCCGTCAGCGGCATGGCGATGAAGGTGTCGCCGCGCGTCGCATAGCCCTTCACGCCGTCGTACCAGCCCTCATACTTGTTGCCGAGATAGTTGCCGAGTTCGGTGAGATCGACCAGCTTGTCCGGATATTGGTGGGCGTCGTCGAACCAGCACATGATGAGATCCGGGCCGGAGCCGACATTGGCGGCAACGGCAGCCTTCGGGCGGATGTCTTCCCAGCTTTCCTTGTCGATGCGCACTTCGACGCCGGTCGCCTCGGTGAATTTCTTGGTGTTGGCAATCCAGGCCTCCTCGTCGCCTTTGACGAAGGGCGTCCAGCGCAGCAGGCGAAGGCTTGCGCCGCTTTCCGGCGTGTAGGTCGGCTCGGCCTGCGCAAAAGATGGCTTGATGCCGAAGCCGGCAGCGCCGGCAACGGCTGCCGATGCAGCAAGAAATTCACGTCTCTTGATCGTCATGAGATTCCTCCTCATTGAAACAGCGGGAGCAATTCTCCGGCGTCCATCTCCCGCTTGGGTGGACGGCGGCCTGGCATCCCCGGAGCGGAAGCGCCCACGGAATGCTTGCGCTCCGGCGGCGGGGAAGGCTCCTCCCCTCCCGCGCTGCCGGATGGCATCAGTCGGTCAATCTCTGTCCGCCTTCGGCATCGAAGAGGTGGACGTGCGAAGCGTCGATCGCGACGCGGATCGCCTCGCCCGGGCGAGCATTGACGCGCTCCCGGAATACGCAGCTGACATCGCTGCCGCCGAGGCGAACGGTCAGATGGGTCTCATAGCCGGTGGGTTCGATCACCACGATCTCGGCCGGCACGCCGTTCGGATCGAGCGAGATATATTCGGGCCGCAGCCCATAGACGAGTTCACGGCCCACCGCACTTGCCGGCGGATTGGCGACGGGCAGCCGCGTGCCGTTGGCGGCGACGAACTGGCGGGCGTCTTCCGGGTCGAGCCTGCCCTTGATCATGTTCATCGCCGGCGAGCCGATGAAGCCGCCGACGAAGAGATTGGCCGGCTTGTCGTAGAGCTCGAGCGGCGATCCGATCTGCTCGACGATGCCGTCATGCATGACGACGATCTTGTCGGCCATGGTCATCGCCTCGATCTGGTCGTGCGTGACGTAAACCGTGGTGGTTTTCAGGCGCTGGTGCAGCTCCTTGATCTCGGCGCGCATGGCGACGCGCAGCTTGGCATCGAGGTTGGAGAGCGGCTCGTCGAACAGGAAAACTTCCGGATCGCGCACGATCGCCCGGCCCATGGCGACGCGCTGGCGCTGGCCGCCGGAAAGCTGGCGCGGATAGCGGTCGAGCAATTTGTCGAGGCCGAGGATGCCGGCGGCATATTTCACCCGCTTTTCGGCCTCCGCTTTCGGCGCCTTGTTGAGCATCAGCGAGAAGCCCATGTTCTGCTCGACCGTCATATGCGGATAGAGCGCATAATTCTGAAACACCATGGCGATGTCCCGGTCCTTCGGCGGCAGCGTGTTGACCACGCGCCCGCCGATCTTGATCTCGCCGCCGGAAATGTTCTCGAGCCCGGCCAGCATCCGCAGAAGGGTCGACTTGCCGCAGCCCGACGGGCCGACGAGGATGACGAATTCCCCGTCGGCAATGTCGATGTCCACCCCCTTGATGACAGGATGCACACCGAACGATTTCCGCACATCCGCGAATTGAACGCCTGCCATACTCACTCCTCCCAGAAATCGAGCGCTACATGCTTATGTCTTCGTATCTCACTCAGTCTTGCCGGCGGCTGTCATCTCTCCCAAGTCTTTTAGCGGCCGCAATCCCGCATCTGTGGGGGTGCCCGGGCGGGATCTCCTCCCCCTCTCCTCAATCTCCTCGGGACGCTGCCGGAGCGTCTTCGGCGAGGTAGACCTCGATCAGCTCGTCGACGCTGGTTTCGGCTGTGAAACCCAGTTGCGTCGCGCGTTCAGGCGCAAAGGATTTCGGCCATCCGGCGACGATCCCTTCGATGACCTCGTCGCGGCGGCGATCGATCAGGTCGACCGCCTCGGGACCGGCAGCCCGGCGCAGAGCAGCGATCTGATCGGCAACGGTGGCGGCAACGCCGGGCATGGTCAGCGTGCGCCGCGCGCCCAGCGACGATGTGTCCAGCGTTGCGGCGTGGATCAGAAATTTGACGGCGGAACGCGGGCTTGCCAGCCAGTGCTTGACCGTTTCCTCAACGGGAAGAACAGCTCGCTGGCCCGCCAGCGGCTCCCGTAGGATTCCGGAAAAGAAGCCCGATGCGGCGGCGTTCGGGGCACCCGGCCGGATCACGATGGTCGGCAATCGAATTCCCACGCCGTCGACGAAGCCGCGGCGCGAATAGTCGGCCAGCAGGAGTTCGGATATCGCCTTCTGCACGCCGTAGCTGGTGAGCGGTGCCTGGACGTAATCGTCGGGGATCGGATCGGGAAACGGCGCGCCGTAGACCGCGATCGAGGAGGAGAAGACGAGTCGGGGAACATAGGCTTGCCGGCTTCCCTCATGACGGATCGCTTCCAACAGCAATCGCGTGCCATCGAGATTGACCCGGTAGCCGAGGTCGAAATTGCGCTCGGCCTCGCCGGAAACGATCGCGGCGAGATGGAAGATCACGTCGGCCCGGCGAGCCGCCAGGGCTTGCGCGGCATCGCCTTCGGAAATGTCGGCCGCCAGCGCTTCGACCGAGGCAACGACACTTGATGGCACCGGCGGCGGCGCAATATCCACAAGCGTCATGCGGGTGATCGTTCGAGCGCCGAGGGAGCCGCTGCGCGCCAAGCTGGCGGCGAGCTTCCGGCCGATCATTCCGGCCGCCCCGATAATGAGAATATGCATCCTATTCCCCCTGTCTTCGATGTCTCGTCTCTGCCGCTCTTTGCCTGCGAATTAGGCGAGGAGCAGCTTGGTTGTCGTATAAATGCGGGTTTCATGGATCGCGAAGGCCGCGCATGCGGCATCCGGATCCCGCGTCTCCAGGCCGGCGAGGATCAGCCGGTGATCGGCGATGCTCGTGGCGATCGTGCCAGGCTGCGATATGACGCGCCGGCGGTGGCTCAGAAGATAGGAATAAAGATCGGCCGCCATATCGGCCAGAACAGCATTGCCGCTGGACCGGTAGATGGCGGTGTGAAACTCCCGGTCGCAGATCAAAAATCGGACGGGATCGTCACAGGCGGCTTCCTGGGCTGCGATCGACTTGCGGAGATAATCAAGTGTTGATGCCTCCATCTTGACCGCGGCGGCCCTGACGACCTGCGCTTCGATCAGCAGCCGCGCCTCATGAACATTGTCGAGACTGTAGGCCGCAATGTCGCGATAGCGCGCCGCCTGGACAGCCAACTCGCCGACATCCTCAGATGCCACCACCGTGCGCGTCCCTTGCGCAACCGAAAGAATTCCATGCGTGGACAGGATGAGGATCGCGCCACGGACGGTCTCGCGGCTGACAGAGAGCGCGGCAGCCAGCTCACGTTCGCTGGGCAGCGGATCGCCCGTCTTGAGGATGCCGGTGGCGATAAAGGTCGCAATTTTCTGGACGACGAAGTCTTTCATCGACTTCTTCGGCGCCCCCCCAAGCGTCGCAACCTCCTCGAGCATGGCTCGCACATCCATCGCCATGCCCTCCCCCTGAGGTCTACTGGTCCGGTAAGTGGGCCACTAGACCTCAGGAAAAAAGGAATGTCAAACGCTTGATGTCGGCAATCCACTCCGCTGTAATTTGGAGCGGTTTTACGAAGGGCAATATCGGCAGGCGGAGAAAATGCATCCCGACAAAAACAGCTGGCCATGGGTGGACCGTTGTTGGTGGTGTTCAGGCCGCGCTGGAGGCCTTGCCGAGGCGTTTGATCGCCGGCTCCAGCGGCCGCTGGCCATCGCTGTAATCCTGCCAGGCCGACGATTTCGGCAGCAGCGCCGGCACGGTGCGGATGGTGAAGCGTTTCGGATCGAGATCCGCTTTGACCTGGCTCCAGGTCAGCGGCATCGAGACGGTGGCGCCCGGCCGGGCGCGGGGCGACAGAGGTGCCACAGCCGTCGCCATCCGGTCATTGCGGAGGTAATCGAGGAAGATGCGGCCGTTCCTCAGGCTCTTGGTCATCTTGATCAGATAGAGATCGGGATTGTCGCGCGCCATCTGCTGGCAGACGTCGTGGGCGAAGCTCTTCGCCTCAGCCCAGGACAGCGGCTTGCGCTTGTTGATCGCAAGCGGCGTGACGACGTGCAGGCCCTTGCCGCCGGTCGTCTTGCAGAAACTGACGAGACCCAGCGCGTCGAGACGGTCGCGCATTTCGCGGGCGGCGGCAACGACGGTGGAGAACGGCACGTCGGGGCCGGGGTCGAGGTCGAAGACGAGCCGGCCGGGCACCTCCGGTCTATGCGGTTGACAGTTCCAGGGGTGCAGCTCTACGGCGCCGATCTGCGCGACGGCGGCCAGTCCCTCGACCCGGTCGATCTGCAGATAGGGTTTTTTGTCGCCGAAGACCTTGACCAGTTCGAGAAGGTTCGAGGTGCCGGGCATCGCATGGCGCTGGAAGAACTGCTCGCCGCCGAGCCCATCGGGCGCGCGGATGATCGAACAGGGGCGCCCCTCGATATGTGCGATCATCCAGCCGCCGACGGCTTCGTAGTAGTGGGCGAGCTCTTCCTTGGTCACCGGTCTGCCGTCATTGGCATCCGGCCATAGCGGTTTGTCCGGATTGGAGATCATCACGCCCATGACCTCGGCTTTGGCGCCCTTTCGGCGGGCGGGCCTGGCCTTTTCGGCCGCCGGCTCCGGCATCTCGGTCTCCGCGGGTTTGGCCGGCCGTTCGGCCTTGACGTCTCTCGCCGGCTTGTCCTCGCGCAGGCCCTTGAAGGCCGCCTGGCGGACGATGCCGTCGGCGGTCCAGCCGGCGAACTCGATTTCCGCCACCAGCTTGGGCTTCAGCCAGGTAACCCCGGCTTCTTTCTTCGGCGCGCCGATGCCGGTGAAGGGCGATTTCGCCGCCTCGAGCGCCTGCAGCTTCGGAAGCAGCGTTTCGACTTTCTTCGCGCCATATCCCGTGCCGACGCGGCCGACATAGACGAAGTGGTCGCCGCGGTAGACGCCGACCAGCAGCGATCGGAATCTGCCGTTGGTCTTGGCATAGGCGCCGATCACCACTTCGTGGCCGGCGCGGCATTTCGACTTTGCCCAGCTGTCGGTGCGGCCGGATTGATAGGGTGCATCGCTCTGCTTGGAGACGATGCCTTCCAGCGACAGTTTGCAGGCGGAGCGAAGCACTGCATCGCCGCCGGTCTCGAAATGCTCGACGAAACGGAGCCGAGGGTCCTCGCCGGCATCCGACAGCAAGCTCTGAAGCCGCGCCTTGCGCTCGACGACAGGCAGAGATCGCAAGTCCTCGTCCCCCTCGTAAAGAAGATCGAAGGCGAAATAGACGAGATCGCCGGTCCTGCCTTCCGAAATGGCCGCCTGCAGCGCGGCGAAATCCGGCACGCCATGATCGTCGAGGGCGCAGACCTCGCCGTCGATGATGGCGTCGGGCAGCGCCGCTGCCGCCTCGGCGATCTCCGGATATTTGCCGGTCCAGTCGAGTCCCTTGCGGGTCTTCAGCGTCGCCTCGCCCTCGAGTATGCGCATCTGGATGCGGTAGCCGTCGAACTTGATCTCGTGGATCCAGCCCTCGCCGGGCGGCGGCCGCTCCAGCGTCTGGCAAAGCTGCGGCGCAATGAAGTCCGGCAGGTCGGCCCTTGCCGCCGTTTTCGGCGCCCGGCCGGCTCGGCCCTCCTCCTTCCGCTCTTCGGCGGCCAGCCCGTGATTGCTGTCCCAGACGGCATCCGCCTTGATGTCGCCGCCCTTGATCATGAACGGCTTCGGCTTGCGGCCCTTGCCGGCGGCGATCGCCTCCATCGTCCGGCCGGAGGCGACGGAGGTGTCGTTTTCCTCCAGGACGGCTGCCCCATCCTCCTCGACCGAGAACGCGTCGTGGTGCTTGATCAGCAGCCAGTTGGTTCGCTTGCCGCCGTCGCGGTCATTGCGCATGCGCACCAGCACGAAGCTGCCGTGCAGCCTCTCGCCTTCCAGGGTGAACTTGAAGTCACCCTTGGCAAGCGCCTGCTCCGGGCTCTTCTTTCCCTCGGGCTCCCAATAGCCGCGGTCCCACAACATCACCGTGCCGCCGCCATACTGGCCTTTCGGGATCGTGCCTTCGAAGTCGCCATAGTCGAGCGGGTGATCCTCGACCTCGACGGCCAGCCGCTTGTCGTGCGGATCGAGAGACGGGCCCTTGGTCACCGCCCAGGATTTGAAGACGCCGTCGAGCTCCAACCGCAAATCGTAATGCAGCCGGGTGGCGTCATGTTTCTGGATGACGAAGCGGCGACGGTTGCTGCGGGCGATCTGCTTCTCGCCGCTCGGCTCCGCTGTTTTTTTAAAGTCGCGCTTCGATCGGTATGTCGAGAGGTTGTCACTGGCCATGGTCGTTCCCTCAAGCAGCATCCACGCATGGAATGCCGGCCGGCGGC
Organism: Rhizobium sp. BT03; assembly: GCF_030053155.1. NCBI lineage: Bacteria > Pseudomonadati > Pseudomonadota > Alphaproteobacteria > Hyphomicrobiales > Rhizobiaceae > Rhizobium > Rhizobium sp. BT03. Next base: position 98,287 of record NZ_CP125642.1, read on the forward strand.
TGGAAGTTCCATCGCAGCGCTCCGCCGGCCGGTTACGGCGGAAAAGCTCGCCGCATTGGCCGGCAGCGACGCGGGATCGATGAAATATTTCTTCGGCTCGCCGCATCGTTCTCCTGCTTCAAACGTTAATTGCCACCACGGGGATGCAAACATGCGCGCGGATCAATGGCTTTCTCTTCTCATCATCGCACTGATGATGGGCGCGTTCCTATGGGGCCGTTATCGATACGACATCGTCGCCGTGAGTTCCCTTCTCGTCGCAATCATCGTCGGCATCGTCCCTGTCAAAAATGCCTTTTCCGGTTTTTCAGATGACATCGTCATCATCGTCGGCAGCGCGCTGATCGTCAGTGCGGCGATATCGAGATCCGGGATCATGGATCTGGCGCTGCGCCGATTTTCTCCCGAAAGACGCGGGCCGCGGATGCAACTAATCATCTTGGTTGCCATCGTCGCGGCCCTGTCGGCTTTCGTCAAAAATATCGGTGCGCTGGCGATCATGATCCCGGTCGCCGTGCAGATGGCCCGGAAATCACGCGTATCACCGTCGATGTTCCTGATGCCGATGTCTTTCGCCTCGCTGCTCGGAGGGCTTATGACGCAGATCGGCACATCCCCGAATATCATCGTTTCCCGGGTGCGCGAGGAGATTACCGGGCAGCCGTTCACGATGTTCGACTATACGCCGGTCGGCCTGGCGCTGTCGGTCGCCGGCGTCGTCTTTCTGGGGCTGTTCTACAAGCTGCTTCCTGAGCGGTCACGCTTGGAAAGCTCGATGGATGAGGCGGTGGCGATCAAGAACTACACGACCGAGGCCAAGGTCACTACGCCATCGCAGGCGATCGGGCGGTCCATCAGCTGGCTGCAGAAGCCGGCCGGCGGCGATGCGATGGTGACCGCGATCATCGGCGGCGGCGGCCAAAGACGAACGCCCCTTCCCGACACCGTGATTAGGGATGGCGACCTTCTGATTATCGAGGGGGAGCAGAGCGCCCTCGACAAGATCGTCAGTGAAGCCAAGCTTCAACTGTCCGATCGCAAACACGAGCCCGAGGCACGCCGGGACATCAGTTCCGTCGAAGCCATCGTCGGCGAACATTCCCGCCTGATCGGCGTCAGCGCCAAAGACGTCTCCCTCTTCCACAATACTGGCCTCAATCTTCTTGCCGTCAGCCGCCGCGACATGCGCTTCACCGAGCGTCTCGGCGAGATCAAGATCCGCAACGGCGATGTCGTGGTGTTGCAGGGCGACTTGCAGAAACTGCCGGATCTCTTGCGCGAATGGGGCTGCCTGCCGCTGGTCGAACGGGATTTGAAGCTCGGCAACGCCCGCAACGGCATGATCCCCGTCATCATCCTGCTGGCGACGATGGGGGCGACGGCCTTCGGCGGCGTTCCGGTCGCGACGGCATTTTTCGCCGCCGCCTTTCTGATGGTGGTGACCGGATCCGTTCCCTTGCGCGAAGTCTATCATCATCTCGATGCGCCCATCCTGATCATGCTGGCCGCTCTCATTCCGGTCAGCGATTCGCTCAGGACCACCGGAACGACCGACATCATCGCCGACCTGCTGTCGCGCACCGCCGAAATGCTGCCGCCGTTCGGCGCTCTGGCATTGATCCTGGTTGCGGCCATGGCCGTGACGCCGTTTTTGAACAATGCAGCGACCGTTCTGGTCATGGCGCCGATCGCCGCGACCTTTGCCGCCAAGCTCGGCTATCAGCCCGACGCCTTTCTGATGGCGGTGGCGATCGGCGCCGGCTGCGATTTCCTCACGCCGATCGGGCACCAGTGCAACACGCTGGTCATGGCGCCGGGCGGCTATCGATTTGGCGATTATGCGCGATTGGGCCTGCCGCTCTCGCTCATCGTCGTGCTGGTCAGCGTGCCGGCCCTGCTGGCCGTCTGGCCGATCTGACCCCATGCCTGAGCTGGGGGGTCGACTAACCCCTGTGAGGCAATTCAGGCTGCGCCGTCGGCGCAGTCTGGCGGGATTACTTCCACTGCGTCGCGTCGGCGGCAGCGCAGCCCAAAGGCGGCAGGGCACCGGCAAAGGTGGTTTTCAGCTTGGCGCAGCCCCAGCTGTTGATCGGGCCGGGCATGGTATTGTTGAGCGTGATGCCGATTTCATCATAGGGGCTGTCGGTGTTGCTGACATAGCGGTACCAGCGGAAACCGGTAAAAACGACGACGGCGAGAGCGATGACCAGCAGCAGGCGAAGCAATTTTCTCATCATATTTCCTTTAAGTGCAAACGCCGCCGTTTAGCACTCCGATGCCGAAGCTGAAAGCTCCGGCCGGATCAGGACGCTGCGGCGTCTTTTGTGGCTCCTGAAATGCGGCGCGGGCTGTGGTAGCAATCGGAAAAACACCGGGCGCAATCGATTCTTTGACGGGATCTGCAATGACCATCGAAGCGGCACGCAATCCGCATCCCATCTATTTCATCGGCGCTTTTGCGACCGGTGGGCTTCTGACATTCATGGTGCATCTGAATGGGGAGCTGGCACGTTACGGCAATCCGCTGTTCTCATCCTGGACCGCGCACGGCACAGGCATGGTCGCCGCCGTCATTCTTCTTTTGGCGCTCTACCGCCGACGCAGACCGATGGCGGGAAAAACCGGCCGCGCACCTTTGTGGGCCTATCTCGGCGGGGTATCCGGCGCCGCAACGGTCATTTTGACCTCGACAGCGGTCAACTCGCCGCTCGGGCTCTCCGGCACCTTGGCTTTGGGACTGGCAGGCCAGGTCGCTTTCAGCCTGGCGGCCGACAATTGGGGACTGTTCGGTCTGCCGAAGCGGCGCCCGGATATCAGAGACATCGCCGCGCTCGGCCTGGTCGTCACCGGCGGCGCCCTCATCATCCTGTTCGGGCGAGGTGGAGCATGATGGTCTTCATTCTCCTGGCGTGCCTCGGCGGCGTGCTCGTCGGCCTAAGCCGTCAGCTCAATGGGCGGTTGAGCATCTCCACCACGCCCCTGGTCGCATCCTTCTGGAACCATGCCGTCGGCTTTGCCGTCCTCACCTGCCTCGGCCTCTTTGTCGGTGGCCTGCTTCCTGCCGGCGCCGCCGAGGCGCCCTGGTATATCTATCTCGGCGGTCCGATCGGCGTCATCTTCGTGGCGGCGGGCAGCTGGGCGATCGCGCGCATCGGCGCGGTCAATGCAGCCCTGCTGATCATCGGCGGCCAGATGGTCACCGGGGTGGCATTCGATTATCTCAGCGCCGTTCCAACGTCGTTCTGGGCGAACGCGACCGGAATTGTTCTGATCATCGGCGGAATGACGGTCAGCCGCAGCCGACGCAAAACCCACGGCTCGCGATAGTCGACAGCAACGCTGCCGGCGTTGCCAGAAACAGCGGATGTTCTCGGAATTTACAGGCTGGTTCGTTCGTCAAGGGTAGAAAGGGCATCCTGCAGTCTCAGCGCCGCCAATGCCTTCGTCGCCTCATCCGGAGACCATCCGGCTTCCAGTGCCGCAGCCAGCACCAGCGATTCCGTTTGAAGCTCGAGCTTCTCGTAAAGCGGCTCGATGGCTTCGCGCGCTGTGACGAGGTGCTGATCCGGTGGGGTGATCGATGTCGCGGCAACCGTAGGCATAATGCTCCTCCTATTGAACGCTAAGGTTCGAAACCCATTAGGGGCATCCTTGTTCCGTCTTGTTTCGTTTCACATCGCCTTTTTGGCCTTCGGGCGGCGTTGCGAAAAAAGACGATACCACATATGGCGAAATTTCCTCCACCTTAGAAATGCACGGATGAGAATTGCCGGCGGGATCTTCCTGTGGTCGCCGATCGTCCCCTGCCTAGTGATCGGCGCGTGCGGATCGAGCAGAAAGGCGACCAGGGTGCTCGGACCCGTCGCCTCTGCTTCGAGCCTGTCGCCGGATAAAAACAGCCCCTGCTCGCCTTCGGCAAACGTCTGTGCGCCGACGACGACGGATCCGCTAAAGACGTAGAAATAGAGATCTCGGCCTTCCCTGTAGGGAAACTCCACCCTTGCACCTGCGTCCAGCCGGATATCGAAGAAGTCGATCGCGCTGCGGACATGAAACGGCGCACCTTCCCCTTCCGGGCCAACCAGGTGTCGCCAGCTATTGACGGCGGCAGCCGGAACCCGCCCGTGCTGGATCTTTGCGTCGAGATCGATTGCGCGAGGTCGAATAAGGATCTGCAGCATCCGCAGCGGCGGGTCGGATGCCCGCGTCTCTTCGGAATGCCAAAAGCTTGCGCCGGCATTCATCACCATCAGGTGGTCGCGGTCGATCACCAGCCGGCCGTCGGCCCTGTCGTCGTGACGCATGACGCCGTCAGGCACCCAGGAAATGATCTCGTCGTTCCTGTGCTCGTGCATCGCGATCTGCCGGCCAGGATCAAGCAGGGATTCAACGACCATGGCGAGAGGGCCATGGCCGTGATCGGTCGGCTTCGGCCTCAACCACCCCGGCATGTTGACATGCACGACGAAGCCTCCCGAATCCCGCACCACGAATGTCCGTTCGCCCTTGAGCAGCATCGCATCCTCCGTGCTTGCAAGGCAGTGACGACACCAGGCCATGACAGCGCCGCGCCTTCATTGAGGCGTGCAAAGGCCGCAGCGCTCTAAATTGCTGCTCAAGGATAAATTATACGGCAGTCTCGCGCCAGAAGAGCACGACCGATGCGATCGCCGACCGCGCGATCCTCCCCGCCCGAAGCGTGCTCGTTCACTCAGCTCCTACTTGTCGGGCCACATAGACAAGCATGCTGTCGGTCCTCCTTGCGCCGAGCAGCGAAAGCGAAACATTGCCCGCGCAATCGGTGATTGGAAACACCAGCTGCGGGCAGCCGCTGAGGCCCGAGAGACACAGAAGCTTGATACAAGCGGAACGAAATGCGGCAAAATTTTCCGGTTCGGCATCGCGAGTTGGCGCGCTCATGGCCAAGGTCGGAAGAGCGACGACTACATTTTCGCCGAGCCATCGGTCGATCTCCCCGGAAAAGAGCTTGGCAATCGCACGCGCCTCGCGCACTTGCCCGTCGTCGAGGCGAGATCCTGACAAAAGGCGCGCGGCAATATCGGGCGCAATGGCCTCCGGGGCCTGCTCAAAGAGCGTTTTGTTGCATTCCCAGGCCTCACCTTGGAGGATGGTGGTGAACGCCAAAGCAAGATCCGCGAGGCTGAACGAGGAGATCGCACCTGTCCTGCGGACAGGCATGGCCGCCGATCGAAGGCCGGCGATCATCTTGTCGGCGACCCTGTCGTCGATGGTTTCGAAAATATCCTCGGCAATGAGAATAGAGGGGAGTTGGTCACTAGCCGCGGGCATGCCGACGGCGCTCATGACGGCGGCCATTGCTTCCAGCCTTCTCGTAACGAAGCCTGGAACATCGAAGCTTGGCGCTAACGGACGCAGTGCCCTGTCGTCGAGGCTTCCATGTGTCGGCCGCCAGCCGATGAGGCCATTGACGGCGGCAGGCAGCCGGATGGAGCCGGATGTGTCGGTTCCGAGGCCGATATCCGCAAGGTCAGCGGCGACCGCGACGGCTGAGCCCGACGACGATCCGCCGGGAATTAGGGTGGGATCGCGTGGATTGATCGGCATACCGAAATGGATGTTGCCGCCGATCAGGGAATAGGCAAGCTCGTCCGTTTTGGTTTTGCCGACGAAACAGGCGCCGGCATCGAGCAGCGTCTGGACCAGGGGCGCCGTCAACGGTTTGATGCCGGAGGCCGCGAGCACCGCGGCACTACCGGCCGCGGTCGGATATCCGGCAACATCGAAAAGGTCCTTGACCGCCAGGCGAAAGCGGGAAAGCGGACCGGTGGCCGCGTGCACGACATCTGCATCCGGATAGGGCATGAATGCATTCCACCGATCCCGCATTTGCCCCGGCTCCCTAGATCTTCAGATGCTGCAGGACACGGCCGCGGCTCTCTGGACTATTGAGGTTTTCGTCTTCGATTGCCCCGAGTTTAAGAATCGCCCAGCGGTCCGCCACTGAAAGGGCGAAATCCAGGTTCTGTTCGACCAGCAGGATGGTCGTGCCGCGTTTCTCGCGGTCGTCCCTCAACGCCTTGGCGATGTTCTGGACGACGGAGGGCTGCAGACCTTCGGAGATTTCGTCGATCAGCAGCAGCTTTGGCTGCAGCATCAGCGCCCGGGCGAGGATCAGCATCTTCTGCTCCCCGCCCGAAAGCGTGCCGGCTTTCTGCGCCAGCCGGTCGTTCAGGAAAGGGAAATAGCCGTAGACCCGTTCCAGGGCTGGTGTCAGATCCCGATCGCCTTTAAGGGCCAGACGCAGATTGTCGCGGATAGAGAGATCCTGAAACAGCGGCAGTTCCTGAGGGGCATAGCCGATGCCGGAAGCGATCAGCTCGGCGGGTTTTCTATCGGTGATAGGGGCACCATCGACCTCGATCTTGCCTTTGCCGACACGCAAGAAGCCGAGGATCGTCTTCAGCAGCGTGGTTTTGCCCATGCCGTTTTTGCCCATGAGGGTGAATATCTCGCCGGGCCGGATGGCGAGCGACACGCCGTTGACGACATCGACCGCGCCATATCCGCTCGATACCCCGCTGAGCTTGAGTTTGAACGCGTCAGCCATGAGCGCCTCCTGCGTAGATGGTGCGAACCGTTTCGGAGTTGACCACGTCGTTCACCGTGCCATCGAGAACGAGCTTGCCCTGGTGGAGGACCACGATGCGGCTCGATATTTCGCGCACGAAATCCAGATCGTGTTCGACCAAGATGGCGGCGAAACCCATCTGGTCCGTCAGTTTCTTGAGGATGGTGCCGATGGTCATGCGCTCGGTCTTGGTAAGACCCGCGGTCGGCTCGTCGAGAAGAATGATCCGTGGCTCCAGAGCGACGACCATCGCCAGTTCGAGAGCCTGCCTTTGACCATGCGACAGCAGCGAGACCGGCTTTTCCAGCATATCGGCCATGCCGGTCAGCGTCAGGATTTCGGCCGCCGCTGCCGGCAGCATGATTTCGGTAGCCGAGCGCATCGGGTTGGGTGCCTCGCAGCTGAGACGCGCCATCTTCAGGCATTCGCCGACGGTCATGCTGTCGAAGATGCTGGCGACCTGGAATTTGCGGCCGACGCCGAGCGCGACGATCCGTTCGGGTGCACGACCGGCGATATTCGTGCCGATGATATCCACTTGACCTTCGATCTGCTGGGTACCGTCCGACAGACAACGCATCAGCGTGGTCTTGCCGGCGCCGTTCGGGCCGACCAGGCTGACGAGCTCTCCAGCGCCGATCTCAAGGTCGATACCTTTGAGGACGGAGAGGCTGCCATAGGACTTGCCGAGACCGCGGATCGACAGAAGGCTTTTGCCTGCCGAGGCAGCCTCCTTGGCGACGATGCGGGTCGGCAAGGACGTCAGAGTGCTGCTGGCGTTTGCGGACTGCAGGAAACGCGTCGCAAGCGAGGCTAGGCCGCCCGGCAAAAGGATGATCATGATGACGAAGAGCGCACCGACGATCAGTTGCCACAGGAAAGGCAGATCGCCCGAAAGACTGGCGCTCAGATAATCGATGCCGATTGCACCGAACAAGGGTCCGATAATCGTTCCCCGGCCACCGAGCGCCGTCCAGACGACGAGTTCGGTTCCGAAAACGAAACCGGTGTTCTCTGGCGCGACGACACCGGACGCGTTGGCATAGAGGAAGCCCGCCAAGCCGCATACGCCCGCGAGAACGCCGGTCAGGACGATTTTCAACCGGGCGGGGTTCATGCCGAGATAGGCGACGCGGGCTTCATTGTCGCGGATGGCGATGAGCAGACGGCCAGCGTCCGAGCGGACAAAAACGATCGCAAGAGCGGCCAGGACCAGCAGGCAGGCGCCGGACAGGCGGAAATAGCCGGGAAGCCCGAGCGGGAGAGTTTCGTAACCGACAAGGCCGCTCGACGAACCGGTCCAGGTGCCGCCGGAAAAGACGAATTGGGTGACGACGATCGGCACCACGAGCGAGATCACGGTGGCATAGAGCGGTGTCGATCCGTGATAGAACGACAGCCAGCCGACGGCGAGGCCAAGCAGGAGCGGAACGAAGATGGCGGCGGCAAGAGCGACGATGAAAAGCCCGGGGCTTGCGCCGATATGCGTGAGAACCATGGCCGTGGCATAGGCGCCGACGCCAAAGAACGCCGCCTGCCCGAAGGTGAGGACCCCCGTATAGCCCCAGAGCAAGTCGACGGTGATCGCCAGCATGGCGTAGATCATCGAACGTGTCAGGACGTTGAGGCTGAAGCGACCGAGAAACAACGGTCCGAAGACGATCAGCAGGAGAGCTGCGAGCGCCAGCGCCAGAAGCAGGACAATCCGGAGTTTTTGTCTGTCACGCACGGGCAAATCCTTTCGGACGTATGCGCAGTGTGATTGCGCAGAGGACGGCCACGGTGATGCCGCCGAGGATTGGGCTGAAATAGGTGCTGACGAGCACCTGGGCGGCCCCGAAGATGAGGCAAGCGCCGGCAAGCGCGGCGAAGGAAGAGCCCGCGACCATCACCAGCATGAAGGCGCCCGTCAGCCAGGCGACGCCCATATTGGGATCGACGCTGGTTAGCGGCGCGAGCAGCACGCCGGCAAGGGCCGCTAGGCCGGTGCCGATCATGAAGGTCGCGAGCCGCACCTTTTCGGTATCGATACCGAGTCCGCGCGCCAGTGTTTCATTCATGATAACTGCCCGGGCGGAAAGACCAAGCCTTGTGCCATCAAGCAGCAAGGTGAAGCCGAGACCCAGACCGATAGCCGCAGCAATGGCGAAAAGGCGGTAGGCCGAGTAGCCGGTTCCCAAGAGATCGAAGGTGCCGGGCAAGAGCGCCGGCGTGAACTGCACGTCGCGGCCGAACCAGAGCGTAATCAACTGGCCGATGACGATGCCAAGGCCCCAGGTTGCAAGAATGGCGTCGAGCGGGCGGCGATAGAGAGGCCGTACGATGAACCGTTCGGCAACACCGCCGAGGATCGCTCCGACCAGGAAGGCGAAGGGAATGGCAAGCCATGGGTTGAGGCCGAACCCGCTGACGACGACAGCGCAGTAAGCCCCGATGGTCAGCCATGCGCCATGCGCGAAATTGATGATCTTCAGCACGCCGAAGATCGCAAGCAGCCCGGCGGCGACGATGAAAAGAATGGCCGCGGTGCTGACGATATCGAGAAAAAGGGTCATTTCTTGAACTCCGATGCTGGAGGCGGGGCACCCTGCCCCGCCTCGCTGGTTTCAGAGATTCGGGCACTGATCGCCAGGATCGACGTCCTTGAAGCTATCGACGACCGCCACGCTGCCGTCGTCCTTTACCTGGCCAAGATACATCGTCAGCGGCGCATGGTGCTGCTTGTTCATCGAGATCTTGCCGCGCGGACCGGTGAAGGAGACGTCTGGAAGGGCCTTGAGCACATCAGCCGTATCGGTGCTGCCGGCCTTCTCGACGGCTGCCTTGTAAAGGTAGATCGCTTCATATTGCGGCACCGAAAGATCGTTCGGCGTGCGCAGTTCCTTGCCGAACTTCTTATCCATGGCCGAGAGAAAGGCCTTGTTCTCGGGGCTGTCGATGCCGGTAACGTAGGAAGCGGAGAGGAAGATGTCCTTGGCATCCGCGCCCATGCTCTTGGCGGTGCCTTCGTCGACCGCCAGATTGCCGTAAGGCAAGGTGACGCCAGACGAGCGCAACTGCTTGGTCAGGGTCACGTTCGGTGCGCCGCCGGCCGTCGAGGTGATAATGGCGTCGGCGCCGGAGGAGCGGACCTTGGAGATGATGGCCGTCCAGTCGCTGCCGTCCATCGGCAGATATTCCTCGCCAACGACCTGCGCGCCGGCTTTTTCGATATAGGCTTTGGCGAAGGTGAGCATGCCGCGCCCGAAAGAATAGTCCGAACCGATCAGGAAGAACTTCTTGGCGCCCTGTTTGCCGATGAAATTGTCAACGACAGGCGGCACCTGCTGTTCAGGCACCCAGGCATTAACGAAAAGCTTGGCGTTGCAGGATTTGCCTTCGTAGAACGACGTGTAGATATACGGCACGTCACCCTTGGAAATGATCGGCAGGCCGGCATTGCGCGCAGCGCTCGTCTCCATGGAGATGACGACGTTCACCTCCTTCTGGAAAACCAAGGAATCGAAGGCTTTTTGCGCGCCGGCAGCACCTGACGCGTCGTCGGCGATCTCGAGTTCCAATGGCCGCCCGAGAACGCCGCCTTTGGCGTTGATTTCTTCGACGGCGAGTTCCGCAGCCTGGACGACGGACGGCGCAACCACGCTGTTTGCGCCTGACAGCCCGACCGGCACCCCGATCTTGATCGGATCCTCGGCGAAAGCTGCCGTGGCGAATGCCGCGGATGCCAGTGTCAGGATGATGGTTTTCATTTGCATTTTTGTTCCCCTTTCTTGAATGGGTCGATGTTACCCGTAGACATCGGCTCGGCGGTCGCCGAGCAGATGATTGAAGCTGTTGAGCGTGCGGGTCTCCGTGACGCTCGACAGATCGATTTGTGCAAGCAGGATTTCCTCGCGATCGGCACTGGCCGGACCGGAGATGGGCCAGCCTTGCGGGCCGACGATAAGGCTGCGGCCGATGAAGGATTGGCCGCGCTCGACGCCGATCCGGTCGGCGCAGGCGATGTAAAGACCATTGGTATGGGCGGCGGCCTTGTGCAGGATGTTCGCCATCGGTTCGGCCGCACTTTTCGCCCCCGCCATCGGTACCCAGTTGGTGGGCACGCAGACCAGTTCCGCGCCGGCCAGCGCCAATTCGCGAAATGTTTCCGGAAACCAGCCGTCGTAGCAGATGGCGATGCCGATGCGGCCGAAGGGCAGGTCGAATACCGGCAGCCCGAGATCACCTTTTTTGAAAAGACGGTTTTCGTTGTTCCACAGATGGAGCTTGCGGTATTTGCCGATATATCCGTCGGGACCACTGAGGAGAGCGCTGTTGTAAAACCGGTCGCCATCCTGCTCGGCAACGCCGCTGACGATGTAAAGGCCGAGTTCCCCGGCAAGGCGGCGGAGCGTCTCGGCACTCGGGCCGCCGGGTACCGGGCCGGCCAATGCGGCAACCTCGTCGGCGTCACGGAAGCTATAGCCGCTGTCGGCCAGTTCCGGCAGAACGACGATGTCCGCGCCCTTGGCCTTCGCTGCCCTCACCAGCCGCTCGATAGCCGCGAGGTTGTGGGCACGATCGCCGACGATCGGTTCGAACTGGACGGTTGCGACGGTTACTTCCCGTGCGGTCGAGGTCTTGATGTTCAATCTCGTCTCCAAACGCAAAAAACCTCTGGCACGGAAATCAATCCGTGAACCAGAGGCTACATAGCCATGATGTAAAAGCGGCAGCCCTGCCGCTGAGCAAACCTGCTCGTTATCTTTAGGCTTGCACGAAAGAATACGACCGTCAAGCCGCTCTGTTGGATATTTTCAAGAGCTGCGCGGCCACAACTCAGGGCTTAAATTTGAGTTTTTGCGCCGATCGACAGTCCAAGGCTTTTCATCGTGTCTTGCGCGGCAATGATCGACTCGGCAATCGTTGCCATCGGAACGCGCTTCGACGTCGCCTGATCGCGCAAGAGCCTGTAGGCCGCCTCTTCATCGAGGCCATTCATGACCCGCAGCGCCGAAACGGCCTTTTCCACAAGCCGCCGGCTTTTCAACGTTTCCTCGAGTTTCTGCACCTTGCCGGCGAGCCGTTTTTCGTAGCTTTGCCGATAGCGTGCAAGCGCAAATTGCGTCAGGATCCCAAGCGGCCGCAGCGGTTTGCTGATAACGCCGTGAGCGTTGAGATCGATGATCGCCTGGAGTGCCGTCGGGCTCTCATAGGTCAGGATGGCGATAACCGCCGTTTGCTGCAGGTCGATGATCTCGAGCGCGTGCTCGAGCTGAACATCCTCGACATGCAGGAAGACGGTGTCTATGTCGGGCGGCAAGGCAGGCGGGAGCGGCCACGTCGCCCGAACCTCGCACCCAAGGCGCTTGAGGTGGGCGATCAGCAAGTTGCCGTCCTCGTCGCGCGGATGGACAACCAGAACGCGTGCGCGCCGCAGATCCTGAACGATCCGGCTCGGTCCCGCCATCTCAGGCCTCCAACCAAACGTCTTCGAACCGCGAAGCGGTCAGGTACGGGTCCGGCCGGATCGGGCCAGGCGCCTGCCAGGCAATGTCGAAAAGCCCGTCGGCCCGCGCCACGCCGATGCGGGGATGCAGCCAGAGATGTCGGGTATCGGCGTCGAAATTGATCCGCCCTTCCGGAGCAGAAAAATCCTCCAGGAGAATTTCCTCGGAAATGCGATGGGTCTCGAGCGAGCCGGCCCGGGCAAGCGCGCGGGCGAAAAGGTGAACCTGCGCATAGGCCGGCTGCGACCATACGCTCGTGGTGAAGTCCTGGCCAAAGCGGGCTTTGAACGCCGCCACGAAGCGCTCATTCGCCTCGTTCTCGACCGTCTGGAAATAGGTCGCCGAAAGAATATGACCGGTGCAAGCGTCGGCTCCGATCTCGCGAATCTCGCTCTCGGCCATGGTCAGGCTGGCGATCGGAACCTTCTTGCGATCGATTCCGGCCTCGGCATACATGCGGTAAAAGCGCTGCGCCGGCCGGCCGACGATCGTCGAGAAAATGGCATCGGGCTGAAGGCGGACGATATCGGAAATAACCGAACGCAAGGTTTGTTCGTCGGCATGAAGAGGAAGGTATCGCTCGCTGACGACTTCGCCGCCTTTTGCCTCGAGCACATCCCGCATCACCCGATTGGATTCGCGCGGATAGATGTAATCCGCGCCGACGAAGAGGATGCGGCGTCCATGGTGGCGGAGAAGGTATTCTGCGAGCGCGAAAGTATTCTGATTGAGGGTGGCGCCGGTATAGACCACGTTCTCCGAATATTCGAAACCTTCATACATCGACGGATAAAACAACAGTCCATTGTGCCGCTCGACGATCGGCAGCACGGCCTTCCGGCTGGCCGACATCGAGGTACCGAAAATGATGTTGACGTCATCGTCCGCCAGCAGGCGCCGTGCCAGATTGCGATAGGCGGTTTGGTCCCCGCCTGGATCGTAAGCGATCGGAACGATGGGCTTGCCAAGCACGCCCCCCGCCGCATTGACTTCCTCGATCGCAAGTGCGGTGCCAAGAAAGTGCTCTGTTTCCGTGACTTCGCTAATTCCGCTTCTGGAAAACAGCACTCCCACCCGCCATTCGGAGCTTGTCATCTTTGCCTTTTCCGACGTGTTGGAGGTTCGAAAGCGGTGAATGCCTCAGTTCCGCGCCTTCGACTTCCATACCCTTAGTGCTTTTTCATGGGATGCTGCAAGCGGGTACTATGCGGGTCGCTGTCCCGGTAGACGAAGGCGGGAGCTAGCGGCTGTGAACCGCTGCGGGCATCACATTGTCGGGGATCGGGCAGACATAGGCTTTGCCGCTGGTCTTTTCCAGCCACTCGGCCTTTGCGGCTGCCAGGAGGTCGGATGACGACAGCAATGCGAGACCGGTTGCCGCTAGCGTCTTGGCGGCATGCGCCATGGCCTTGTGCGCGGCCGGGCTTTTTCCCTGCGCGACCACCTGCCAGGTATGGGGATTGGTGCCGATCGCCCAGGCCGGCGCCCAGCATTGCGCGGTCGGCGTCACCCAGCTGACGTCGCCGACATCGGTCGATCCGGCGCGGAAATGCGATTGTCCTTCGAAATCGCGCAGACCGGTGTGCAAGGGCGTCGAGCCATCGACCTTGGCGTTGGAGAACACGTCTCCCTTGATCTGGTAGAGACGGAGGCTGCTCGCGATCGCTTCCGGCGTGAAGGTATCCTGGATTTTCCTGGCGAAGGCGATGTCGGCCTCGTCGAAGGCGATCGGCCCGAGCGCGACCATGTTCTCGTGCATTGCCGTTTCCAGCGTGATGTTGGGAAGCAGGTTCGTCGAGGCGGTGTCGAACACGATTTCGACCGCGGTCTCGGTCATCATCGCCGCACCGCGGGCGACTTTCTCGACGCGCCCGGCAAGCGCAAGCGCCTGCGGCATGTCGGGCGCTCGGATCAGATAGAGAACTTCGGCGCTCGCCTGCACGACATTGGCGGCCCTGCCGCCGGTGTCGGTGATCGCGTAGTGAACGCGACAATCCTGCGGCATGTGTTCGCGCAGGAAATTGACGCCGACATTCATCAGTTCCACGGCATCGAGCGCCGAACGTCCGAGATGGGCGCTGTTGGCCGCATGGGCCGCTACACCCCTGAAGCGATAGTAATATTCGAGGACGGCAAGATTGTTCGTCGAACGAACGCCGTTGAATGGGGCCGGATGCCAGGTCAGGGCGGCATCGACGTCGTCGAATGCGCCGGCGCGAACCATGAAGGTCTTGCCGGAACCGCCCTCCTCTCCCGGGCAGCCGTAATAACGCACCGTTCCGGGCAGGTCGTTCTCCTTGAGATGGCGGGCAAGCGCAACCGCCGCCATCAGCGATCCGACGCCAAGCAGATTGTGCCCGCAGCCGTGACCGGTCGCTCCCGCCGCCTCGGGAAGAGGCTCGGAGACGCCGGCGGTCTGGCTCATTCCGGCCAGGGCATCGAATTCGCCGAGGAAAGCGATCACCGGCTTGCCGCTGCCGGCTTCGCCGATGAAGGCCGTTTCCATGCTTGCCACGCCGCGGCGCACGGCGAAGCCGTTTTCCTCGAGTGTCCTTGCCAGCAATTGCGACGAGCGCTGCTCCTCGAATTTCAGTTCTGCGAAATCCCAGATACTGTCGCTGAGCGCGATATAATCCGGCTTCATCTTTTCGATCGTCGCGGCAATGGAGTTGATCGCGTCAAGATTCATGGCATTTCCTCGCTGTCTGTCCTGCCGCCACAGGGACGTGTTGCACCGGACCCGGCAGGTCTGCCTGCCGGATCTTCTGTTGGCTGTCGAAGTGGGATGGCGGCGCCCGAGCTGGCGGGCGCGGCAGTTCAGGCTCAATCGTCGAGCGAAACTTCCCAAAGACGGGCATTCGATTGCCAGACGGGCTGACCTTTCAGCTTCTTGGTCGCGCCCCAGACATCGACCATGTCATAGAGGAAGATGCCCGGCATTTCCTTGAGCATCAGCGTGTGAAACTCGTCGAAGATCGCCTGACGCTTCGTCCGGTCGGGCTCCGCATAGGCGGCCTTCATCAACTCGACGGCCTTCGGATCATCCCACATCAGGGAAGCGTTCTTGTCCTTGTTGCCGACATAGAAGCCGTACATCAGCGCCGGATCGAGCCGCGGCGCGACCGATTGCGAGATGATCTGGTAGTTGCCGGACCGGCGGCGATCGACCTGCGTCGCATAGTCGAGTACCTCGATCTGCACATTGAGACCCGCCTGCTGCATCATGGCCTGCGCCATCACCGCGGCCGGGAAGCTCGGCACGTTGCTGCGCTTGTTGGCGATGATGGTAATCGGCTCGCCCTTGTAGCCAGCTTCCGCCAGCTCCTTCTTCGCGGCCTCGATGTCGTAGGGCAGACGCTTCTTCTGGACATCGTCGAAATAGAGCGAATCTTGCGAAACCATCGAACCGTTGGCGGCGCCGGTGCCATTGGAGGCGGCCTCGACGAGCTGGTCGAGATCGAGTGCCATCGCCATGGCGCGGCGCACGCCGGGGTTGCCCAGAACCTTGTCGCGCGTCTGGATGTAGAACAGGTTTTTGCCGTTGTTACGGGCCACGATCAATTGCATCGTGTCGCTCGTCTTGAATTCGGGAATGAGATCCGGCGAAATTTCCGCGGTATCGAGCACGCCGGACTGAAGGCCGGCTTTCACAGTCGAAGCATCGGGAATGACCATGAACTTGATGCCATCGACGAGAGGGCGCTTGGAGCCGACCATGCCGTCAGGCTTGCCGTCATTCTCCGGCGAAACATAATCGTCGAACTTGGCGAGACGGATATATTCGCCCTTCTTCCATTCATCCCATTTGAAGGGTCCGGTGCCGATCGGCTTGATGAAGCTTCCGTCCGCGCCGACCGATTCCGGGGAGATCATCCCGGTGTAACCGCATTCGGGGCGCGACAGGAGGCCAAGGAAAACCGCGGATGGCTTTTCCAGCGTGATGGTGACGGTGGAGGCATCGGCTGCCTTGACGCCGGTAACATGCACGGTGCCGCTGCCGTCGAAATCGGGCAGGCAGGTCCATTTCGTTTCGGGCTTGAGATAGCGGTTCCAGTTCCACACGACGTCATCGGCGGTCAATGTCTTGCCGCTGTGGAATTTGACGCCGTCGCGCAATTTGAAGCTATAGGTCAGCCCGTCCGCCGAGACTTCGAAGCTCTTTGCCAGCAGCGGCTTGACCTCGCCGTTGTTGGCATAGCCGACGAGCCCTTCGACGATATGCAGGATGACGCCATCGGTATTGCCGTCGCGATTGACGCCCGGATTGTTGCTGCGCAGGTCGGAGCTTTGAGCCACGACGATGTCGCGGGCGTCGACCACGCCGGTCATCGCCATCAACATGGTGCCTGCAAGAAGAAGCTTATGCATTGTTCTACCCTCTTTTTATGATCGTTAGGATTGGAATTCATCCCAGCAGGCGCGTGAGAGTCTGCCGATGGTTTCAAGCGCGACTGTGTAGCCGGGCGTGCCGTCCGGCATTTCCTGCGGCACGTCGTCGGTATAGGCGGCGATGATGTAGAAGGGGGAACCGTCGCGATAGACGATGCCGGCATTCATGCGGCCGCGCTTTCCCGTGCCGCCCTTGTGGGCGACGAGCACGCCAAACGGCAGCCGGGAGGGAATGGCATAACGCAGGATCTGGTTCTTCAGGGTTTGAAGCGCATAGACGCTGAGCGCCTGCGAGCAGCCGAGCCGGTCGGCGGCTTCCCGCGAATCCTGCGCATCCAGGATGGTCTGCAGCAGATAGACCTGATCGCGCGCCGTCGTCGTGGTGACGGCCTTCAATGAATGATCGGGCGACAGCGCCAAGGGCGGGATGAGGAAGCGATGGTTGGTGCCGGTCATGCCGATCGACTTGCAATAGCTGTCGACCTCTTCGAGCGTCAGCCTTTCGAAGACCATCTTGGTGCAGACATTGTCGCTCAGCACCATCATGCCGGTGATGGCGTCGCGCAACGATATGACGATACCGGGGCTGAGATAGCGGAACATCCCGCTCGCCACTTCCTCGGCGAAACGCTTTTCGTAGGTGATCCGTTCGTCGAGATCGAGGCGGCCTTCATGGGCGGCCTTCAAGGCTGCCATCATGATCGAGGTCTTTCGGGTGCTGGCGGAGGGCGTTTCCTCGTCCGCGCCCCTGCCGATCGTTTCACCGCTTGAAAGCGCACGCACCATGAAGCGTGTCACGAAAGGCTGGGCGTCGCAGATGGCGTTCAATCGCTCTGCGAGCTTTGCGGATTCAATCATCGTCGTCATGTCAGTTCTCCAGGCGCCATTTGAGGATCACGCCGCCCTGGGCATTGTGGTCCAGAGCGGGGATGGCCGAGAGAAGCCGTTGCGTATAGGCCTCCTTCGGGCAGTCGAAAACCGTATCGCGGTCGCCCTCCTCGATGATCCGGCCGTCCTGCATGACGACGACGCGATCGGCCACCTGTTCGACCACGCCGAGATCGTGGCTGATGAACAGGCAGGAAAAGCCGTAGCGTTTTTGCAGATCGGACAGGAGTTCGAGCACCTGCGCCCTGACCGTCACGTCAAGCGCCGAGACCGGCTCGTCGGCGATCAGGAATTTCGGCCGGCGCGCAATGGCCCGGGCAATCGCCACGCGCTGACGCTGGCCGCCCGAAAGCTCATGCGGATAGCGCTCCGCATAGTCGGCCCCAAGCCCGACTTCTTCAAGCGTCTCCAGGGCGCGCTTGCGCTTTGCCGCAGCGTCGAGATCGGGAACGAGCCGCAGCGCTTCCTCGACGAGTGCTACGATGGTCATGCGCGGATTGAGCGAGGAATAAGGGTCCTGAAACACCATCTGGCAATTCAGCCGGTAGTCCATCCAGTCGTCGTCGCGGCTGCGTCCCTTGAACCGGATATCGCCCTCGCTCTCGCGGACCAGTCCGGCGATGGTGCGGCCGAGCGTGGTTTTGCCGGAACCGGAACCACCGACAAGCGCCACGACTTCGCCCTCGTGGATATCGATGCTGACGCCATGCAGTGCCCGCTTCGGCGTTGCCTTCTTCATCAGCGACCGCCGGCCCGGATAGTCGACGACGATATCCCGCGCCGAGACCATCGGCGCCTTGGTCTTGTCGATCGTCCGCCTCTCTCCGCGGAACGGCAGGGAGGAAAGCAATTTCTTGGTATAGGGACGCTTGGGTGCGTCGAGCAGATCGGCGGTGCGTCCTTCTTCGACGATCACGCCCTTTTCCATGACGACGATGCGGTTGGTATAGCGGGCAACCATCGGCAGATCGTGACTGATCAGCAGCACGGCGGTGCCTTCCGCCTGTGTCAGTTCGACCATCAATTCCATGACGTCGCGCTGGATCACCGCGTCGAGCGCGGTCGTCGGCTCGTCGGCAATCAACAGCGCCGGTTTCAGCAGCATGACCGATGCCAGCATGATGCGTTGGCGCATGCCGCCTGAGAATTCATGCGGGTAGGACGTGAGCGCCCCGGCGGGATCGCGGATCCCGACCCGGTTCAGCATGTCGAGGATCCGGCTGCGCCGTTCTTCCTGCGAAAGTTTCGTGTGCAGCCGCAACCCTTCTTCGAGTTGGCGGCCGACGGTCATCGAGGGATTGAGCGAAGTCATCGGCTCCTGGAAGACGACACCGATTTCCGCGCCCCGCAATTGGCGCAATTGCGCGCCGTTCATCGAAAGCACGTCGCGTCCCTTGTAGGCGACGGAGCCGCCGATCGCCTTGATCGGTGCCGGCAGCAGCGAGATCAGCGCGCGTGTTGCCAGCGTCTTGCCCGAGCCGCTTTCTCCGACGATGCCGAAGATCTCGCCTGCGGCAATGTCGAAGCTGACGTTCTTGACGACCTGCACACCGGTCCCCGTGACCTGCAGCGACAGGTTGCGGACATTCAAAAGCGTTTCATTGGTCATTTCAGCCCCCTCATCCGCGGATCGAGTCTGTCCCGAAGAGCGTCGCCCAGAAGATTGATGCCGAGGAGCGTCAGGGCGATCGCCAGGCCCGGGAACAGACCCAGCCAGACCGCCTGCTCGATGAACGGCCGGCCGGCGGCCAGCATGTTGCCCCAGGTCGGCGCCGGTGGCGGAACGCCGAGACCGAGAAAGCTGAGCGCGCTTTCCGAAAGGATCGCCCAGCCGAACATCGAGGTCGCAAGCACGGTGATCGGGGCGACGCAATTGGGAAGGATATGGCGGAACATGGTGTAGAGCTCGCCATTGCCCATCACCTTCGAGGCCTCGATGAATTCCCGCTCGCGCAGCGACAGGACTGCACCCCGGACAACGCGGGCCATCGACGGAGAATAGGCAATGCCCAGCGCGAAGATGATGCCATATTGGTTGGCGCCGAAGACGGCGAGCAATCCAAGCGCCAGAAGAATGCCCGGAAAGGCGAGAAGCGCGTTGTTGACGGCCATGATGACGGCATCGATCCAGCCGCGGGCGTAACCGCTGACGAGACCGATCAGCGTGCCGCAGACGGTTGCGAATGTGACCGTCAAGGTGCCGATCCAGACGCTCGCCCGGGCGCCGACGATCAGGCGGCTGAGCACGTCGCGGCCGAATTCGTCGGTTCCGAGCCAGTGGGCGCTGCTTGGCGCCGCCAGCCGTGCCGTGAAGCCGAGCTTCATCGGATCATACGGGGTCCAGAAGAGGCCGATCGCAGCGGAGATCAGCAATGCGGCAATCAGAATGCTGCCGATGAAGCCGTTGAAGGTGACGTTTTTCATTCGGCAACTACCCGCGGATCGAACAAGGGATAGAGCAGGTCGACGACCAAATTGACCAGCACATAGGAAAGCGAGACGAACAGCAGACACCCCTGGATGACGGGGTAATCGCGGGCAAAAATGCTGTCGACCATCAGCCGTCCGAGCCCCGGAATGGTGAAGACCGTCTCGATGACGGCGATGCCGCCGAGCAGGTTGCCGAGGATCAGGCCGATGACCGTCCAGGTCGGGCCGAAGGCGTTCTTGAAGGCGTGCCGCCAAAGGACGGCGCTTTCGGAAAGCCCCTTGGCCCGGGCGTGGGTGATATAGTCTAGACGCAGCACTTCCAGCGTCGAGGCGCGTGCCATGCGGATCAACACACCCATCTCGTGAATGACCAGGGTCATGATCGGCAGCACCAGGTAGAGCAGGCCGCCGGTGACGTTGCTGCCGATCGAGACATAGCCGAGGACCGGTAGCCAGCCGAGTTGCAAGCCGAAGAAAAGCAGAAGCAGGAGACCGAGCCAGAATGTCGGGATCGACAGCAGGATCGTTGCCGTGCCGACCAGCGCCAGATCCGTCAGACTGTTCTGCCGCCAGGCGGCGATGACGCCGGCCGGCACGGCGATGAGGCTTGCCAGAAGAACGGCGACGATGACGATTTCGGCGCTGACCAGAAAGCGCGATACGACGAGCGGCAAAACCGCCTCGCCGTTGACGATCGAGCTGCCGAAGTCACCCTGGACGACATTGGCGGTCCAGATCAGGAACTGTTGCGGCAACGATTTGTCGAGGCCGAGTTCCGAGCGCATCGCCGCGATCTGGGCCGGCTCAGCCATATCCCCCAGCATCAGTGCCGCCGGATCGCCGGGTATGAAGCGGATCAGCGTGAAGACGGTCACCGAAACGAGGACGATCGTCGGCAAGGCCATCAGCAGGCGGTTCAGAACGAATTTCAGCATTTTTGTTCCCCGCGATGGGCGACGGACAGTGCCCAGCGCCATCGGTTTCGTTGCCGCAGACTATGATCGAATGAAGAAATATCCGCAATATTATGCGATTCCGTCATAAGTCTATGCGGAATAAGAGGGCAACCTAGGCGACTGCGTCGGCTTAAATGACCAGATTAAAAATCTGATTTTAAACGTCTTTTTGTGAAAGCTGGATTTGTCGTTTCAAGGCGTCACTCAGAGCGTGGGCGGCAATCGAGAGCGGCGTCCCGACCGCCCTCGCCAATCCGAACTCCTGGGTCGCGCGCGGCACGAAGGGACGGTGAACCACCGGCAGGTGGCGATAGAGATTCGCATAGAAGCTGCTGATGATCGTGACCCCCAGGCCATGCGCGACGTAGGAACAGGCCGAACTGTTGGTATGCGTCTCGATCTTGACGATCTGCTTGACGCCGGCCCGCCGGAAGGTCTGGTCGAGCGCCATACGGTTCGGCCGCTGTCGGCCAATCAGAATGAGGGGCACGTCGCGCAAATTCCTGACCGTGATTTCCTCCAGCTTCGCAAGAGGATGATCCTTCGGAACGACGCAGACGCTTTCGCCGGTCGCGACGCGCTCGACCTCGATGCCCGGTCCGCTCTCGCCCTCCATGCGCAGAAAGCCGAAATCGATCACCCGCTGCTCGACGAGCTTGTTGATCGCGGTCGTCGTCTCGAAGAAGGTTTCGATCCGCACGCCGGGGAAATCACTGATGTAATCGGCCAGCATTGCCGGCGCGAAATGCTCCCACATGCTGCTCGGCAGACCGATGCGGACGATCTCCGGGCCGGCGGCGCCGCTTCGTAAGTCCTCGGCATGGCCCGACATTCGGTCGACCGCCAGCAAGATGTTTTCGGCATCGCGGGCAAGAAGCAGGGCCTCGGGGGTGGGGACGAGACGGCCTTTGTCGCGCACGAAAAGCGACATCGAAAGATCCGCCTCGAGCTGCTGGAGGAGGCGGCTGACGCCGGACTGGCTGAGACCCATCGTCTTTGCCGTGGCAATCGTCGACCCTGTCGCCAGGAGCGTGCGCAGGACTTCCAGTTGCTTGATATTCATACGTTTGCGATCCCCCGGGACGGTTCTGGCGCCGTCATCATGCCCAGTCCGAAATGCTTTGAAGGAAGAGGCTGGCGGCCTTCGGCATCGGAAATTTCTCTCCGCTGATCAGCGCATAGGCAACCGGCAGTTCCGGTTCGAGCGGAATGAACTGCAGCGGCAGCGTCGCATATTCGCGGGCGATGATCTCGCCGACCAGTGCAATGCCGAGCCCCTGGCCGGCCAGCGCGCAGGCGCTCGCCACCGAATGCGCTTCGAGCAGCGGGCGCTGACGGATGCCGGCCTTGTAGAACAAAGCCTCCAGTTCATGGCGAACTGGGCGCTCCCTGTTCAGCATGATCAGATCCTGCCCCTTCAGGTCGCCGACCGACAATTGCCGGCTGCCGGCCTTCGGATGATCGTTGTGCAGGGCGCAGATGACCCGCGACGACATGATCTTCTCCGGCTTCAATCCCGGGCTCATCAGCGGCAGACGCGCGAAACCGAGATCGGCCTCGCCATCGGCCACCATCCGTTCGATGGCGAGATAGCTGCCGGAAGCGACTTCAACACGCATTGGGCCATTTGCGGCGAGAAAATTCTTCACCAGCTTCGGAATGCGTGTCGAGGAAAGGCTGGAGGGAAAGGCGAGCCGCAGCATGATGTCGCGCGAGCGACCGCTCTCGAGCTCCATCGCCGCCGTTTTCAAGGCCCGCAGCCGGTCGGAAATGGCCCGGATTTCCGGGCCGAGCTGCAGCCCCTCGCGGGTCGGTTGAAGCCGGTTCTTTTCCCGGTCGAAAAGCCGGACGCCGAGATAGTCTTCCAGTTGCTGCAGCAAGCGGCTGGCGTTCGATTGCGAGATCCCGAGCTCGACGGAAGCGGCGATCGTCGAGCCCGTTGCAGCGATGGCGTCATAGGCCTCGATATGCTTCAGGCTGATCGCCGCACTCGTGTCTCGCGCCATTCTATCCCCAATATCGATAGCCCTACCCGCAAACCGCATAAGATTGCGGACCTCAGGAAATTTGAACATTTTCGCTGAGAACCAAACTCACGGAAAGACTTTCGTCAATGGTCACCATTCTCCGGACGATCGCGCAACAGCTCCTGTCGCGAACGACGTTCTCAACCCTCGCCATCGAACGGGCAAGCGATGCCGTGGTCGACACCATCGGCTGCATGATTGCAGGCAGCGGCGATGAAAGCGTCGCCGCGCTCACCCGCGCTTTCGACGGGGAAATCGCCGGCGGCGGCCAAGCGCGGCTCATCACCGGCGGCTTGGCCTCGCCCTCGCTTGCCGCACTCATCAACGCGACGGCGGCGCATGCGCTCGATTTCGATGACAATTTCCATCCGGCGAGGGCGCATGCCTCCGCGGTGCTGGTGCCGGCGCTGCTGGCGGTTCTGACGAGCGGCAGGGGCACAAGCGGAAGACGATTTCTCGAGGCCTACCTGGCTGGGCTGGAAGCGCAGGCGGCGGTCGGCTTCGGCGTCAATCCCTCTCACTACAACAGGGGCTGGCACGCAACGGCGACGGTCGGCAGCATCGGGGCCGCGGCTGGCGTGGCCCGGCTTCTCGGTGCCGACGAAAACGGCTTAGTCGCGGCGATGAGCCTTGCGACGAGCTTCGCCTGCGGCCCGAAGGGGCAATTCGGTACGGCCGCCAAACCGCTTCATGCCGGCATTGCAGCGCGTAATGCCGTGGATGCGGCGCGCATGGCGCTTGCGGGTCTGAGCGGCCGGCCGGATATCCTCGAACGGCCGCAAGGCTTCCTCGACCTTTTCGGGGGCGATGATGCCAGGGGCTGGGAGGGCCTGACATTCGAGCAGGAGCATATCATCGAAAGCCGGGGCGTGGTGACCAAGCGCCATCCCTGCTGCGCTTCAACCCATCGCGCCATCGACGCGCTTCTGGATCTGAAGCAGGAGCATCGGCTTTTGGCGGATGATATTGCCGGGATCGAGACGAAAGTCGGCATATCCGCTGCCCGCAACCTCGCTTATCCCGACCCCGCCGATGAGATGCAGGCACGTTTCTCGATGCAATATTGCCTGGCGACGGCTTTCCTCAAAGGCTGCCTTAGCCTTTCGGACTTTACACGGCAGCAGATCGGGCGCCCGGAAATCCGGGAATTCATGCCGCGCATCGACATGCAGTCCTATTCGGCCGATGAGGAAAAAGGCGTGGAGCGCCTCCCGCATGTCGTCACGGTCATGATGCGCGACGGGCGCATTTTGAAAAAGTCCCGCCTGCATGCGAAGGGATCGCGCGAAGCGCCGATGAGCGTTGACGAACGTCAAGTCAAATTCATGGACTGCTTGCGCTGGGGAAATCGGAGCGTGTCCGACGCCTCTTTCCGCCAGCTTCGCAAGCTTGCCGAATTTGAAAACCTGTCCGGCGACGGTTCTTTCTGGAGCCTGATCACCGACCGTCAGTCGCCTTGACCGCACGCAAGCACGAATAGAGGGCGGGAGCACGTCCCGCCCGCAGCATCGTCCAACTCGGCCTTCTCAGGCGAGGTATTTCTTAAACCAGTCGACCGTGCGCTGCCAGGCGAGCTTGGCGGCCGCTTCGTCGTAGCGCGGCGTGGTATCATTGTGGAAGCCGTGATTGACGTCGGGGTAGACATAGGCCTCGTAGGTTTTTTGAGATGATTTCAGCGCGGCCTCATAGGCCGGCCAGCCTTCGTTGATGCCCTTGTCCAGCCCGGCATAATGCAGAAGCAGGGGCGCCTTGATCTTCGGCACGTCCTCGGCGCGCGGCTGCCTGCCGTAGAAAGGCACGGCGGCGGCCAGTTCGGGATAGGCGACCGCCGCGGCATTGGCGACACCGCCGCCATAGCAGAAGCCGGTAATCCCGACCTTGCCGGTGGTGAGATCGCTCTTCATCAGAAATTCCACGGCCGCGAAGAAGTCGTTCATCAGCTTTTCCGGGTCGACCTTCTGCTGCAGCTCCCGTCCCTTTTCGTCATTGCCGGGGTAGCCTCCGACCGATGTCAGGCCATCCGGGGCCAGCGCGATGAAACCGGCCTTCGCCACGCGCCGCGCCACATCCTCGATATAGGGGTTGAGGCCCCTGTTTTCGTGCACGACCACCACGGCGGCGACTTTGCCGGTGGCGTTTTTCGGGCGGACGAGATAGGCGCGGACATCGCCATTTCCTTTCGGCGAGGGATAGGTGATGTATTCGGCTGATATATCGGGATCGGTGGCCTCGACCTGGGTCGCCAGCGCATAATCGGGGCTCAGCGACGAGAGAATGGCGGCTGCCGTCAGCCCGCCGACGGCGAATTTGCCGGCCCGGTCGAGAAACTCGCGCTTGGTGATCTTCCCGTGCGCGTAGTAATCATAGAGTTCGAGAAGTTCCTGCGGGAAATCCTTGGCTGTCATGCGGGTCATGATGGCTCCTCCTTGCCTCGGGTTCTCGCACCATCCTACACACGTAAACTCACGTGTCTTTTCAACATTTCGCGAGTCTCGCGTGTGCTTGCCGCAGCAGAAGCAGAGGCTGAATTCACTGCGGCCGCTTCAAGCGGTGCGCGCTCCTCCCTTCGGCGATCCGCCTCCCGCCTGCAGCAGCCGGCAATCGACATCCGCCTACCGCTCTATGAAAATAAATTTCATACTCCTGCTGTGATGCCCGTTTTCTATTGACGCCCCTCGTTTTTTGTCCCAACTTAAAGAAAATAAATTACCTAAACTGGGAACTTGATCGGCATGAAAGTGGGAATCATCGGGCTGGGATTCCGGCTCGGCTATCTCGGCTACGTCTTCAAAGCGATCGATAGCAGCTTCGATATTGTCGGCTATGTGGATCCGGAACCCGCCGGACTTCCAGGATTGACGGAAAAGGGAATTTCGGTCGGCAAGGCCTATGGCTCGCCGCAGGAGCTGCTCGCTTCCGAAAAGCTCGATCTGCTGATGATCGGCTCCCCCAATCACCTGCATCTTGATCACATCAGGCTCGGGCTGCAAGCCGGGCTCAAGATCTTCTGCGAAAAGCCGATCGTCACCACGATCGCCGAAAGCATCGAGCTTGCCCATCTGATGGCGAAGTTCGGCCATGAGCGGCTGATGGTCGGCCTGGTGCTGCGTTATTCGCCCCTCTACAAGGATCTGCGCGCCATCCAGGCCGAGGGCAAGCTCGGCCAGATCGTCTCGATCGAGGCCTCCGAACACATCGAGCCCTATCACGGCGCCTTCTTCATGCGCGACTGGCGCCGCTACGAGCGCTATTCCGGCAGCTTCATGCTGGAGAAATGCTGCCACGACCTCGACCTTTATAATGGTGTCGTCGGCGCGCGGCCGGAGCGGGTCGCGAGTTTCGGCGGCCGCAAGAGCTTCATTCCGGCCAACGACCCGGCGCGCGAAGGGATCAACGACCTCGAGCTTTTCCACCGCAAGCCGAGCGGCTGGATGGGATCGGACAAGGTCTTCGACAGCGATGCCGACATCATCGATTACCAGGTGGCGATCGTCGAATATGAAAACGGCGTCGGCATGAACTTCCACACCAATCTGAACGTGCCCGACCAGTTCCGCCGCTTCGCCATCATGGGCTCGCGCGGCATGGCCGAGGGCGATTTCGTCCGCGGCTATCTCGATGTGCACGAGCAGCTGACCGGCAACAAGGTGGTCGAGAACAAATATGCCGCCACCGAGCTCTCCCAGCATTATGGCGCCGATGAACAGATGGCGAGCGACCTCCTGGAAAGCGTGCGCACCGGGCTCGAGCTTCCGGTTTCCACGCTGAATGCGCTCGAAGCCGGCATTCTGGCGCTCGCGATGGACGAAGCGAGGATGAAGAAAACCGTCGTCGATCTGCGTCCCGTCTGGGACCGCTTCGACGAGGCCCTTCACGCCAGAGCGGCTTGAGGACGGCGGCAAGATGAGTGTTCAAAGAAGCGCCTTCATCTTCGCCTGGATCCTCCTCCTTCCGGCCGTTCTCTATGTTCTCGCCATCGTCGCCTATCCGCTCGTCGATACCTTCATTCTCTCCTTCACCGATGCATCGCTGAAGAAGACCACCAACTGGGTCGGCTGGGTCAATTACGAGAAGATCTTCAACGCCACCTTTGCCGAGGTCATCTTCCGCACCTTCATCTGGACCTTTTTCTCGGTCGCGCTGAAAATGGTAATCGGCACCTTCGGCGCCTGCATGCTGAATGCCGCCGTGCCCGGCCGCTCGCTGTTCCGGCTACTGACCATGCCGCCCTGGATCGTGCCGATGGCGATCGGCATCTTCATGTGGGGCTGGATGTATAATGGCCAGTTCGGGATGATATCGGGCGTTTTGCAGCGCTTCGGGCTGGTCGACGGTCCGGTCGCCTTCCTCGCCTATGGCAGCACCGCCTTCTGGGCGACGATCGTCACCGACGTGTGGATCGGCGTGCCGCTGGTGACGATCTATTTCCTGGCGGCGATCCAGTCTATTCCGAAGGATCTTTACGAGGCCGCATGGACCGACGGCGCCGGCCGCTGGTATCGCTTCCGCCGCATCACCTTGCCGCTGATGGTGCCCGCCATCATCACCATGTCGATGCTGTCGCTGATCGCCACCTTCAACTCGTTCGACATCATCTGGATCCTGACGCAGGGCGGACCGAGCGGCGAGACGACGACGATGATCATCGATACCTATCAGACCGCCATCGGCTCGAAGAAATATGGCGAAGGGGCGGCCCGCGCCGTGCTGATCTGCATCTTCCTGTCGCTCTTCTGCTTTGCCTATTTCCGCGTCACCCGCCGCCTCAACCCGGAGAAGCGCGCATGAGCAGTCCCGCCATGATCGACCGTTACCGCTGGTGGGAGATCATCCTGATCTATTGCGGCATCGCGCTCTTTCTGTTCTTCGTGCTGGCGCCCTTCTTCGAAGGCTTCATGGTGTCGCTGAAGCCGCTCAGCCAGCTCTTCTCCTCGCCCTACCGCTTCTGGCCGGAGAATGGTTCCTTCGAGGCCTACCGGACGATGTGGGTCAGCGTCCCGGGCTTCGGGCGCTATATCTTCAACTCCTTCTTCATCTCGATCATCGTCACGCTGATCGTGCTCTGCCTCGTCATTCCGGCGGCCTATGCCTTTGCGAAGTTCGAATTCAAGGGCATGGGCATCCTGCTCGGCGCCTTCCTGACGGTGAACATGTTCTCCGGCGCCGTGCTGCTGATCCCGCTCTTCCGGCTGATGCGCAGCATGGGCGTGCTCAACACCTATCTCGCCATGATCGTGCCGGGCGTCGCCTTCCTGATCCCCTCGGCGATCTGGCTGCTGCGCACCTATATGATCCGTATCCCGCAGGAACTCAACGAAGCCGCCTACATGGATGGCGCCAGCCATTTCTACACGCTGCGCCGCGTCATCCTGCCGATTGCGATGCCGGGGATCATCGTCGTCGCCATCACCACCTTCATCGGCGCTTACGCCCAGCAATTCATCTTCGCGCTGACCTTCAACTCGAAGACCGAATACATGCCTTTGCCGGTGGGTCTCTTTGCTTACTTCGGCAAGCAGGAGGTTATCTGGAACGAACTCATGGCGGCTTCCTTTGTCGGCATCGCGCCGGCAATGGTCGTCATCTTCTTCCTTCAGCGCTACCTCGTCGGCGGGCTGACCGCCGGTGCGGTGAAACAATAAGACCAAAAAAACGAGTGAACAGCTAACACAAGAACGGGAGTCACGACGTGAGTATAACAATCAAGACAGGCCTTATGGCGCTCGCCTTGCTCGGTTCGACCGCACTGACCGCGGTCACTGCCCAGGCGGCCGACAAGGAAATCAGCTGGATCTATTGCGGCGACACGATCGACCCGGTCCACGTCAAATACATCAAGCAGTGGGAAGAAAAGAACGCGGGCTGGAAGATTGCGCCCGAAGTCGTCGGCTGGGCGCAGTGCCAGGACAAGGCAACGACGCTGGCCGCCGCCGGCACGCCTGTGGCCATGGCCTATGTCGGCTCGCGCACGCTGAAGGAATTCGCCCAGAACGACCTTATCGTTCCGGTGCCGATGACCGACGACGAGAAGAAGACCTATTACCCCCACATCGTCGACACGGTGACCTTCGAGGGCAACCAGTGGGGCGTTCCGATCGCCTTCTCCACCAAGGCGCTCTACTGGAACAAGGACCTGTTCAAGCAGGCCGGCCTCGATCCCGAGAAGCCGCCGAAGACCTGGGCCGAAGAAATCGAGATGGCAAAGACCATCAAGGAAAAGACCGGCATTCCGGGCTTCGGTCTCTCCGCCAAGACGTTCGACAACACCATGCACCAGTTCATGCATTGGGTTTACACCAATAACGGCGCGGTGACCGATGCCGACGGCAAGGTCACGCTCGACAGCCCGCAGATTCTCGCCGCGCTGAAGGCCTATAAGGATATCGTCCCCTACTCCGAAGAAGGCCCGACGGCCTATGAGCAGAACGAAGTCCGCGCCATCTTCCTCGATGGCAAGGTGGCGATGATCCAGGCGGGCTCCGGTGCCGCCGACCGCCTGAAGAAGACGCAGATCAGCTGGGGCATCACCACGCTGCCGCTCGGCCCCGACGCCAAGGGCCCGGGCACGCTGCTGATCACCGACAGCCTGGCGATCTTCAAGGGCTCCGGCGTCGAGGACAAGGCGACCGAGTTCGCCAAGTTCATCACCTCGCCCGATGTCCAGTCGGAATACGAGCTGCAGGGCGGCGCCGGCCTCACCCCGCTGCGTCCCTCGAAGAAGGTCGACGAGTTCGTCGCCAAGGATCCTTACTGGAAGCCGCTCATCGAGGGCATCAGCTATGGTGGTCCGGAGCCGCTCTTCACCGACTATAAGGGCTTCCAGAACTCGATGATCGAGATGATCCAGTCGGTCGTGACAGGCAAGGCCGAACCGGAGGCAGCACTCAAGAAGGCTGCCGCCGAAATCGAAGCCTTCAAGTAAGCCCTTTTGAGGCTCGCCCTGGGGTCGCGGCACAAGCCGCGGCCCCTCCCCCATATCGAATGTGCGACGAAGGCCGCCGGCGGAGACAGATTTTTGGGACAGCTCCTTCTCAACAAAGTTCAGAAATTCTACGGCGACTACGAAGTTCTGAAGGGCGTGCAGCTCGAGGTGAGGAATGGCGAGTTCGTCGTCTTCGTCGGGCCGTCGGGCTGCGGCAAATCCACCCTGCTGCGGATGATCGCCGGCCTCGATGCGACGACGGCAGGCGACATCGTCATCAACGGCGTCAGGGTCAACGACCTGCCGCCCGTCAAGCGCGGCATCGCCATGGTGTTCCAGTCCTACGCGCTCTATCCGCACATGACGGTTTTCGAAAATATCGCCTTCCCGCTGCGCGTCGAAAAGATGGAAGAGGCAAAGCTCAAGGCCAGGGTGGAGAATGCGGCGCGCATCCTGCACCTCGAAGAGCGGCTGCAGCAGAAGCCCGGCATGCTTTCCGGCGGCCAGCGCCAGCGCGTCGCGATCGGCCGCGCCATCGTGCGCGAACCGAAGATCTTCCTGTTCGACGAGCCGCTCTCCAACCTCGATGCGGCGCTGCGCGCCGATATGCGCATCGAGCTTGCCAAGCTGCACCGGCAGCTGAAGGCCACGATGATCTATGTGACGCACGACCAGGTCGAGGCCATGACGATGGCCGACCGCATCGTCGTGCTCGATGCCGGCAATATCTCCCAGACCGGCGCGCCGCTGGAGCTTTATCACAAGCCTGCCAATAAGTTCGTCGCCGGCTTCATCGGCAACCCGAAAATGAATTTTCTCCCCGTCACCTGCAAGGGCGTCAGCGCCGCCGGCGTCGAAGTGGAGTATCGCGGCCAGACCGCCCTCCTGCCGGTGACGCCACGCGACGGCATATCAGGCAAAACCCTGACACTCGGCATCCGCCCCGAGCATATCCAGCTCAACGGCGGCGATATCGTCTTCACCGTCACCCCGACCGTCATCGAACGCCTCGGCGCCAATACGGTCGCCTATGCCTCGCTCAACGGCGAAGCCGAGAACTTCTGCGCCATGCTCCCCGGCAGCGTCGGCATCCGCGCCGATGCGCCGGTTGCGACCGGCATCAATGCCGCCGATTGCCATCTCTTCGACGAGGCGGGCATTGCCTTTGAGCGGCGGGTGGAACTGACCGAAATTGATATGAATGTGATCAACCCGACGGCGGCTTGAAGCGGCTGGCTAGGTGTCGGCAGTTCGTCCTGCCGGGGTTGGTTCCGGGGGCGAAAGCTGCCCGCGATCACGATGCGGCGCGAGGCGCATTCTTTTCTCGCGACTTTACCCACGAAGCGCTCTGTCCGGTACGACTATAATTCCGAGTTGTCGTCTTGGTCTTCGTTGGACGGCACCGTGATTATTCGAATTTGCGGGAGCCTTTCATTTATCAGGAGTTCGTACGGGTTCGGCTTGGGGATCGGAGCGAGGCCACGCACTTCCCGTTCCAGAGCGTCGAGAGCCCGTCGGGCATCATCTATCTCTGAAAGCACGTAAGTCTTGGGGTCAAAATTATTGGCCTCTGCTTGGCGTTTTCGCGGCCGCGGTTTAGGTTTCGCCTTCAACGCTTCCTTCTGGTACTCGGCGAGCCAAATGTTCAATGCGCCGATGATTTCAGCTTCCTCGTCCGAGAGGAACTTGCTTTGTTCAACCTGCGCACTAGGCGCTTTGTCTAGCAGAAGGAAGACTATGATCTGTCGTATAGCGGAATAGAGGTCGCAGAGCGCGGTGCTTCCATCTTGACTGTGCAGGCTCCATCTATTTTCATCCGGATTCAGCGTTCTGATGACGCCAAGCAGAGGTTTGAGATCGCGAAGCGGGTCGATTCTATCCAGCGATCGGCGGTGCTCCCAAAACTTCAAGATAGCGTTCGCCGCCGCAGCTCGGCGATCGGCAATATCTGCGGAAGTTGCTTCTTCGGCGTCTTGGATAAGCTCGGCGATATGATGAACTAGCCATCGACCAAGCGTATCGACTCCAGATTCAAGCTCGTACTCGGCGACGAGACGTTTGCCAAACGCCAAAGTCTCCTCTGCAGTCGCGGATGGAGCCGTCCCTTGTGAGGAGGATGATTTTGTCGTGGGTTTTCTTTTTTTCATCTGATTCGTAAGAGTGCTGGTATTGATTCCGAAGTCTGCGATCGATCCGTACCTCGAAGATTAGGTCCATATCCTCTTTCTGCAAGAACGACTGAATGATGTCCTCTCGTGCCCAAAGCCGCCAACCGTCAGATTTAGTTCGGCGAGGATAATCGTTTTCGCGTGATGGCTCATCGCACCATGCTTCATATATTAAAGCTGCCTCGCCTGTGTCTTTACAAACCCAAATTGCCGCGCCGTCCGTTTGCTGAACCAGACCGAATGAACTAATCAGTGCTTTCCCCGGTCCGGCGTGGATTCGACCGACCTCATAACGCGAAGGATCGCGGCTGTCGAAGCCAGCATCTCCCTGAAAATAAGCGAGCCAGCCGGTGAGCTGGTAAGGTGGAGCGTTGATCTCGGCGTCGTCGTCTTCATCGGGAATACGGAAATCAAAGTGGTTGCCGACCGTCTGAAGCGCTCGAACCAGCGACAAAGCTGGCTTAGGGGACACTAGAGCGGTGGAGACGGAGATATTTTCTTCACGCTTGGGAAAATGTGCCGTGCAATAACCCTTAACGACAATCCAGCCTGGCCGCGAAGGCATTGAGAGCCCGATTTCTCTTAGGATCTCGTCCCGCCGCACATTGAACAGCCAACCTTTATCAGTCCGCGGGTCTGCACGCCAGAATTGCGCCTCCAACGGCGTAGTGCTGCGGTGATCGGACAACCACTCCGGCGGCGAGGTGGGGAGATATTGTCCAAGCCAATAATCAAAGCGATCAAAGGACATTTCGCTTTTTGTGGCCGGATGCGTCTCCAAGAGTTCGCCAATCGTGCAGTGCATTGCATGCCATTCAAGATAGTTTCCGTATCGCTCGATCGTGGGCATTGAACCGTGGCCGTTACTCCACAGGCCGAAACGCCGCTCGTCGTATCGGCCTTTTCTTGATTCCTTGTCCCACCAGTTTGCCTCTGGATCCGCGCCCCATCGATCTATGATCCATCGCTCTGCGATAGCCAAAACCTGATCTGGAGAGACGGTCGGAAAGATACGCAAGATATCTTCGTACCAGTATCGCAAAGTGTCTAGGACACCGAACTGGAACCGTCGCTCTTCATCCCGGCGATAGTTCTCAAACGACGTGCCCGATTTTCTTTCTTTGCCGGTTTCGCCTTTGAGAGGAAGATTAACCCTTTCAAGAGCCAGTTTCTCGGCGGCATCCAGGTTGACGTTGCCCGCTAATGTCATTTGAAGAAGCGTGCGTTTGGCATACTCGCGGATCAACACGTGCGGCAGAAGCTGGGAGGTCGCGAGGCTGAAGATGACATCTTTGAAAGGCGCCAGCGCTGTGGGGCTTTCTGCGCTGACTCGATACATTGCGAGCGCTAGCCACAAGCGCGCACCAAGGAAGAAAAAGGGCGCGTTGGGATCGCGAAACGCCGCGTCCCCAACGCGATCGACTTGCGAGATCGTTGCATTGAAAGCATCCCGGCACCTCAGTCGGGCAAGTTTCCGAAAGCAATGGGCGGCACGCCAACGAATGCGAGTGTCGATATCGCTCATAAGCGCAAAGACAAATCGTCCTATCGCCTCAGGCGTTTGCAGTGGGGTGTCTTGAAGCGGCAATGCTTGGCGCTGCGCCGCAGGAATCCGCGCAAGCATCCGGTCACTATACCAACTCAAGACGAAACCAAGATCGCGGGGCGCGATACCCTCGCAAATCAGCTCGGCGACGCCAAAGAGAGACCGACTGCTCAAAAGGTCGCCGTTCTCAGCCACTCCTGACAGGATAACGTTCAGTTTGTCGTTGGCGTCGAGACCAGTCAGTTGCAGCATTTCTGGGAGCGTCGATTGGCCTTGCTTGATCCAGCGTGCAAGGCTGGCAAACTGATTGACGATAACAGCGGGAAGCTCTTCACGGCACCATCGATCAACGGAAGGCGTGCCTCTCCATTGTTTGATGGTTGCAGAAAGAACCTCCTCTCTGGTCCCACTCCAAATCGCTTCGTCCGAGATGGAGGCAACTGCTTTGAGAAATGGAACCCTGTGCTTCACGCCCGATGACGCGTTCATCATTTTTTCGAGCAGTTCGCGATCAGTGTAACGCAGCCCCGATGAGTTCGCCTCCTTGAGAATCTTCTCAATCTCTTCGGCATCAAGGAATGGTTCGATCGGTTCAAACACAAATTCCTTCGGTAGTTCGTCGGTTATTTCCCACGCGGGTAGACGGCCAAGGCGGACCGCCCCGACGGGCTGCTCTTGGCCTTCAAGCAGTTCGCGGAAATCTACGGTTCGTTGAAGGCGCTTGGTCCATGATCCCCCGCGCGCAGATGCTGGAAGCTGTTCAAGGACGGCCTTACCAATGCTGATGCGTTCCGACTGGGAGGCGTGCAGCAACGCGTCTTTGGCGACTTCTTCAAACACGTCGTGGTCGCCTTGGGATGCATGGCTCGTTATGTTCCGGCAGATCGTGCGATTGGCAGATTCCATGACGCCAGCCAGCGCTGCGGCCTCGCCAGCGCTGATCAATTTGCGTTTGAGGGCGAGCGGGATCAGCGTTTCTAAGGTCGTCTCCAGTTGGACAACTCCCTCATCCGCCCATCGCGAAACACCAGCAAGGGCGCATGGTAGATCAGTGGCGACCAAAGCACCAACACTCGCATTCCAATTAAAGTCTCGACTGGATAGCCGCTCGTACGCCCCGGAAACAAAGGTGAACAAACTGCCGGCGATGCGGCGGCTTTCTTGCGGATCGTCAAAGCTCGCCGCTTCCGCCGCAGATTGGGCAAACTCAACCTGATCGATGGCCTCCTGGTCGATCTCCTTCGCTATGTTTACGGCATCGTTGAAGAGGGCTTCGGAATCAGACCGGCTAACGGGCAGCGCGAGCCGTGCGAGGCGGACCATGGTTTCCAATTTGTCAGAGGCGGACGCCCGCGCGTCGCACACTTCCGCCGAAGCCTTGGCAATCAGTTCGATGAGAGCGTTCGCTTCGGCCGGACGCACCCGCATCTGCTCCCAGAGCTTGGCTCGGCGCAGGGCGAGCCAGTCGCCGTACTTACCATGCAGCAGGTCGCTGGCCCACGTCTCTAGTTCGGCGGCTGTAGTCTCGGGGACAATTAGAAGACTCATAACAGCACGTCCTGCGATCGTGCGCAGACTAATGCTATCATGATCTTGGTCGAACTCCCATGCCGAGGAGCGGATTGAGCCCAGCGACCTAAGAAGCGACGGAGACGCGGGCTGCCCGTCTCGGCTGCCGGTTAATACGGCAAGACGAGCTGCATACACAGGGAACAATGTATGCAGGATGGTCTGGAGGCGGCGATCTCTTTGACTGTCCAGCGGCGATTTGCGCGTTGCTTTCTTCGAACTATTTTTCGGTTCGTCTTCTGGCGGCGGCAATGGCTCCAACGATTTCACATAGGCCAAAAATCGCTTGATCTCCGACGGTTCTCCTTCAAGGGCAGCCAGCAGCAGCCAGCACCGATAAAGCGCATCGATGCGGTAGCAATCAGAGCCATATAAATGGCGCGGTTTACCTTCCACAGATATTAGAATTCTTTTCAATGCTGCTACGAGGACAGTCGTATTGACCTTGAGGCGGTAGGCCAACTCGCACGAGGTAATGAACACGTCCAGTAGTTTTTTGTCCCAGTCTTCTTCACTATACGAGCTGAAGAATGTTCCAGGGTCGGGGACGAATTTGCGCCGGATACGTTTCAAGGACTGTTCGATAGCATTGACGTCAATACTTTCACCCGCGCTCGCGAGTGCCGACCAGACGATTAGGTCCCATGGTCGAGGAACGAGGTTTTGGTCTAACAACTCGCGCAGGACGTTCGATTTCCCCGTGGAAATCAATTCTGGAATGAGGATGAAAGCGACGCGAAGCGGCACGCTAGGTGGCGACCACCGCATCAGACTGTAAAACGCCTGC
Source organism: Rhizobium sp. BT03 (assembly GCF_030053155.1). Lineage (NCBI taxonomy): Bacteria > Pseudomonadati > Pseudomonadota > Alphaproteobacteria > Hyphomicrobiales > Rhizobiaceae > Rhizobium > Rhizobium sp. BT03. The sequence continues at coordinate 134,068 of NZ_CP125642.1, forward strand.
TCTGGCCCTACAAGGTAGAGGATTGCTTCAGTCCGCGCGGCAATATCGCGATCTTCAATCTCCCAGTCATTGATTTTGTCTCCCTGAACATTCTCGCGTTCCCGAAGCCATGCATCGTAAAAGTGGAGTTGCTCCCTAGTCGTTATACCGTCATCCGCGCGGCTGGCTCTTGCGGCGTCATGGGCGAGAAAAGTACCATGCCTTGCTATACGATCGCGCTCCAGTAATATGGTCCTTCGCAGTGAAGCCCCGCTGAACTCGACGGACAAATCGAGTTCCCTTTCGAGCAAATCGGTAAGCGTGCTGTCGTCCTTCTCAGCCTCGGCACTGATCAGAATGGTCTTCAGTGCATCAACTACTGTGCCCGCGTGCCGAGATGCCCGAAGAGCGAGCCATAGCCGCCGCACCTGGACTTGGCGCTTCAAAACCGCATCGCCGATAGCAGTGACCTGCGGATCACGTTCAATGACGGTGAGAAGCTGATTTACCCGATTAGCGGCGCCGAGCGCATCAGCTACGTGCAGGGAGGCATAAGGATCGGTCGCGAAGTTCGATAGAAAATCATCTGCGATGCGTGCGAGGGTGGCAATTTTGTGCTTATGCGCTGTCTCTTTTATGTATGTTTCGAAGTCCTCGTCCGCGATCGAGACTGCTCCATCATGGAGTCTAAGCCCAGGTACGAGATCACCCGCCCAGTCGCGAACAATGCCGTCTTGTGAACCCGCAACCCGCGCTATGGCGCCAACATTGGCCGGGGCGGGCAGAAATGCCAAAGCCGCCAACAGACGGTCAAATATCGCGGCCTGCCCAAGCTTCTTCAGCGCTGAATCAAAGGTCAAGCTGAGAACGTCGGGCAGCGTTTTTCCTCCGGGACGCAGCACGTCCAGAAGATTGGAGCGGTCCGCGCTCGATGCGGATAATGCGTATGCCTGCACGCGGGGATTCTGGTGTGAGAGCCCATGGAACTGCTCGACGTAGGTATCAGACGGGTTCGATACCACAGTCTCTAGGTGCCGCTTTGTCTCCGATAGATCAAATAAGGGGCACTCGACTTCGACGGTGTTTGGTGGCAGCAATAGGATGTCTTTGCGTGCCGTGCGTGTCGAAAGAATGAAGCGCACATTGTACGGAAGCTCCGCAAGATTAGCGTGGGCGAGATCGTGGACAAAGGAACGTTCTTGCGGGTTTGCGGCACTGGCCGCTGCCACGGAGTTGTCGGCAGCGTCTATGATGATGACGAGAAATGCCCTGGAATCGAGTTGTTCCAGCGCTTTCGCCGCCGTTTTAAGTTTTGACAGGAAAAGGCCGACATGCGCCGGGTGTTTCAAGTCCCTCGGGATAAAAAGCGGCAATTGCAGAGCCAGCGCAATCTCGTTGGACAGTTGCAAAAAAGCTTTTTCCGGGAGATGACGCTTGTCGTCGGCATAGATATACCGACCGCCGCCAAAGCAATCAAAGTTCACAGAAACGGACCCTGACGGTAGTCCATCTTGGACCTGGCGCATGAGGGTTGTTTTCCCGCAACCGCCAACGCCGCGGACCAAGATGACATTCGTTCCATTGTTCAACAGAGTCAGGACAGTATCAGCGGCCGCGCGTTTAATGGGATTGGAGGGAAGACGGATATCGGGTTCCGATGGAAACAGGCCCTCACGAGCGGAAAAGCCAAACCAGAGGAGGACATTCTTTTCTGTCACTACCTCATTCGCGCGTTCCGGCAGCATGAGGTCGCGGACACGCATTTGAAGGTCGCGGGCTTCCGAGGAAACATCGTCGCCAAGATGCTCGGCGACAACGCCTATAATGTTTTCTTGGAGCTTAAAGCGCGAACCAACGCCGCATTCCGTGACATCGAGGCAAGCGACAAATTCGGCAAACTCGGATTGGTTTAAACCAGTAGCGCTTTGAAGATCGCGCAGGTTTGTAACGATAGAGTTCGGCAGCCCCGCCGTCGCGAAATCGCCGGTCCATCGGGCCGCCAGCGCTATGCCTAGTTCATTTGCGATTGCCTGATTGCTGACGAAGCGGATTCTAAGCGCCGCTCCGGCCTTCATCCGGGCTTTCCCGTCCTCGAAAGCGTCTGCCAGCTTGCGAATGGCAGAGTTGTTTCCCTTTTTTGCGGTGTTGTAAGTCAGCCTGGCTAGGGTCCAAGGGCTCTCTGGGTTTGCCGACGAATATTTTAGCTGCGCGAATTCAACCCGATCGGCGGCTTCGAGCGAAGCCGCGCCATAGTACAGCGCGACATCAACGCCATCCCATGTCGCGCCATCCGCATCAGCGGGAGTGTCCGCCTTCACTCCTTCAACGCCGACTGCAGTAAGGTTGGTCCCTGGCTTCAACAGTTCAAGAATTTGCAACAGGGCCCAAAGTTCGTGGAATTGGTCCCCTGCGTTGGACCCTCGCGCCCCACGATAGTCTATGTTGGTCGTTGAATTGATCAAGAAGAGCCCCGCAGCCTGATGACTATGCCCAAGACGTCGTATATGTTCACGCGATCATTCTGACACAGGCCTCTTCGCCCGTCACTCGGCTACGAACGTTTGTGTTGGAGCTTACCAAAAGCTGAAGGATCGCAAACGGCCCCAAAGCGGACACTCGCCCGTACAGCCGATGTCGGCCATTGGCGGCCGAAGTCATTTGCCGCGCTCAGCGCACGCTTTGCGATATCAGCGACTGCATCCTTTGATACGGAGATCGCCAGCAATCCACCAATAACTGCGGCCTTACATGCTCAGAGTCATTTCGCCCTCAACCGAACCGACCCCTACCAGACCAGCCCACGGGCCGCGACTTGCTCGACGCGGGTCACGACACCACCCCGATGAAATACCATCGTGTCGAACAGGTTCGACACCACGCAGGTGTGGTTCGGGATGATGAAGAGCTTTTCGCCGATCTGCGGCCGGGGGCCGGTGCAGTTGGAGAGATCGATCACGCCGTGTTCTTCCGAGAGGCTGGTGATCCGCGCCTGGGGATAGCCGACGATCAGGCCGTAATCGCTGAAGCCCTGGAGATCCGAGGTCAGCGCTTTCGAGCCGGCATCGATGACGGCGCGGTCGCCGGTCGGACGGGAGACGATGGTCGCCAGCACATGCATGGCGCAATCGTCCTCGGTGCAATGGCCCATGCGCACCATCTGGCGGTCGTTGTAGATATAGGTGCCGGCGCGGTGTTCGGTGGCGGATTTGACGAGATGCGCCTCGAACAGGCTCGGCGTTCCGCCATTGCTGACGATCGGGCAGGCGATGCCGTCGGATTTCAGGCGGTCCAGCGTCTCGGTGATGAAGGCTTCGACGCTGGCTGCCGATTGCGGCTTCGGATAGGTGACGATGCCGCCGAAGGTGAGGCCGTCGGCAGCGGCGATGCGCCTGGCAAGTGAGGCTGCTTCTTCCGGCGTCTGCACGCCGCAGCGGCCGCCGCCGGTGTCGCATTCGACGAGCACCGTCAGCGGCTTGTGGCCGGAGAAATGCGCTGCCAGCCCGTCGACTGTCTGTTCGCTGTCGGCGACGACCTTGAGATCAGAAATGCGCTCGTTCAGCCTGGCCAGGCGCTCGAGTTTCTGCTGTCCGAGGATGTTGAAGGTGATGAGGATGTCGTTGAAGCCGGCTTCGGCGAAAACCTCGGCTTCCGTGACCTTCTGGCAATTGATGCCCTTGGCGCCGGCGGAGACCTGGGCGACGGCGAGCGCCGGGATCTTGTGGGTCTTGATATGCGGGCGGAAGTTCAGCCCGTGCTCATCCATATAGGATTGAACGCGGGCGATGTTGGCAGCCAGCCGGTCTTCGTCGATCACGGGGCGCGGCGTCGAGAGATCGGCGATCCGGTCTCCTGCCTTGGCGACGACGGCAAAGCTGCGATCAGGCATTCAGGCGGCTCCGCGTTCTCTTCCGTGTGGATCGGCCACGATCGGCCATATCGTCTTCGGCGCCCGCCGGTACGGCGTCGTCGCCGGATTATTGGGATAGGGCGTTCCGGCGGAGCAGTAAAGGATTTCGGCGGCGATCCTGGAGAAGGAGGCGAAGAAGTGATTGGTGGATTTGATCACCAGGATCTTCTGCTTGGCGGGATCGATGCCCATCACCGAAAACAGGCTCGGATCGAAGCTTTGGGCGCGCGTCGAATTGAGGATGATGTCGATGCCGTCGAGCACGATATGGGCGGCATCGCCGAACGGCGCCAGGCTCTCGCCGAACTGCATCTCGGCATTTTTCACCAGCCTGACGATCTTGACCGTGCCGTCGATCGGATTGCCGGTGCCGGGCGCCGATTTGGCGCCGAAGCGCAGCGGAATTTCCGCCCCCTCGCCTGCCGCAAAACAGATCTGCACCGCCATCGGATCCCAGATGGTGCCGATGGCCGCGCTGCTGACGCCGCGGGCCATCAGCTCGGCGAGGATGACGGTCGCGTCGCCCGCCGTGCCGCCGCCCGGATTGTCCCAGACATCGGCGATGACGACGGGCCATGCGGTGGCGGCCACTGCACGCGAGACGGCTTCCCTCTCGTCGATCTGCGGCACCATGAAGGTGCCGCGCTTGGAGAAGAGTTCGAGGCCGAGGTCGCGCGCCAAGGCTGCGCCCTTTTCCGGCTTGTTGTCGGTGACGACGAGCAGCTTCGTTCCCATTTCGGGAACGTCGCCGACCATGAAGCCGTGGATCACCGAGATCGACAGGATATCGGGATCATCCTTTTCGATCCGCATGATCTTGTCGACGAAGGAGCGCATCGGCTCGCGCGAGGTCGGAAAGACGTCGATCATCCGGCAGTCGAACACGGAGATCGCGGGCTTGACCCGGCCTTCCAGCGTGTCGACGGCGATGCGCCAGAGATCCTCGGCGCGGTCGACGAAATCGGTATGCGGAAACTCCTTGAAATAGACGGCGAAATCGAGGGCGGCGACGCGTTTGGCCGTCAGGTGGCTGTGCGGATCGAGTTCGGCGCAGATGAGGACGTCAGGCCCGACGATCTCGCGCATGCGCTGGAGAAGATCGCCTTCGGTATCCTCGTATCCGGCTGCCACCATGGCGCCATGCAGGCCCATGACGACGGCGTCGACAGGCATGGCCGCTCTCAACTGGCCAAGGATTTCGTCGCGCAGTTCCTCATAGGTCGCCCGGTTGACGAGGCCGGCGGGGTCGGCCCAGGTGGCGGTGCCTTCGATCAGCTGCCAACCCTTTTCCCGGGCGACGCGGCGGCCGACGGTGATCGGCGCGGTGCAGAGCGTCGGTGTCTCCGGGTGCTGGCCGGGGGGCGCATAAAGCGAGGCTTCGAATGCGCGGCGATCCACGCAGATCGGGGAGAAAGTATTGGTCTCGGTCGCCAATGCCGCCGTGAAAATGCGCAAGAAAGTCGCCTTCGTGTTGTCTTCCCGCTTTAGCCCATCGGGTTCGGCAGGTAGCCCGTGAAACCTGAGATCTTCCAGCGCCCCTGGTGCAGCCTGCAATAATAGAGCGTCTGCCATTGCAGCACGTCGCGGGTGCCGTCAGCCCTGGTAATGCCGCCGTCGAATTTCTTGCGCACCAGCGCCGTCTCGCCTTCGATCTCGATATCCTCGAGCGTCGTCGTGGTGAAGATCGCCGTGCGGGGATCTTCCGCGAAGCTCTGCTCGGCGAAATCCTTCGCCTGCCTCAGCCATTCCTGGCGATAGGCCGACAGCGTCGGAAAGGCCAGGCGCCACCGGTCGGGGCTCACCTGCTTCTGGGCATCGATGCCGATGAAGCCCTCTTCGACGAAATCATGCTCGACCTTCGACCAGTCGGCGGCGAGAAAAGCATCGATATCGCGCGGAACGAGCATTTCCCAGATCGCCTGCCGGGCGTTGTCGGTGGGGAAAGGATTCTGGAAAGGGTCGCGCATATCAGCCCCGGATTGAAATTCTTTTCATAATCCATGTTTTTCACTGGTCAAATTCTGCTTTCTATGGTCATTTGTCAACTTATCAAGAAAATAATTTGCAAGGACTTCAGCATGCCCATCAAGCGCTATGGCACTGTTCAAACGGGGGCCGGCGGCAAGGCGCTGCCTTTCGCGCGTGCGGTCGAGGCCGACGGATGGCTCTATGTTTCCGGCCAGGTTGCAATGGAAGATGGCGAGATCATCGACGGCAACATCATCGCCCAGACCCACAAGACGATCGCCAATGTCCTGGCGATACTCGACGAGGCCGGATACGGCGTCGAGGATGTCGTGCGCGTCGGCGTCTGGCTCGACGATCCACGCGACTTCTGGACCTTCAACAAGATCTATCAGGAGTATTTCGGCGAGCATCCGCCGGCGCGCGCCTGTGTGCAATCGTCGATGATGGTCGATTGCAAGGTTGAGATCGACTGCGTGGCCTATAAAAAGAAGGATGCATAAGGAATAAGGGCGGGAGCGGCTTTGGATATCTTTTCGACATTGCAGGAAGACAAGGGCCGGCTCTCTCCCTCCGAAAGCCGCATCGCCGAGATCATCGTCAACGATTTCGAGTTCGCGGTGAACGCCTCGATCATCGAGCTTGCCGAACGGGCCGAAGTCTCGCCGCCGACCGTCACCCGCTTTTGCCGGCGGCTCGGCTGCGAGAGCTTTTCCGATTTCAAGGTGCAGCTCGCCCGCACCGCCCATATCGGCGTGCGCTATCTCAAGCCGGAATCGAAAAGCACCGATCCGGCCGATGTCGCCCAGGATATCATCACCAAGGCGCAGAACGCGCTGTTTCTGCTTCATCGCTCGCTCGATCTGGCGGCGATCGAAGCCGCCGTTTCTCATATCGCCAAGGCCGATATGATCTATGCCTTCGGCTCGGGCGGCAATTCGTCGATGATCGCCGACGAGCTGCAGAACCGCCTCTTCCGCCTCGGGCTTCGCATCACCGCAAGTTCCGATCACAGCATGCAGCTGATGATGGCGGCCGCGGCAAGGCCGGGCGACGTGCTGATCGGCTCGTCGTTTTCGGGGCGCAATCTGGAGCTGGTGCGGGCCTTCGAGCTTGCCCGCGGCGCCAAGGTGAAGACGATCGCGCTGACCCAGACGGAAAGCCCGGTCGCCAAGGCGGCCGAAATCGTCGTGCCGATCGACTTGCCCGAGGGCAACAATATCTACCGCCCGACCTCGACACGCATCGCCTATATCGCGACGGTCGATATTCTGTCGAGCCTGGTCGCCTATGCGGTTCAGCCGAAGGCGACGACCACGCTGCGGCGCATCAAGCAGCAGCTCGTCATTCACCGCGACGGCGACGACCGGCAATTGCTTGGAGATTGAGGCTGATGAACGGGAGCGACGGAAAATGACCCAGTCGATAGCGATCGTGACCGGCGCGGCCGGCGATATCGGCGCGGCGATTGCCGCCCGCCTCGCCGATGACCATGATGTCGTGCTGCTCGCCGATATCGATGCCGCGGCGGCGGCGGCCGTCGCTTCGAAGCTCGGCCCGGCCGATCGCTTCGTCGCTGCCGGCTGTGATGTGACCAGCGAGGCGAGCATAGCGGAATTGGTCAGCCGCGCCGCCGAGGCCGGCGTGGTGCGAACCCTGGTCAACAATGCCGGTGCGGCGCGGGCCACCAGCCTGCACGAGACGACGCCGGAGATCTGGCGGGCGGACAATGCGCTCAATCTCGAAGCCGCCTTCCTGTGTTTCCGCGCCTTCGAACCGATGCTGAAGGCGTCGAAGGGCTCCGTCGTCAACATCGCCTCGGTCAACGGCATGAATGTCTTCGGGCACCCGGCCTATAGCGCCGCCAAGGCCGGCCTGCTGCATTTCACCCGGCTGGTCGCCGTCGAATACGGCAAGTTCGGCATCCGCTCCAACGCCGTCGCGCCCGGCACGGTGAAGACGCAGGCCTGGGAGAAACGCGCCGCCGCCAATCCGAATGTCTTCGAGGAAGCGCGCCGCTGGTATCCGCTGCAGCGGGTCGTCGATCCCCGGGATGTCGCCAATGCCGTCGGCTTCCTGGCCGGTCCGCTCGCCGCCGCCATTACGGGCGTCTGCCTGCCCGTCGATTGCGGCCTCACCGCCGGCCAGGCCGAACTGGCGCGGACCTTCTCGCAATCGGAGCATTATTGAAATTCAGGGCTGCGATCTTCGAGCTGAAACGATAGCATGATCTTCCGGACTGCCCGCCGCGGCTGCGCCTGCCGATTTCCCTGACAATTGATGACCCCATGAGCCGCCTCTTCCCCGACGTTTTCCGCAATCCGGCGATCCGCGCCAGCATGATCGCCATTTTTACTTTCGGAATGGCGGGGGCGATGACGGCGCCCTATCGCTCGATCGTCGGCATCCGCGAACTGGGCCTGAGCGATGGCCTCTATTCCTTCTTGAGCTTCGCCTCGGCGGCGGTGAACGTCGTCGTCAGCGTCCTGCTCGGCAATCTTGCCGACCGGCTCGGCGAATACCGTTCGGCGATGATCGGCGCTTGCATCTTCGGCATCGTCGGTTACGGCATGGTCTATGCCTTTCCGAGCGCGGCCATCTTCGCCATCAGCGGGCTGCTGCCATTGCCGATCTTCGGGGCGCTGAATTCGCTGCTGTTTGCCAATGCGCGCGCGGCGATGCAGGGCATGAACCGGAATGACATGGTGACGGCCAATTCAGGCGTGCGCGCGATGATCTCGCTCTCCTGGGTGCTGATCCCAGGCATTACCGGCCTGGTGCTTTCGGGCGCATCGAGCATGCTGCCGGCCTATCTCTTCGCCGCCGTCTCCTGCCTGCTATGCCAGGCCATCATCCTCTTCGCCTTGCCGAAGCGGGCGGGAACGGAGATGGCCGCGGCTCACCACCTCAGCTATCTCGGGGCGCTCAGGCAGGTGGTTTCGCCGCGGATTTCGGCGCATATCGCAGGGGTGGCGCTGATCACCAGCACGCTGCATCTCAATGACGCGCTTTTGCCGCTGATCGCCACAGGTGCTGCGCATGGCGGGCTGAGCGATGTCGGCATCCTTGTCGGCATCGTCGCGCTTCTGGAGGTCGTCTTCATCATCGTCTGGTCGCGGATTGCGCGGAAGACCGGCCAGATGACGGCGCTTGCCGCCGGCACGATCATCTATGCCCTGTTCCTAAGCCTTCTCGGCTTTGCCTCGCAGCCGTGGCACCTCTATGCGCTGACCTTGCTCGCCGGCATCGGGGCTGCGGCGATCATCAGCATTCCGATCACCTATCTGCAGGATCTCATTGCCGATCGGCCGGGCCTCGGCAGCGCGCTGATCTCGGTCAATATTTTTGCGAGTGCGGGGATCGGCGCACTGGTCTTTGCTGTCGGCACATCGGTCGCGGGTTATTCCGGAACCGCCATTCTGAGCGCCGTCACCGGCCTGTCAGGAATCACGATCCTCGGCCTGCTGCAGCGGCGCCTTGCCGTTGCGCGTGCCGATGCCGAGGTTGAATAGACCTGACAAAGAATGTGGCTTTCATCGCTATCCGTCTTGTGACAAGGGTGAGGCACCATTTCCTTTGAAGGTCACATGAAGGCGATTTCCGGCACGAATCTCGAGCAGGCCAAATCTCACAACCGGCGTGTGGTGATCGAGGCCGTGCGGACGCACGGTCCCTTGTCGCGCGCGGCGATCGCCCGGATGACGGCGCTGACCGCCCAGACCGTGTCGAATATCGTCGAGGAACTGGAGCGCTCGCATCTTCTCGTTCCGGCCGAGGCGCAGAAGCTGGCGCGCGGCCAGCCGATCATCCCCTATTCGATCAATCCCGCCGGCGCCTATTCGATCGGCCTCGAGCTTGGCCGCCAGCGCGCCAGCGGCGTCCTGACGGATCTTTCCGGCGCCGTCTGCGCCCGCATCGAGCGCCATGTCGAACATCCCGATCCGCAGAGGGCGATGCCGGTTCTGCAAGCGCTCGTCGAGGATCTGCAGCAGGCATTCGCCTTCGACCGGCACCGGCTGCTCGGCGTCGGCATGGCCCTGCCCGGCCGGTATGCCGCTGGCGGCATCACTTCGCTCAGCCCGCAGAACCTGCCCGGCTGGCAGGATTTTCCGGTCGGGCATGAGCTGGAGCAGCGGGTCAAGGTGCCGGTGCTGGTCGAAAACGATGCGACATCAGCCGCGATCGGCGAGCGTCTTCACGGCGTCGCCCGCGGTTTGAGCAGTTTCGTCTATCTGTTTCTGGCCGGCGGCGGCGGCATCGGCGCCGGAATGTTCCTCGACGGCCATCTCTATAAGGGCAGCCGCAACAATGCCGGCGAGATCGGCCATATCATCGTCGAGCCGCACGGCAAACTCTGCAGCTGCGGCAAGCGCGGCTGCCTCGACCGCTACGTCTCGCCGACCGTCGCTTACGAATTCATGGGCATCGCCAATGCCGAGGAGCTATCGCCCGACGATCTCGACGCGCGGATCGCCGAGGGCGGCGAAGGCCTGGACGCCTGGCTCGGCCAGGCCGTCCAGCCGCTGCGGCAGACCCTCGACTTCCTCGAACTCGCCTTCGATCCGCAGACCATCGTGCTCGGCGGCAGTATCTCGACCTCGCTGATGGCCCGGCTTGCCGAGCGGCTGGAGCCGCTGCACACCCCGATCGACCCCAATCAAAAGCGGATGGTGCCCCGCGTCATGATCGGCATGACCGGCAAGGATACCGCGATCCTCGGCGCCGCCGCCCTGCCGATCTTTTCCGAAACCAATCCACGCTTCGACGTCCTGCAAAAGCCGGTCGGCTGATCTCACTCGCCCGCCGGCGCCCTCGCCTCTGCTTGCAGCGCGCGGCGGGCTGGAGGCCGCGCAAAGATGACCACGTTGCCGAGAAGCGTCAGCGCCAGGCCGATCAGGCCGAGACCGGTCCAGTGGTAGCCCTCGAAGACCGTCGACAGCGACAGGGCGACGATCGGGAACAGGACGGTGGCATAGGCGGCGCGTGAGGAGCCGATGCGCGACACCAGCATGAGGTAGGTGGTGAAGCCGATCACCGATCCGATTGCTGCGAGATAGAGCAGTGCGGCAAGATACCTGATGTCGGGCGGCGCCACGACCGACGTTTGCGTCACGGCAATCAAGAAGAGGAGGAAAATCGCGCCATAGGTCATGCCCCAGGCATTGGCGGTCAGCGGTGAGATCCCGGCCGCGCTGTTTCGGCGCGACGCCATATTGCCGAGCGAGAAGAACAGTGTGCCGAGCGCCGCGAGCCCGATCCCTTTCAACGTGCCCAGATTGAAATCGACGCCAATTTCCTCTGCGAACAGCAGGAGGAGGCCGGTGGCGCCGAGCGCGGCTGCCAGAAGCGTGCGGCCGGTAATGCGGTCGCCGAAGAACAGGCGCGCATTGACGGCATTGTAGATCGTTGCGAGCGAGAAGATCACAGAAATCAGCCCGGACGGGATATAGCCGGCGGCGTTGTAGAAACAAATGAAATTGAGGCTGAACAGGCAGAGCGCTTGCGCAAGGATGAAAGGCTGATCGCGCAAGGCAGGCAGCTTCAGCCGCCGCATGACAGCCAGGATGGCGACGAGGATCACGGCCGCGAGCGCAAATCTGTAAAAGACCGAGACCAGGACCGGCACGGGACCGACCTGCATCGCAATGGCGATCCAGGTCGTCCCCCATATCAGGACGGTCGCGATGAAGAGAGCGGCATTTGCCATGGAGTGATCCTCGTTTTCTCGATCGATAGGCCAACCGTGAGCCGGGCTCTTGCAGATTCTTGCTACGAAATTTATTGCCCCGGACTTCCTGCTCGCCACGCGGACCGTCCACCGGTATTATTCGCGAGGACGTACAGGTGTGAGGAAGAATAGGTGAAAGATAGCCGCCTCTCGGTTTTCAGCTTTTTGTCCGCATCCCCCTCTGCTCTCATGTCGCAGTCGATCGATTTGGGGTTCGGGCGATCGGCGGCCCTCTGGAGCAATGGCAGCGACAGGATGAGCTATGAGCGGCCGGACGGACATACGTTCAGCCTCTATCTCACCGGCGGCGCCGGAACGCGCCGTCTGGATGGCGGCTCCGCGGCGCGGGGCCGGCCCGGAGCCCTGTGCATCATGCCGCAGGGGCACTCGTCCGAATGGGAAATCACCGACCCTTTCGAATTCGTCCATCTCTACGTTCCGGACGATCAGATGCGCCGGATGTTTGCCGAGACGTTTGACCGCGATTCCAGGCTTATGGTCCTTCCCGAAGCGACCTTCGCGGATGCACCCGCCCTGGCGCGTACGCTTCGGCAGATGACGCAAGCGATGTCGGCGGGCGACCATCTGTTGGCTGAAGAAGCGATGACGCAGACGATCAAGGATTTCTTCGTTGATCCGCGTTACGCAGGGATGCGTTCCCGCGCCATCAGCGGCGGGCTCGCTCCTCATATCAGGCGCCGGATCGTGGACTATATCGAGGCCCATCTCGACGAGACGATCCGCTTGCAGGATCTGGCAGCCATCGGGCAGCTCAGCGCCTTTCATTTTCAGCGGATGTTCCGGGCAAGCTATGGTGTGTCCCCGCATGGCTGGGTGGCCCACCGGCGTGTCGAGCGCGCCAAGTCGATGCTATCAGGCACGGATCCCATCGCGCAGATCGCTTCGGCCTGCGGCTTCAGCAGCCAGAGCCACATGACCCGGGCATTCAAGCTGGGCACCGGCGTCACGCCCTCTGCCTACCGGCAGCGACCGTGACGCGCCTCTACCTCACTTCACCGCGATGACGACCTTGCCTTTCGCGCGTCCCGTTTCCACATAGGCCAGCGCCTCGTTGGTCTTCTCGAATTGGAAGGTCCGGTCGATGACGGGGCGGATGGCGCCTGCCTCGATCAGCGCGGTGATCTTGCCGAGCTGCGCGCCGTTCGCCGTCATGAAGAGGAAGGAATAGCCGATCCCCCGGCGTTTCGATTTCCGCCGGATGCCGAAGCTCAAGAAGCGCATGACCTGCTGCAGCGGCCAGCCGAGGCCGTTTTCCCTGGCGAAATCGGGATCGGGCGGACCCGATATCGAGATCAGCTTGCCGCCGGGCTTGAGGACGGCGAGCGATTTCTCCAGCGTGTCCTTGCCGAGGCTGTTCAGCACGACGTCATAGCCCTTCAGCAGCTTTTCGAAATCGTCCTTCTTGTAATCGACCACCACGTCGGCGCCGAGGCCTTTCACCAGATCGACGTTTGCCGTGCTCACCGTCGTCGCCACATGGGCGCCGAGATGTTTGGCAAGCTGGATCGCGATGGTGCCGACGCCGCCGGAGCCCGCATGGATCAGCACCCTCTGCCCCTTCTGCAGCTTGGCGCGCTCGATCAGCGCCTGCCATGCGGTCAGTGCCGCAAGCGGAATGGATGCGGCCTCTTCCATGCCGAGATTGGCGGGCTTCAGCGCGAGATCGGCAGCGTCGATGGCAATATACTCCGCGAACGTGCCGATGCGATCCTGGCAGGGCCGTGCATAGACCTGGTCGCCGGGCTTGAAATGGCCGACATTGGCGCCCACCCGCACCACGACGCCGGCGACATCATTGCCGAGCACCAACGGAAGCCGGTACGGCACGATCAGCTTGAACTCTCCGTCCCGGATCTTGGCATCCAGCGGGTTGACGCTGGCGGCATGGATCTCGACCATGACGTCATTCTCGCGCAGCTGCGGTTCAGGGCTCTGGCCGAGCCTGAGGGCGCCGCCTTTCTTGTAGCGATCGATCAGGAATGTTTTCATGGCACGAACTTTCGTTTCTGTGAGGAGCCGGCGGCGCGGCAATGCAGGTTCAATCGGGAAGCCGGTTGAAACCAGGCAATGCCGGGTTCTCTCCTGCTCGTCGACGCGCCTTCGTTTTGACGTGGAACATCCATGCGCAACCTGTTACTATCAAATCGATAGCTAGTCACTACTAAAAAGATATCGACATGAGGAATCTTTCGGAACAGCCGTGCCTGATCGCCCGCAGCCTGGCGCTTGTCGGCGATGCGTGGAGCATGCTGATCATGCGCGACGCCCATGCGGGGCTGACCCGCTTCGATGATTTTCGAAAAAGCCTCGGCATCGCCCCGACCATGCTGACGGGGCGGCTGTCATCGCTGACCGAGGAAGGGCTGCTGCAAAAACGCCGCTATTCCGAGCGTCCGCCGCGCGACGAATATGTGCTGACGGAAGCCGGCCGCGACTTTCTGCCGGTGCTGTTTGCGATCGGCGCCTGGGGCCGCAAACACCGCGGCGGCGGTGACGTCACCCGCTTCTTCGACGCCGAGACCGGAACCGAGATCGATCCGGTCACCATCGACCGGGCGACTGGCGCTCCTGTTGGAACCCGTCCTATCCGTGTCGCCGCACCCGGCTGTAAGCCGCCTGCGGCGGATGACGATGGTGCCGGCAACTCCCCTTGACGCAATGCCGGCATCCTTGCCACCACCGCCTCCCGCGATGGCAAGGATAGTCCGCAAATCAAAGCTCGGCCCGAGCGCTACGACTGTTGCAGCCCGTAAAGCAGCGGCATCAGCCCTGCGAGCGCCTTGAAGCGTTCCCATGACTTGGAGGAGGGTTTCGTCCAGCCGGTTTCGGCAAGTCCGGAGATACGCGGGAAAACGAGGCGGTCGAAAACGGCGCGGTCCGTCATCGGTTCCGACCAGATGCAGGCCTGGATGCCGAGCAGTTTCTGTTTCTGCGCTGCCGTCCAGCCTTTGAGCGGATCGAAATTATAGAGTTTTTCGGCGTCCGACGTTCCCGCCCAGCTGGCGCCGGGCTCGTCCCAGTCCGGCCGCAGCGCCATGTCGAGGTAATAGACCTGCCCGGGGCAGACGACCATGTCGTACCCGCGTTCGGCAAGTTCGGCCGAGACCTCGACATTGCGCCAGCTGCAGAGATAGCTCTTCGCTTTGTCGATGACATCGCCGTGGGCCGCCTCTTCCCAGCCGCCGGTGATGCAGCCCTTGCCCGCCAGGAAACGCTGCACCCGTTCCAGGAACTCCGCCTGCAGGATGGCCGCGCCTGAGCCATGGATATCATCGGCGCCATGCGTATTGGTGACGACGTTCAGCCGCTTGGCATGCGCATCGGCAACCGCGTCGCCGGCCACACTGCGAAGGCGGGCGAGCGCTGCGGGCGAGCCGGACCACGCCCCGAGCGGCACCTCGTCGGCGCCGAGATGGATCACCTTGAACGGAAAGAGCTCGATGAGTTCCGAAAGGATGGTCTCGACGATCTCGTAGGTCTTCTCAAGGGCGGGATTGATGCAATTGTCGGGAAAGCCCTGAACCGAATAATAGCTGCCGACTTCGGCCGGATCGCGCAGTTCGGGTATCGCCTGCTGCATGGCGTAGCAATGGCCGGGCATGTCGATCTCCGGCACGATCTCGACGCCGAAGCTCTTTGCCTCAGCGACGATCTCGCGGATGACTGATTTGGGATAATAACCGCCTGTGCGGGCCGGGCTGGAGCCCAGCAGCGGCGGAACGGCAAGGCCGTGGCCGCGCCAGGCGCCGATTTCGGTCAGCGCGGGATAAGCGTCGATCTCGACGCGCCAGGCCTCGTCGTCGGAAAGGTGCCAGTGGAAGCGGTTGAGCTTGTTCCAGGCAAGCACCGCGATCAGCTTCTTGACCTCGGCCGCGCCGTAAAACTGGCGGGCGACATCGAGATGCAGGCCGCGCCAGCCCATCGCCGGCTCGTCGACGATCTCGCCGGCTGCAGGAAACTGGAAGACCCCGGGATGCAGCCTGGCGCCGCGCCAGATCTGGCCGAGCGTCACCAGGCCGTAGAGAAAGCCGGTCCGGCTGCTTGCCTCGACGGTCAAGGTTTCCTCGTCGAAGCTCAGCCGATAGGCTTCGGGGCCGAAGCCGGCGGCATCCTTCAGGGTGACGGCCACGGCACCTTCCGCCTCGGTGCGCACGATGCCTTCGACGGCGAAGAGATGTTCCACCAGCGCCGCGAAGCTCTGCGCCGCCGCCTCCCCTTCGCCGCTCTGCGCCCGCGGCGCAAAACCGGCCGGCAAGGGACGACGGGAGGCGACCGCCACATGGTTTGGCCAGGGAATGATCGACACCTGAACGGGCGCGTTGGCGGGAACCGGATAGATCTCGGCGCCTCGCTTCAGGGCCGCATTGCTGACCGAAGAGCGCGTCGGCTCGATGCCGAGCACGATGGTGCCGCCGTCGGAAAGCGCGAGATAGGCGCTCGTTGCGCCGTCCGTCCAATGGCGGAACTGCCAGCTCAGCGCGAAAACCGAGATCGTCCAGGTCTCGCCGGCGGCGAGAACAAAATCGGCCGGCGGCTGGAATTCGGTGAAATTGGAGAGCCGCTTCGAGACCGTCGCACCTTCGACCCGCCCGGCCGGATCGACGCGGCCAGGGCCGCTGACGCAGAGGGAGAAATGCGAGAGCGGCTCGCTGCCGAGATTCTTGAGGCGCAGCACATAGGAGAATTCCTTGCCGTCGGCAGGCGGGTTCCAGAGAGTTTCGAGCCGCAGGGCCTTCGGTCGCGGTGTGGACATGATCACTCTTTCCTTTTGAACATTGGCCTCTTGAGAAGCAGGCTTTTGAAATCAGCTCTTGTGCATTCCGGCATTGGAAACGCCGGGCGCGCGGATGAAATGGTTAGGCCCGACCTGTTCGATCACGGTCGATTCCGGGCGGCTCAGCGCGCGCACCTTTTCCGCCTGTTCGAGGAAACGCGCGCTTCCGCCGGTCACGAACGGCCTGCTGCCGTCGGGAACGGCGGAAAGCAGCAGCCGCGTATAGGGATGGCTGGGATGGGAGAGAACCCTTTCGGTGTCGCCCCATTCGACCATCTGGCCGGCAAACATCACGACGATCTCCTCGGCCACATGCGCCGCCGTTGCGATATCGTGGGTGATATAGAGCATGGCGAGGTCGTTTTCACGTTTCACCCTGGCGAGCAGATCGAGAATATCCTTGCGGATGGAAACGTCGAGCATCGAGGTCGGCTCGTCGGCGACCAGCACGCTCGGCGCCACGGCCAGCGCCCGGGCGATATTGACGCGCTGGCGCTGACCGCCGGAGAGTTCATGCGGGAATTTCCGCCGGGTCACATCGGGGTCCAGCCCGACGCTTGCCAGCAGCCGGGCAATCTCCTCGGCAAGCTCCGTTCTGGCGCCGGCGGGCCGATGCAGTTGCAGCGGTCGCGCCAGATGATGGCTGACGGTGAAGGCCGGATTGAGCGAGGAGAACGGATCCTGAAAGACCATCTGCACCTCCCTGCGGTAGCGATGCCCATCCCCGGTCTCGCCGCGGGCGGTCAGCTCCTGCCCGCGGAAAAACAGCCTGCCGCCGGTCGGTTTGTCCAGGCGCGCGATGATGCGGGCGCAGGTCGTCTTGCCGCAGCCGGATTCGCCGACGAGCGCCAATGCCCGGCCGGGAAAGAGCGAGAAGGACACGCCTTTCAGCGCCCGGACCGCACCGAAATCGCGCTTGATGTCCTCGAGCCGGATCACGGCTTCGGCGGTAACGGGATTTGGCTCCGCTTTCATGCCATGAGCTCCGATAGATGCGGATTGCCGGGAAGCTGTGGAATGGCGTTCCAGAGCTTGCGCGTATAGTCGTGCCGCGGCGCATGGGCGACCTGGCCGACGTCGCCCACTTCGACCAGTTCGCCCTTCAGCATGACGCCGATGCGCCGGCAGAGCTGCGCCATAAGGTGCAGGTCATGGGTGATGAAGAGCACGGAGAAGCCGTAGGTTCGTTGCAGGTCGACAACCTGTTCGAGGATCTCCCGCTGCACGACCACGTCGAGCGCCGTCGTCGGCTCGTCCATGATGATGAGTTCGGGTCTGAGCGCCAGGCAGATCGCGATGACGATGCGCTGGCGCATGCCGCCGGAGAACTGGTGCGGGTAGTCGCCGATGCGATGGGTGGGAATGCCGACGAGACGGAACATCTCTTCGGCCCGCGCCCGGGATTCCGCCTGCGAGCAGCCGGTGTGCCGGCGCAGGACGTCGTGGAACTGCGCCTCGACCCGCATCAGCGGATTGAGCGAATTCATCGCGCTCTGGAAGACCATGCCGATGCGCTTCCAGCGGATCGTCTGCAGCTCGCGTTCCGGCAGTCTGAGCAGATCCTGGCCGGTGAGCCGGATGCTGCCGCCGCTGATCCAGGCGGGCGCCTTGGAAAGACGGGTGATGGCATAGGCGATCGTGCTCTTGCCGCAGCCGGATTCACCGGCAAGCCCGAAGATTTCGCCGCGGCCGATCGTGAAGGACACGTCCTTGACGGCGCGGAACTCTCCCTTGTCGACGAGGTAGTCGACATTGAGCTTTTCGATTTCCAGCAGATTGTCGCTCATCGGCCAAGCTCCAGTTCCCGGTTGCGGGCGCGGTTGAGGCGGAACCAGCGGGTCAGCGCCGGGCCGGAGCGCAGCTGCGGATTGGCGATCTCGTCGAAGGTGAAATTCAACAGGGCAAGCCCAAGGCCGGTCAGCGCAATGCCGAGCGCCGGCACTCCGATATCCCACCAGGCGCCGACCATGATCGCCGAGGAATTCTGGGCGTTGTAGAGCATCGTGCCCCAGGAGACTTTCAGCGGATCGCCGAAGCCGAGATATTCGAGCGTCGTCTGGGCAACGATGGCGTAGATGATGCTGCCGACGAGGTTGATGCCGATCAGCGTCGTCAGGTTCGGCAGGATTTCCACGAAGATGATGCGCCAGGCCGGCTCGCCGATCATTTTCGACGCGGTGACGAAATCGCGGTTGCGCAGCGCCATCGTCTGCGACCGCGTCATGCGGGCGCCCCACGGCCAGGAGGTCAGCGCGATGATCGTCATGATCGTCAGCGGTCCCACCGTGCCGGCGAAGGAGGCGAGCAGGATCAAGAGCGGCATGTTCGGGATGACGAGCACGGCATTCGTCGTAAGGTCGAGCCACGCATCCGTCCTGCCGCCGGCATAACCGGCGATAAGCCCGATGGCGGTGCCGAGAACGGTGATGGCAATGCCCGTGGCAAAACCGACCGAGAGAGAGCTGCGGGCGCCCCAGACGAACTGGCGATAGACGTCCCGCCCCATTTTGGTGGTGCCGAGAACATGTTCGATCGACGGCGGCTGATGCGAGCGTCCCACACGCGCTCCGGGCTCGCCGGGTGCAACGAGCGGCGCAAACAGTGCCATCAGCCACAGGACGGCGATGATGATCAGGCCGGCCAGTGCCTTCTTCTGCTTGAGGATAGGCCATAGCGTAAAGTTCATCACGCAGCCTCCCGCAATCTCGGATCGACGAGCCCGTAAATCATGTCGACCAGGAAGTTGGCGCCGAGGGTCGCGAGCGTCATCAGCAGCAGCTGGCCCTGGATGACCGGGTAATCGCGGGCGATGCTCGCAGTATAAAGCGTCAGTCCGAGGCCGGGATAGTTGAAGACGATCTCGGTGACGATCGAACCGCCGAAGACGGCGCCAAGCATCAGCGCCAGGTTGGTGAGAACGGGAAGCATGGCATTGCGGGCGCCGTAGCCGAACATGACCGTGAGGTGGCTCAGCCCCTTGGCGCGGCCCATGGTCACATAGTCCTCGCCGAGCACCGAGATCATCGACGAGCGCATCGTGGTCTGGAATTCGCCGATCAGAAACGGCGAAAGCGTCAGCACCGGCAGAATCGCATGGGCGAAGACGCTGCCGGCAAAGGTGAAATTGAAGGCGGGATCGAGATTGGGATCATAGGCATAGCCCACCGGAAACCAGCGCAGCGAAACCGCGAAGACGAAAAGCGTCGTCAGTGCCACGATGACGGGCGGCACCGAAATCATGATCACCGACAGCGGCGAGACGATCGTGTCGAAACGCCCGCCGCGGCGCCAGGCCGAAATTGCGCCCAGCACGACACCGACGCAGAGCGAGAAGATGATCGCCGTCGTCACCAGGAAGACGGTCCAGAGCGCCGAGCGGCCGAGAACCTGGACGACGGTCTGGGGATAATATTTGACCGAGACGCCGAGATCGAAGGTGGCAAGCCCCTTCAGATAATCGGCGAATTGCCAGAGCATCGGCTGGTCGACCGCGCCGAAACGCGCCTTGATCGCCTCGACGGCGGCAGGCGTTGCCCGCGGACCGAGCTGGGCGACCATGGCATCGACCGGGCTCCCCGGCATCAGCCGGGGAAGAATGAAGTTCACGACGATGGCGAAGGCCAGCGCGACCGCATAGACGCCGAGGCGCCGGCTCGAAATGCGCATTTCCGCTCCCCCGCTGGGTTTAGCTGACCGGCTTGAGACGCAGCAGATGCATCAGGCGCATGCGGTTGTTGTCATGATCCTCCGGGTTCATCACCGGATCCTTGTCGGTCACCCAGCCGGTGAAGCGCTTGCTGGAGAACTGATACCAGGTCGGGCCGTTGAAGACGGGCACGACGGGGAAGTCGTCGGCGATCAGCAGCTGAATGTCGTTGAAGATCTTCTTGTGATCCTCATCCGAGGTCGCCTGCAGATACTGATCGAAAAGCGCGTCCAGCTTCGGGTTCGAATAACGCGAGGGGGCGCCGGTGATGCGCCCGCCATAGGCTGTGGAAAGGCTCTGGTAATAGCCGCGAAACGGGGTTGCGCCGTCGGCGCGGGAATTCATGACGACCTCGAAGCTGCCGTCGATGATCTCTTTGCGCCATTGTTCGTATTCCGGGGTGGCGACCGACGCGTTGATGCCGGCGGCGCGCAGGCCTTCGACCGCGATCTGGACCGCATCGATCCAGTCCGTCCAGCCGTTCGGAACGATGATCGGGAAGGCGATCGGCTTGCCGCTCGGGGTTGTGCGGAAGCCGTCGGCGCCCTTCTTGTAACCCGCATCGTCGAGGATTTTGTTGGCCTTCTCGGTATCGAAGCCCATGAAGGCGTCCTTGTCGCCTTCCGCCTGTTTGTTGCGCCAGCTTTCGAAGCGCGGCGGCAGGCCGGTCGCATGTTCGTTGACGACGGGATAGCCGAAGCCGGCAATGTCGACCATGGACTTGCGATCCATGGCGAGGCTGAAGGCATGGCGGAAGTTCAGGTCCTTATAGGCCTCGAGGTTGCCGTCATTGCCGCTCTTGAAGTTCATCTGGAAGGCGACGGTTTCGGCCGGCGGCTGCCAATAGCCGTTGTGATCGGCGTCCAGCGCCACGAAGGTCTTGTCGATCTGGGGAATGAAAGATCCGATCCAGTCCATGTTGCCCTCAGGCAGAATGGCGAGCATCTGGTCGTTGCCGGAGATCTGCGGCAGCCTGAGGCAATCGACATGCAGCGAGGCGGCATCCCAATAGTTCGGGTTGCGGCACTGCTCGTAGACCTGCGGCGTGAAGCGGCGCAGCTCCGTCATCGGGCCGGAACCGACCGGCTTCTCGTTCTTGAAGGCGACAGGATCGGAAACGTCCTTCCAGATATGCTCGGGAACGACGGCGAGATCGGCAAGCGTTTCCGGGAAATCGGAATTGACCGCCTTGAGATCGATCTTCACCTCGGTCGCCGACGGCGTCTCGACGGAGGCAACGGTCTCGCCGACGCCGACGGTATCGAGCGCGGCATTCTTCAGCATCAGATCGATCGTATATTTCACGTCGGCCGAGGTCAGCGGCTGGCCGTCGGACCATTTCAGATCGGGTCGTAGCGTGTAGGTGACCGATTTCATGTCCTTGGAGAATGTGTAGGCGGTCGCCAGCCGGAAGACCGGCTTGCCGCCGTCCTCGGCATTGAAGATGACCAGCGGCTCGTAGATGAAATCCATCGTGCTCTGCCGACGGCCGGCAAGATCGAACGGATTGAAGTTCTGAACCCAGCTGGTCTGCTCCTCAATGTGCATCGTCAGCACCGATTCAGCGGCCGCGCTGCCAGTCCCGAAGGCGGTGAGCGCCGTCAGGGCGGTTGCTGCCGCTGAGCCGGTACGCATGGACATATGGCGGAATAGGCTTTTGCTTGATCTCATTCCAACGTTCCCTTGTTGTTTATTTTTAGAGTCAATCAAATTGATTTAATATTGATAGTCAGTTTCCCGCCGCCCCGTCAATTGCCGATCTCAAATTTTTGCGGGGAGCATCCGGAGCCGATTTCGGCGGGCATCGACGGGCGCGATTTCATGGTGAACAAAAAAACAAGGGCTGGGCTCGCTGCGTTAACCATTAAGGTACTTTTAAGTACGATAATTAACCCAACGATGGCGAAATTGATCGGAAACACTGGTCGATAAGCATGAGGCTGCTCGCCACGGCCGGGATGTTTCCCCGGGTTTCAACATATTCAACCTCCGAAGCAGGCGAACTCCGATGACGAGCATCAATACCAACAACTCAGCGATGTCTGCCCTTCAGACGCTGCGCAGCATCAATTCCAGTCTCGAAACGACACAGAACAGCGTCTCCACCGGCTATCGGGTCGACAGCGCATCCGACAATGCCGCTTACTGGTCGATCGCCACGACGATGCGCTCCGACAACAAGGCGCTGTCGGCCGTCTCCGATGCACTCGGCCTCGGCGCCGCAAAGGTCGATACCGCCTATACGGCGATGGACAGCGCGATCGACGTCGTCGACGAGATCAAAGCCAAGCTGGTGGCCGCGACCGAAGACGGTGTCGACAAGTCGAAGGTCCAGGAAGAAATCAGCCAGCTGCAGGAGCAGCTGATGAGCATTGCCCAGTCGGCATCGTTCTCGGGCGAAAACTGGGTCGCCGGCGCCGACGGCACGAAAAATGTCGTATCCTCCTTCGTTCGCGACGGCTCCGGCGCCGTTTCCGTCAAGATGACGGACTACGTTCTGGATACCAGCTCCGCCGGCAACGTGCTGTTCGGCATGAGCGGCGGGTCGATCGAAACCTCCACGGGCATCCTCGGAACGGCCGATGCAAACGGCGATTCCGTCTACTCGCTCGACATTACCGATTTTACCACCGGTCAGATCCAGTCGGCGCTCTCGACCATCGAATCCGCGCTGTCGGCGATGACCTCGGCAGGTGCGCAACTGGGTTCGATCTCGACACGCATCGATCTGCAGGAAGACTTCGTCGGAGCGCTGTCGGATTCGATCGACTCGGGCGTCGGTCGGCTGGTCGATGCCGACATGGAGGAGGAATCGAGCAAGCTCTCCGCCCTGCAGACGCAACAGCAGCTCGCGATCCAGTCGCTGTCGATCGCCAACTCCTCGTCGCAGAACATCCTGTCGCTCTTCCGCGGCTAATCGCAAACGCCGATGCAAAGCGTCCCGGGCGTATAAAGCGCCCGGACCCCATTCACAGATCGAACATCGAGCCTGGCCTTCCCGGTCGGGCTCGATTCTATTTGGTGACCCTTTTGCCCTGATATGCCGGTTGACATGTCGATCGCTAACATGGTCGGTATTGTTACCGGGCCGGAAAATGCCCGTGCGCGGGATCATCGTATGCTGAAACGACCTGAACCTGCTCGTCCCGACCGACCGCCCGCCATCGTCTGGCTCGGTTTCCTCGCCATGTGCGTCGGCATGTTCATGGCGATCCTCGACGTTCAGGTAGTGGCGACATCGCTGCCGACCATCCAGTCGGCGCTGGGTATCGATCCCGACCAGATGAGCTGGATACAGACGGCCTATCTGATCGCCGAAGTGGTGGCGATCCCGCTGACCGGCCTGCTGACGCGGCTGCTTTCGATGCGATGGCTGTTCGTGACCGCCATCAGCCTGTTCGTCGCAGCCTCGGCCGGCTGCGCGCTGAGCGGCAGCTTCGGCGAACTGGTGGCCTGGCGGGTGCTGCAGGGCTTTTCCGGCGGAACCTTGATCCCTTCGGTGTTTTCGGCCGTGTTCATCCTGTTCCCGAACGAGCGGCAGGCGCTGGCGACGACGATCGCCGGCGTGCTGGCGGTGCTGGCGCCCACCGTCGGACCGATCGTCGGCGGATGGCTGACCGAAACCTATTCCTGGCACTGGCTGTTCCTGATCAACATCCTTCCGGGCATTGCCTCGGCCATCCTGGCCGCCCGCTTCCTGCCACGGCAGGCGGCCGATCCGTCCGAACTCCGGCATCTCGACGGCCTGTCGCTGCTGCTGATGGCCGCCGCCTTGACGAGCCTGGAACTCAGCCTGAAAGAGGCGCCGACCAGCGGCTGGACTTCGGCCTATGTGCTGAGCCTGCTGGTCGTCTGCCTCGTATCGGGCGGCGCGTTCACGGCGCGGACGCTACGCCGGCGCCGGCCGATCGTCGATCTCGGCAATTTCGCCGATCGAAACTTTCTCGTCGGCTCGACCTTAAGCTTCGTGCTGGGCATCGGCCTGTTCGGCTCGGTCTACCTGATGCCCGTGTTTCTCGCTTTCGTCAGGGGCCACGATGCGCTCGAAATCGGCGTGACGATGCTGGTCACCGGCATCGCCCAGCTGGTCACGGCGCCGGTTGCGGTCGCGCTGGAGAAGCGCATGGATGCGCGGCTGCTGTCGACCGCCGGTTTCGCGCTGTTTGCGATCGGCGTCGGCATGAGCGCCTTTCAGGATCCCCGTTCGGATTACGATGCGATGTTCTGGCCGCAGATCGTGCGCGGCGTCGCCATCATGTTCTGCCTGCTGCCGCCGACGCGGCTGGCGCTCGGCACGCTCCCGGCCGATCGCATTCCCGATGCCAGCGGGCTCTTCAATCTGATGCGCAATCTCGGCGGGGCGATCGGCATCGCCCTGATCGACACGATCATCTACACCCGCTCGGAGCCGCTGGGCCAAAGCCTGTGGGCGCGCCTTCAGGCCGGTGACGTCGACGCCGCGGCATTCGTCGGCGCACCCCTTCCGGCCATATCGGGCCATAGCGGCAGCTTCGATGCGGAGACCACGGCGCTGCTCGATCCGCTGGTCCAGACCGCAGCCAGCGTTCAGGCGATCAACGAAGCCTGGATGGTCGTCGCCGTCCTCACCGGCTGCGCCCTCGTCTGCGTGCCCTTCGCCAGACGGCCGGCGCCGGGGTGAAGACCGTCGCTGACAGTGGCAGGTCACCCCAAATGGGCAATGGTCATAGTGCCGCCACAGAATTCGATCCATTCATGCTTGAGATACAAGCGGATGGCGAAAAATGAGATTGCTGGCTCTTCTTGCTGTGGCCGTTTTGCTGACGGTGGTTCAAGCCCATGCCCAAGTTTATGAACCGTATGATGGATACGACGAATACGGCGGCTACGACTATGATGACCCGTATAGCCCGTATCCACCTCCGCCGTATTACGACCCCGCCCCTCGCGATCAGGAACCTCTGTATGATCGCAGAGAACCCTCGACACGAAGTGCAAGGGGAACCATCGTGATCGCCACGCGTGAGCACACCCTTATTTACATGACGTCATCGGGTGAACAGTTCGCCTACCCAATCGCCGTCGGCCGCGAAGGCAAGCAATGGTACGGATCAACCCGGGTCGTATCCAAGCGAATGCATCCCGAATGGCGGCCGACGGCGAGCATGCGGCAGAAGAACCCAAGGCTTCCCGCGGTCGTGAAGGCTGGCCCTGCCAATCCGCTTGGAACCCGCGCAATTTACCTGGCCGACGGGCTGCTCCGCATCCACGGCACCAACGACCCCGCCTCCATCGGAACCAATGCTTCGAGCGGTTGCTTTCGGATGTACCGCGAGGACGTCGAGGAACTTTACGATATGGTCCAGCCGGGGACCCGAGTGATCGTCCAGCGGTAATCGGATCGGCTGCGGTCGCAGGTTGCTCGCCAGTCATACGTCGACGCGGCTGCCCGTTGCGGGAAATATCAATCAGATACAGTAACGTCGATCCATCGACCGGTTCCTTGGCCACCGTAGATATCGACGTCAATCCATACGCTGCCACGCACGATCATATCGGCGGCCTCTCGCGTCATCGTTCCGTTCCGAAGCATCTGCTCCATAGCTTGGCGATTTGCCGGATCGGTAAAGAACGAGTCTGATTGATCGTCAGGATCGCGCACACGGTACTGATGGAAATTCGCCCTGTCTTGTCGGATGATCTGCCACGGCTGGGTAAGTCTAGCCCCATTCGAGTTGTAAAGATCAGCCTTGCCGATATACGCGCGGTAGCTCTCAATCAGGCGATTGCTGTGGGTGGCCTGAACCCTCGCTTGAGCGTGTGCCGGTCCCGCGACGATGACCGAGCTGAATAGAATCAATAATAATTTCCGCATGTTGCCCTCTCAAAATGAGGGCTCTTATCTGGAGTTGAGCCAATTCGCCAAGCAAAAAACGTCTCATTGGGAACGCCCGTGGATTCGGCCGAGATTGCACCGCTCAAGGGGATGTAAGACTGCAATCCAATTTCGCCGGCACAAGGGGCGCAGCCCCTTTATGCGTTTCATGAGGGCGACATTCTCGGCTTCGCATACTCACGCGTTGTGCTACTAGCTGTGGAAATGTGGGGCTATGTCGTCGACAAGCAACCAGTTGAATGAAAACAGGTAAACAGAAATGCTGATCAAGCAAACCGACTATCACCGGATTTATCGAGTTATCAATAGCTTGATCTTGAATGAGAACGGAAATCCCGCGCACGCCTGTATGTACTTCGCTACATTCGGCTCGTTCATTCTCGAACAGCACTATAAGGTGAAAGCGACGCCCAAAGGCGGCCTTGCGGCATATAATCTGGATGGGACAATGATCCTGTTTGCCGACCACCGTGAGGATGGTTACGTCACAGGAGCCGGTGAGAATTTCCATTGCTGGGTCGAAGCAGACGGTTGGGCCATTGATTTCATGGCCCCTGCGTTCTCAGAGACGGCGGCAGGTCTCCAGGTCCCGTCAAAGATGTTTCAGCGGCCCTTGTCATCCATGGCGCCCAGCATCAATGATTTGAACCACTCCGGAGACTTCTTCTATTTGTCCGAACCTGCCGCGACCGCCGCCCGCTTTCAGGATTGGCACAAACTTGCGATGATCGGTGATCTGGCAACTGTTGCAGCAACGTGGTTTCGAAAGACTCCCAAAAATATGGCTGCCGCTATCTCCGTGGGCAATCAGTCAGGCAAGACCAGAAGCGTTCCTCTTATCGGCAATCCGCTTGTCGGCAGTTGGTGAGAGCGACGCGCCACTGGGCTAGCGGAATTGTCTAATGCCTTTCTCGCCGCAAGAGGCACAGGAAGGCACGACCGCGGCCAGCGTTCAGGCGATCAACGAAGCCTGGATGGTCGTCGCCGTCCTGACCGGCTGCTCGCTCGTCTGCGTGCCTTTCGCCCGGCGGCTGGCGCCGAGGTGAAGTGACCCGTTGCCGGTCTTGCCGCCCGCGGGTAAGATTTCTCTCAAGCATTTTGCGTCATCCTTCGATTCTCCTCTGACGCCAATCGACGAGATTTCAATGGCCCCGGACACTGCCCGCAGTTTTCAAATGCCCCGCCGCGACGAGTTTGGCCTCCTTGCGATCAGCAACGGTTCCGGCCTGTCGATATCGGCGCTGCCGAACGGGACGCTGTTTGCCATCGAATATGCCGACGACAAGGGAGCGGTGCAGATCAACCAGATCCAGGGCTCGCCGCTCATCGGCGGCATCGGGCGGCTTTATCTGCGCATCGGCGGCGCTCGGCCGGAGGTCGTCGAAATCGTCGGGCCGCGCGCCAATGGCAGCTTCGGACATGATGCGACGCGCTTTTCGTGGAGCGGAAAAACCGGCGATATCGGCTATAACGTCCGGCTCGAGCTGCATCCCACCGAAACGGCATGGGTCTGGCGTGTCGCCCTCCGGCACCTGAAGGAGAAAACGCTGCCGGCGGATCTGGTGCTGATCCAGGATGTCGGCCTCGGCGATCGCGGCTTCCTGATGAACAGCGAAGCCTATGCCTCCCAATATGTCGATCACCATATCGCCGATCATCAGACGTTTGGTCCCGTGGTGATGAACCGGCAAAATCTCAAACAGGGTGGTGGCCGCAATCCCTGGCTCATGCAGGGCTGCCTCGACGGCGCGGCTGCCTATGCCACGGATGCGATCCAGCTGGTGCAGGCGAAATACCGCCTCGGCGACCTCTTGGTCGGCCCCTTCGGCACCAGCCTGCCGAGCAAGCGGCGGCAGCAGGAGACGGCATGTCCGGCCATCCAGTCGAAATCGCTCTCCATTTCGGCAAGCGGCGCGACTGCGACCTTCTTCGCGCTCTTTGCCGCCGATCATCCCGAGGCGTCGAGCGATGCCGATCTTCTTCGGCTCGACGGGCTTGCGGCGGCAGAGAGGGTGATCGGCGATCTCGAGGAGACGGTGCCGGTCCGCAGCCTGCTGCAGGACGCGTCTCTGCTGGAGGTCGAGCCGCTCGACAAAAAGGCGATCGGCCGCCTTTATCCCGAGCGGAGCCTGGAAGAGCGCGCCGGCGGAAAGCTGCTGTCGTTCTTCGTACCGGATGGCGCGCTGAACCGTCACGTCGTGCTGCGCGACAAGGAGCTGTTGGTGGCGCGCCGCCACGGTGCGATCGTCAGAAGTGGT
The DNA here is from genome assembly GCF_030053155.1 of Rhizobium sp. BT03. NCBI lineage: Bacteria > Pseudomonadati > Pseudomonadota > Alphaproteobacteria > Hyphomicrobiales > Rhizobiaceae > Rhizobium > Rhizobium sp. BT03. The sequence continues at coordinate 162,281 of NZ_CP125642.1, forward strand.
GAGAATATGCTGCTCGACGATTCCACCCTTGCCACGACCTGCTGGATGCAGGGCATCTTCGGCGCGCAGCTGACGATCGGCAATACCTCCTTTCACAAGCTCTTCTCCGTCTCCCGCGATCCCTACAATCTGACGCGCACCAGCGGGCTGCGCATCATGGCGGATGTCGGCGCTGGCTGGCAGCTGCTGGCGGTGCCGTCGGCTTTCGAAATGGGGCTCAGCGACTGCCGCTGGATCTATCAGTGCGCCGGCCGCACGATCATTGTAACGGCGGTCGCCTCCGGCGAGGATGCGGCAATGCAGTGGGCGGTCTCGGTCGAGGGCAAGCCGTGCCGCTTCCTGGTCTTCGGCCATGTGGTGCTCGGCGAACGTGAATATGACGCGGGCGGCCGGATCGAATTCGATACGGCGCGCAAGCGTATCCATTTCCGGCCGGATCAGACCTGGCTCTGGGGGGAGCGTTATCCCGCTGCCGGTTATTGGCTGGTAAGTTCGACGCCCGATGCCATCGAGGAGATCGGCGGCGACGAACTGCTTTATATCGATGGGATGCCACGCAACGGCGCCTTCGTCGCGCTGCGCTCGCAGCCGACACAGGCGCTCTCATTCGCCGTCGTCGGCTCGATGACCGATGCTGAAGACGCCGACCGGCTGGCAGAGCGGTATCAGGCCGGCGTCACCGATGAAGCGATGCTGGCGCCGGCTTCCAAATTCTGGCGCAACACCGTGCGCGGCCTGACGATCGACAGCCCTTCATCGGATCTTGCCGCGCAGGCGACGCTGCTGCCCTGGCTCGCGCACGACGCCATCGTGCATCTGAGCGTGCCGCACGGCCTCGAGCAATATACCGGTGCGGCCTGGGGCACGCGCGACGCCTGCCAGGGCCCGATCGAGTTCCTGCTTGCCTACGAGCATGACCGTGAAGCCAAAGAAGTGGTGAAAACCGTCTTCAGCGAGCAATATCTTGAGAAAGGCGACTGGCCGCAATGGTTCATGCTGGAGCCTTATGCCAACATCAGGGCAGGCGACAGTCATGGCGATATCGTCGTCTGGCCGCTGAAAGCGCTCTGCGACTATATCGAAGCGACGGGCGATCTCGCCGTTCTCGACGAGAAAGTCTCCTGGCGTGACGAAAAGACCATGCAGAAGGCGGCGGAGACCGACACCATCGCGATCCATGTCGAGAAACTGCTCGATACCGTCCGCGGCCAGTTCATTCCGGGAACGCATCTGATCCGCTATGGCGAGGGAGACTGGAACGATTCCCTGCAGCCGGCCGATCCGCATCTGCGCGATTGGATGGTCAGCAGCTGGACCGTCGCCCTACTCTACGAGCAGATCGTCCGTTATTCGGCGATCCTGCGCCGCCTCGGCCGTGGCGATGACGCTAAAGCGTTGAGGAAGACCGCAACCGCGATGCGCCGGGATTTCAACCGCCATCTCGTGCGGGACGGTATCGTGGCCGGCTACGGTATCTTCGATCCCGCCCATGACGGCGTCGAATTGCTGCTGCACCCGAGCGATAAGCGCACCGGCCTCTCCTACTCGCTGATCTCGATGACGCAGGCGATGCTCGGCGGGCTGTTCACGCCGGCGCAGAGGCAGGATCATATGACGCTGATCGAGGAGCATCTGCTCTTCCCCGACGGCGTGCGGCTGATGGAAAGGCCCGCGACCTATGCCGGCGGACCCGAGACGCTGTTTCGCCGCGCCGAATCCTCCTCCTTTTTCGGCCGCGAGATCGGGCTGATGTATGTGCATGCGCATCTGCGCTATTGCGAAACCCTCGCTCTGGGCGCTGCAGCGGACGAACTCTGGAAGGCAATTGCCGTTGCGAATCCGATCGCCGTTACCGCGGCGCTGCCGCAGGCTTCGCTGCGCCAGCGCAATACTTATTTCAGCAGCAGCGATGCGGCTTTCCATGACCGCTATCAGGCGGAGGCCGAATGGGAGGGCGTCAAGGCCGGAAAGGTCGCTGTCGATGGCGGCTGGCGCATCTATTCCAGCGGCCCCGGGCTCTACACGAGGAGCGTTGTCGAAAATATCCTCGGCTTCAAACGGCGCTTCGGCCGGCGCAGACGCAAACCGCTGCTGCCCGAGGCTCACGCCTCCGTCGAGCTGCAGACGGATCACGCAGCCTGGCGGCGGCTGATGAAAGCGAAGCCAAAGGCCTAACACTTCAAGAGGAAGTGCTGGCGTCGCGCAGTTCTTCGAAGCGGGCGGCACTCTTCGACAGGTGCGTTCGGATGGCGCGACGGGCGGCAGCCTCCTCGCCGTCGCGGATCGCCGTGAATATGGCGTGGTGCTCCCGGCGCATGCGCGCCGCATGGCGCTTGCGCTCGACCGCCGTCATCTTGTCCAGGCGCGCCCATTGCCGCGGCACCATGATGTCGCCGAACGTATCGAAGAGGCGGCCATAATAGGAATTCTGCGTCGCGACCAGGATCGACCGGTGGAAGGCGTAATCCTCCTGCGCGCCATATCCGCCCTCCTCGAGCGCCTTGTCGAGCGCATCGAGCCGAGCCTGCATGCGGCCGAGATCTTCGGGCGTGCGCCGCAGCGCGGCAAGACCGGCGGCTTCGTATTCGACCCCCATGCGCAGCTCCAGCACGCGCAGAACCTCGTCGATCGACTGCAGGTCGTTGGGAATGATCGAGAAGGATCTGGGCGTCGGATCGTTCGAGACGAAAGCCCCGAGGCCCTGCCGCGTGGTGATCAGGCCCTTGGCGCGGAGCGTGGCGAGCGCTTCGCGAACGATCGTCCGGCTGACGCCGGTCGTCCTCATGATTGCTTGTTCGGTCGGCAGGCGCTGGCCGGGTTTCAGATCACCGGATTCGATCTGCGCCATCAGCATATCGGCAAGGCCGCTGCGCAGGTTCGGCAGCTGCCGAGTGGTGGTGACCGCGTTGCCTCTTTCCGTCATCTCGTATCGATCCTGCCCCTGATGCGGCCGCGCCAGCCTCATTTCCTTTTGCTAACGCATGCCGGCGGGAAAGGCAAAACGACGTCGGTCACCGCCGCTCCTGATGATGCGGATCACCGCGCCAGCCAGCCGCCATCGACGGGCAGAACCGTTCCGTGCACGTAGTCGGAGGCCGACGATGCCAGGAAGACGGCGGCGCCGCCGAGCTCGGCGGGTGTTCCCCAGCGCCCGGCCGGAATGCGGGAAAGAATGGCGGCGTTGCGGTCGGCATCCTCGCGCAGCGCCGTGGTGTTGTTGGTGACGAAATAACCCGGCGCAATGGCGTTGACGTTGACGCCCTTGCCGGCCCATTCGCAGGCCAGCAGCTTAGTCAGTCCGGCAAGGCCGCTTTTCGAGGCGGTATAGGAGGGAATGCGGATGCCGCCCTGGAAGGAGAGCAGCGAGGCGATGTTGATGATCTTGCCCCTGCCCTTGTCGACCATGTGGCGGCCGGCCGCCTGCGACAGGAAGAAGGCCGTCTTCAGGTTGACGTCGATCACCGCGTCCCAGTCTTCCTCGGTGAAATCGAGCGCATCGGCGCGGCGGATGATGCCGGCATTGTTGACGAGAATGTCGAGGCCGCCGAAGGTCTGGATGGCCTCGGCGACGATCCCCTTGACCGGTTCGATGGTGCCGAGATCGGCCTTGACGACATGGAAGCGGCTTCCCGCCTGTTTCACCAGCGCCTCGGTTTCATCCATCGAGGACCGGCCGACGGCGACGATCGAGGCGCCGGCCTCGGCCAGCGCTGCCGCGATGGCCTGGCCGATGCCGGTATTGGCGCCGGTGACGACGGCAGTCCTGCCTGTGAGGTCGAAGGGATTGGCCACGGCGCTCACCTCAGATCCGCAATGGCGATGTGATCCATGTCGGTGAAGCTTTTATTGTCGCCGGCCATCGCCCAGATGAAGCTGTAATTCTTGGTGCCGGCGCCGGAATGGATCGACCAGGGCGGCGAGATGACCGCCTGTTCGTTGGCGACCAGCATATGCCGGGTCTGCTGCGGCTCGCCCATGAAGTGGAAGACGCGCTGCTCGGCTTCGAGATCGAAATAGAGATAGGCTTCCATGCGGCGGTCATGCGTATGGGCCGGCATGGTGTTCCAGACGCTGCCGGCTTCGATCATGGTGAAGCCGAGGGTCAGCTGGCAGGACTGGCAAACCTCAGGATGGATGAACTGGTAGATCGACCGCTTGTTGGCCGTCGCGGCTTCACCCGGCGTCAGGTGGCGGGCCTTTTCGCGGGTGAGCAACACCGTCGGATGCGTCTGATGCGCCGGCGTCGAGACCAGATAGAACTTGGCCGGATTGGCGGCATCCGCACTTTCGAACCGGAGGTCCTTGGCGCCCTTGCCGACATAGAGGCAATCATATTTGGCGAGATCGTAGCTCGTGCCGTCGACGCTGATGCGCCCGGCGCCGCCGATGTTCAGCGCGCCGAGTTCACGCTCGGCAAGGAAAGTTTCCTGGCCGATCGCCGTCGGCGCCGTCAGCGGCAGCCCGTCGGCGAGCGGCGTCGCGCCGCCGATGACCATGCGGTCGTAATGGGAATAAGTCAGCCGGATCTCGCCGCCCGCAAAGACGGTTTCCACCAGAAAGTGACGCCGCAGCGTCTCGGTGTCGTAATTGCGCACGGCCTCGGGATGGGAGGCGTGCCTCACGTCGATCTGCATGTCAAAATTCCTTCAGTTTCGTTGTCGTCAAGCGTCGTTGCTCGAGCGAAGCCGGATCCGTTCGTCGATCCGTTTCGCTCGGCAGTGAACCGAATGGTTACATAGTTGTACGACAAATTCGGAGTCAATATGTTTCTGCAGCTCACGGCCGCAACCGGCGACGATCCCAGGAAACATCAGTAAAATCAGGGATAAGCAGGAGAAGTCCAACATCGCCCGGCGATGGATGGCGCGCCGTGGTTTTCGAGGCGATCGACCAAAAACGAAAAAGCCTGCCGCGGGAGGAGGTGCGGCAGGCTTTCGAAAAAAACCGAACGACAGCTGGGAGGAGGAGTGCTGCCGTTCCCGCAGACGACCCTGGGAGGAGGATGGGGCGCCTGCATATCGAAGCGATGCGGGAGGAGGTGCATCGCTTCGATAGAAATAATCATACTTATTTCCTGCTCAGTTGGTAGGCATTTCTTTGCAGGGCAGCTATGCGTTATGCGAAAAGCGGGCGGCTTGATCAGGTGGTCCCGGCCTACCTGAAGCACAAAAGCAAAGCGCCCGCTTCTGGAGAAAGCAGGCGCCGGCCAAACTCTTAGTAAATGCTTAGTCTACAGGCCGTTAGCGGGCGATGGCAGCGCGAGCGACGTTGCGGATGTCGCCGCGGCCGATGCCGAGGTCGTCCAGTTCGCGCGTGGACATACGGCCCAGTTCAGCGACCGTCTGACGGTACTTGCGCCAGTTGTTAAAAGAGCGTGCTACGTTCATGATGATCCCCTTTCCGTGGGCTTTCGAAGCCTAGCTGCCAGTCCTTGGCGCTTCGTTCGCTTCGATGAGAGGTATATAATACGAGCCCTTCGATAGTTGCAGCGCCAATGCATCACTGCACCTATGCGACGTTTGCATGGGTCGGCATATTCGGGGCGTATTTTCGATCTGGATCCGAGCCGCTTCGCGGTCAGAGTTTGAAGCGATCGAAGGCCGTCAGCCGCACGATCGGCGGCTCTGCCTCTTTCCACCGGTAGATGTCCGAGCGCAGATAGGAAAGCTCGTCGTCAAGATCGTCTTCGCCGACTTCGATCCACCAGGACTTCAGCCGGCCGTCGCTGCCATCCGACCAGCGATACCCCCTCGCCTTCAGATGGTCCTTCATCTCGAACGGGCTGTGTTCGGCAAAAATGCGAATCCGCGAGCGCTGGCTGGCGCGGTAAAGCTCGGCAAACGGGCTTTCACCGTCGCCTTGTTCTCGATCGAGAATTTCCAGCAGCGCGTGGCAGTCATCCACGGCGCGGTGGCCGTCATGGAAATACCCGGCCTGGCCGACGAGATAGCCGAGCTTGGTGCCTTCGAAACCGCGGGCGCTCCAGTCGATCTCCGAAACCGAGCACGCCCAGGCCTTGCCGGCGAAAATCCTGGAGAAAGCTTCGCAGAACGGCCGGTCGAAACCGGCATTGTGGGCGATGATCAGATCCGCCGGCTCGATCAGCGCGCTCAACGATCTGCTGTCGATGACCTGGCCTTCGACCATCGAATCGGTGATGCCGGTCAGCCGGGTAACCTCCGGCGGTATCGGCCGCGACGGCTGTTGCAGGCCGCCATAGATGCCGACAATATCGCCGATCCCGCCGTCATCGTCGAATGTGAAGCCGACGGCGCCGATTTCGATGATTTCGTCGCTGCGGTGATTGAGACCGGTCGTCTCCGTATCGAGAATGACGCCGAGCCGCAGAAATTCCGGCCGTCTGACCGTTGCGATCGGCCGGGCGGTCAGTTTCCGCAGGATGCGGTAATTGCCGCTCTCTTCAAGCGTGCGCGCCATATCTTCATCGGAATGGCCGGCCGGCTGCGACAACGGCCGGCGCGAGGGAGCGCGCGCCTTGGCGACTGCCGGCGATGCCCTGGCAAACATGTCGAGTTGCGAATCTCTCTGCACGCTCATCGGACCTGTATGTCACGGAGACGCGGTTTAATCCATCGCGCGCGGCGCTATCCCCAGCCCTTGCCTTTCGTGGACATGAAAGATTAGCTGAGCGCGCGCAGCCAAAGGAAAAGCCATGCCCGGTGACAACGGTAAGGGTGTCGAACAGGATGTCGTCATCATCGGCGCCGGCGCCGCCGGCATTGCCGCCGCCCGGCACCTGCAGGCGATCCGCCCGGATCTTTCGATCCTGCTTCTGGAAGCCGCCGATCGTCTCGGCGGCCGCGCCTCGTCGGTCGGGCTGCCGGGAGCATCCGATATCGCGCTCGATCTCGGCTGCGGCTGGCTGCACGGGGCGCGGACCAATGCCTGGACGGGGCTTGCCGATGCGGTCGGATTGACGGTCGACCGCACACCGGCGCCCTGGAACGGCGGCCGGCGGCTGCAGCGCGACGATGCGGAGACCCAGGCCGCGCAACATGCGATCGGCGCCTATTTTGAACGGCTCGACAGTCATGAGGGCGATGACACAAATCTGGCCGCGATGCTCGAACCCGGCAATTCCTGGAACGGCCAGATCCGGGCGATCGGCACGTATATCACCGGCGCCGAGCTGGAACGCTCGTCGGTCGTCGACTACACCAGATACGACCCCGGCCCCGGCCCCGATTGGCGGGTGCGCGAGGGCTATGGAACATTGATCTCGCTTTACGGCAGGCCGGTTCCGGCAAGGCTCGGCGTCGAGGTCACGCGCATAAACCACCGCCCTGCCGGCGGTGTCGGCATCGAGACGAACCGGGGTGGGCTCAGCGCCCGTGCGGTGCTGGTGACCGTTTCCACCAATGTGCTTGCCGCCGGCAGGATCGTCTTCGACCCTCCCTTGCCCGAGAAGATCGAGGCGGCGGCGCGCCTGCCGCTCGGGCTTGCCGACAAGCTCTTCCTCAGGCTCGCCCATCCGGAGGCGCTGCCGGCCGATACCCATATGCTCGGCTCCGTCAGCCGTGCTGCCACCGGCACCTATCAGCTCCGGCCGCTCGGCGCTCCTGTCGTCGAAGCCTATTTTGCCGGCGACCTCGCGCATGATCTGGAGCGGGAGGGGAAAGAGGCCGCCTTTGCCTTCGCTGGAGATGAGCTGGCGGCACAATTCGGCGCCGATGTCCGCAAGCATTTGTCGGTGGCCGCGATCTCGGCCTGGGCCGCTGCACCCCATATCGGCGGCTCCTATTCCTATGCCGAACCCGGCGCCTCCGATCTGCGCGGGGTCCTCGCCGCACCGCATGACGGACGGATCTTCTTTGCCGGCGAAGCCTGTTCGCGCGCGCGTTATTCGACGGCGCACGGCGCCTACGAGACCGGCGTCGCCGCAGCCGATCTGATTGCCGGATCGCTGTCGAGAAAAGCGTAAGTCGCCGGCCGCGCTGGCCCGCGGGAATATTTTTTCCCACTTGTGGCACGGGCGGGATTGGGTATGTTGCTCCAGCCCCTGCGCCAGATGAGCCAGGGCGCCAGACGTCATCCGGCGGCAAGCGGCCGCCTCAAGCTCGATATTGTCATTAGATTGCGGAAGCCCCGGCTTCTATCCCGGCGATTTTGCGCGTCGGCTGCGGGCCTCTGCATCAGGAGGAAGAAATGGATTATCGCAAGCTCGGTCCCAGCGGGACCGTCGTCACCGCCTATTGCCTGGGCACCATGACCTTCGGCGCGGAGGCCGACGAAGCGGCCTCGCACAAGCTGCTCGACGATTATTTCGCCTGGGGCGGCAATTTCATCGATACCGCCGATGTCTACAGCGCCGGCAAGTCGGAAGAGATCATCGGACGCTGGCTGAAGGCCCGCCCGACCGAAGCCCGCCAGGCGATCGTCGCCACCAAGGGCCGCTTTCCGATGGGCAACGGACCGAACGATATCGGCCTGTCGCGCCGGCATCTCGGCCAGGCGCTCGACGATTCTCTCAGCCGCCTCGGCCTTGATCAGATCGACCTCTACCAGATGCATGCCTGGGACGCGCTGACGCCGATCGAGGAAACGCTGCGCTTCCTCGACGACGCGGTTTCCTCAGGCAAGATCGGCTATTACGGCTTCTCCAACTATGTCGGCTGGCATATCGCCAAGGCCTCGGAGATCGCCAAGGCGCGCGGTTATACGCGCCCGGTGACGCTGCAGCCGCAATATAACCTGCTGGTGCGCGACATCGAGCTTGAAATCGTCGCCGCCTGCCAGGATGCCGGCATGGGCCTGTTGCCGTGGTCGCCGCTCGGCGGTGGCTGGCTGACCGGCAAATACAAGCGCGACGAGATGCCGACCGGCGCCACCCGCCTGGGCGAAAATCCCAACCGCGGCGGCGAATCCTATGCGCCGCGCAATGCGATGGAACGAACCTGGGCGATCATCGCGGTTGTCGAGGAAATCGCCAAGGCGCACGGCGTCAGCATGGCGCAGGTGGCGCTCGCCTGGACGGCGGCGCAGCCGGCGATCACCTCGGTCATCCTCGGCGCCCGCACGCCGGAGCAACTGGCCGACAATCTCGGCGCCATGAAGCTCAAGCTCACAGGCGACGACATGGCGAGACTGAATGAGGTCAGCGCCCCTCGGCCTTTCGACTATCCCTACGGCAAGGGCGGCATCAACCAGCGCCACCGCAAGGTCGAAGGCGGCCGTTGAGCACGACGCATGACGAGCCGCAGAAAATGCGGCTCACTCGCAGCGCATGAGGCCATGCGCGACAGCGATATGTAAAATCTCGAGATGCAACTTTATGACGAATGAAAATTTCCAAAAAACTAAAAGTTGACGAATTCAGATTCGATGCTTATATCGGCATTGTCGATATTGCTTGTTTGACTTTTGTTATCGCGCGCTGGCAACGTGCCCTGGACGAACTTCCCTCTTCAAAATCGAGATCATCATCCGTCGTGCTTCCCGCACGCGCGGTCATTCAATTGCTATGAAAGGGTTTGTTATGACCACTGGCACAGTTAAATGGTTCAATTCCACCAAGGGCTTCGGCTTCATTCAGCCTGATGACGGCGGCGCTGACGCCTTCGTTCACATCTCTGCCGTCGAGCGCGCCGGAATGCGTGAAATCGTCGAAGGCCAGAAGATCGGCTACGAGCTTGAACGCGATAACAAGTCGGGCAAAATGTCCGCTTGCAATCTGCGAACTGCCTAAAATTGTTATCTGCTTTCCTGTGACCACGGATGTACTGGCACTGTTGAAAGCATGATACCGGCGAGGTCAGGCAAGTTGCCTGGCCTTTTTGTTGCGCACGCCGAGCGGCGATTGCATAATTCCTTAAATCGGAATTGATCTAAGGAATTATGCAGCATTTCAAAGTGTTGCAGCGTCCTTTGCGTGTCTTTTTGGCAGACGCGCGGCGCTGCCACGAAAATCCAGGACTGATATGACGGATACACATAGCAAATCGCGCCAGCGGGCGGAGATCGCCTTCGGAAACGTACAATCGCAATTCTTGGCGCGCAGCCGCGCGGTTGAGGAAATCGACCAGACCGTGCGCGCCCGCGAGGAAAAGACCTTGAGATTGCGCGCAGCCCGTGAGGCCAAGGAATTGCAGGATCGCTTGATGGCGGCCGACGGCCCTGCCGTGAAGCGAAAAAAGAAAATGTGATTCAAGATCTAGATGATTTCGAACCGGATTGGCATAATAGCATCCGGATCCCAATCGAAGAAATAGAGCATAGGGTCATCCGAAAGCCGCACAGTTTTCGGCATTCATGCTCTAACGTCGCAGTCAACCAGTCAGGTAACAGAATTGAAAAACGCCAGAAACAATGAGCTTTCCGATCGTCGCGGCGCCGCTGCCGAAGCCAAGGCTGCTCTCCTCAATGCGTATCGTGACGCCAAGGATAAGGCTGAACCGACCCGGCTCGCCAAGCAGGCAGAGCGTCAGGCCGTCGCCGCGGCCAGGGAAGAACGCCGCGCCGAGCGGGAGCGGGTAAAGCTTGAGGAACGCGCGCAGGCTCAAGCCGCCGAAGCAGAACGCCAGGCCGCCGCAGAGGCCGCAGCACGCGCCGACGCCGAGGCGCGCGAAGCGGCTGACAAAGACCGGATCGCTCGCGTCATTGCCGATGAAGCCGCCCGGAAGGCTGCACGCGACCTGCGTTACGCCAACCGAAAAGCCCGAAAGTCGTAAATGCCGGCGCCGCCTGTTGTCACAACAGGCGGCGCTGTCTTTCAGGCGGCCTGCACGGCCGCATTCAACGGGATTTCGACATCGATTTCGAGCGTCGAGACGTATTCGTTGCGATCGATCGTCACCTGCACCTTGTCATGATCAAGCTCGACATGCTTTGCGATCACCGCCAGGATTTCCTCACGCAGCAGCGTGACCAGGTCCGAGCCGGCCGAAGAGCGCTCATGGGCAAGAAGCACCTGCAGGCGTTCGCGGGCGGCCGGTGCGGTTCTCTGCTTGTTGAAGAGACGGAAAATATTCATGCTGCCCTCCGTCCGAAGATCTTGCCGAAAATATTGCGCTTTTCCTCAGGGATCGCCATCGGCACCAACTCGCCGGCGAGCCGGCGGGCGGCATCGAAATAGGCCATTGCAGCCGGGCTGCGGCTTTCTGCCAGCGTGACCGGCGCACCGATATTGGATGCCCGCAGGACATCCATGCTTTCGGGCACGATGCCGAGCAACGGGATGGACAGGATTTCCAGCACGTCGTCGACCTTGAGCATGTCGCCGCGTTCGGCGCGGTTGGCGTCGTAGCGGGTCAGCAGCAGGTGCTTTTCCATCCGCTCGCCGCGTTCGGCCTTGGCGGTCTTGGCATCGAGCAGGCCGATGATGCGATCGGAATCGCGCACCGACGAGACCTCAGGGTTGGTGACGACGACAGCGACATCGGCATGGCGCATGGCAAGCGTTGCGCCGCGCTCGATCCCGGCAGGGCTGTCGCAGATGATCCAGTCGAAATAGCGCTTCAGGTCGTTGATGACGCGTTCGACGCCCTCGGCCGTCAGATTGTCCTTGTCGCGCGTCTGCGAGGCCGGCAGCAGGAACAGCGTCTCCAGCCGCTTGTCGCGGATCAGCGCCTGGGTGAGTTTGGCATCACCCTGGATGACATTGATCAGGTCGTAGACGACCCGGCGCTCGGCGCCCATGACGAGGTCGAGATTGCGCAGGCCGACGTCGAAATCGACGACGACGACCTTTTCATTGCGTTGCGCCAGCGCCGCTCCCAATGCGGCGGTCGAGGTCGTCTTTCCGACCCCGCCCTTGCCTGACGTGACGACGATCACTTTCCCCATGTCTCTCTCCTTTGCCGTGCCGCAGTAATTCAAAGTGTTACGTCGTGTCCTTCGCGCGTCTGAAGAGACGCGCGGTGCTGTGGTCAGATCAGTTTGTCCGCCATGATCGCATCGTCTTCGAGCCAGAGCTGAACAGCCTGCCCGCGAAGATTGGGCGCCATGTCTTCCGCCATTTTGTAGATGCCGTCGATTGCAACCAGTTCGGCCTCGAGCTTGCGGCAGAAGATCCGCGCCGAGGCGTTGCCGATGGACCCCGCCATGGCCCGGCCACGCAGCGCCCCATAGATATGGACCGACCCGCCGGCGATGACTTCGGCGCCCGAGGCGACCGACCCGACGATGGTGACGTCGCCTTCCGGGAAGATCACCGATTGCCCCGAGCGCACCGGCTCCCGGATGACGATCGATTGCGTCGTTGCCGGACGGATCTCGGCTGCTACTGCTGGTTTCACCGCTGAATCGGCAGGTTCATTGGCCTGAACCTCGATGTCGGAAGCGGAGCGACCGCCTTTCAGCGCCGGCGGCATGCCCGAGCCGAGAATGGAAGGTCGCGCCCCCTCGATGCCCATGATGCTGACATTGCGCTTGGCCAGTTCGGCGATGAGCTCCTTCAGCTGCGGCTTGTCGATTTGCAGATCGGTCAGATCGAGCACGACCGGGCGTCCGAGGAAGAAACCGGCCGAACGCGCGGCCAGATCGTCGAGCCTCGCCAACCAATCATCGAAAGGAAGGTCCGGAGACAACATGACGGCCAGGAAGGAGCGGCCCTTGATGCGGATAGAGCGAGCGTCTGTTAGCACTTTGGTCATCTATGTGAAGAAATCGTTGACCATGTCTACCGCCGACATGGTTAACAAAAAGTTAACGCGGCGTAGATATTCCCTAACGTGATGCGGCTCGGTTGAGGGCGAAACTTCAAGTAACTACCTAAAAAGATTATATTTTTGTAATCGCGAAGTGAGGGCAGGTGCTGGCATAGGATTAACCAAAGCCTGCATCAATTTCAAGGCTGGCAAGCGGGGCTGGTTACCGACCTCGCCCGGATGACGGCGTTGACTGCCCGCGACGATAAAATGCGCTGTCGCAGGCGTGACCGGCGGGGCTTCGGCTGGCTCTTCACCTCCCCGCAATGCGCAACTTGTACTATCGCGTACAATTCCGCGACTGTGTTATTATCGCTACAGCTTTTTTAGGATCCGCTGTTATATCCTCTGGTTGCAATGTCATGCCATGGGGTACAGAAATGAAGTTAACTATCGCCACTACCTTACTCGCACTTGTCGCTACCACTGCGTTCGCAGCCGACGCCGTTCAGGACGTCCCGGCTGCGCCTGTTGCGGCTGCACCCGTTTTCACCTGGTCGGGTCCGTATTTCGGCATCGATGGCGGCGCCGCATGGCTCAATGGTGATTTCAGCGTCGGCGGCTTCAGCGATTCTGAGGATTTCAACGGCGGCGTCTTCGGCGGATTTGCCGGCTACAACTTCCAGTTCGACAGCATCGTTGTCGGTATCGAGGGCAACCTGGAACACAACTGGAATGAACAGGAAGCGCTGGGTGCAGACATCGGAACCGATTGGGCCGGCGCTGTTCGTGGTCGTGTCGGTTACGCTTTCGACAAGGCGCTCATCTTCGGCGCAGCCGGCTGGACTGCCACACGCGGTTATGTGGACGTACCGGGTTTCGACAAGGAAACGGAAACCTTCAATGGCTATACCGTCGGCGCTGGCGTCGACTTTGCCTTCACCGACAATATCTTCGTTCGTGGGGAATATCGCTTCAACGACTTCGGCAAAAAAGATATTTTGGGCGTTGATGTCGACCTCGACCAGCACGAGCTCAAGTTCGGTGTCGGCGTAAAGTTCTAAGAACTGTCGACCAGATCAGCGTTATGAGAGCCTCGCCATGTTGGCGGGGCTTTTTAGGTTCCCACTCGGCGCGGCTGGTTTCAGATTAACGCGGCGGAGGTCTTGGGCTATCCCTGCAAAGTCAAAAGGCTGCCGTCTGCCGAGGTGGGACGAGCTCCGATTTTCGCCTGCGGGTTTCCCGAGGACTTTCCCCGTAAACCGACCCGTACAGTACAGAAAAGCGGCCGGCGTGGACGAATCCCCATTTCAGACAGATATCCCTGATGCTCTGCAGGTTCGACCGATCCAGCAGGTCTTTTCTGGCTGCGCGTAACCTTAGAGTTCTCAAGTAGCTGCCCGGTGTCGCCCCTTTGAAAGTCCGGAAGCCGGTTTCCAAGGCGCGAACCGAGACGTTGGCGGATTGAGCGATCATCGCGATCGTGATCGGCTCGGCAATATTGGCGTGCATGAAATCGATAGCCCGGCGAATGTGCCGGGGAGCGGGTGTAAATGCTGCCTGCTCCAGACGCTGAGAGTAGCGATGCGGCACCGATCTGATCAGCAATTCGGCGAGCGCCTGGGGGAGGTTGGTCATCGCTATCGGCGACTGCAGCAAGATGCCGTCTCCGAGTATGCCGGAGATCATCGTCTCGACGAGGTTCTTGACGAGATGTCCTGAGGGAGTTGATCCATCTACGACGGGTGACAGGTCCAGCGATCCGACAAGCGGGGCTTCGAACAACTGCCCGAAGGTCCGGCGAATCTGCTCCCAATCGAGAAAGAGTTTTTGCGATCGATGCAGCGCTCCCCGCACGAGGAAGTGATCCGCCTCGTGGCTTTGGCCAAGCAGGATCTGGCCCGGCGACGCTGTGGTCGTGATCTGCCGTCGCGTCATGCCGGAGAAACCCTCGCGCGGCACGTGAATGGTGAGCCATTCCGGCGTCTCTGCGGTGGCCGAAAGGTTCCACTCTCCATTGCATGCGAGATCGGCAACCGTCACCGCACCGTGTGTCCGTGCATCCGCCGACCAACGAAAGCCTTTCGCGCTATGAACCGGCGATGCGTCGAAGTGGGCAGGCCCGAGGAATGTCTCCAACATTCCGTTGAAGTCTGCGCCGGCCCATCGTGGAGTGCGTGCGGCGTTATTGATCATGAGAGCCTGTGGATTCGCGGGTGGAGCGGTGAGGCTATTCGCCTGCGCTGATCGTTTTCGGCAATGACGGTGCAGAGCCGGGATCTTATTCCTCCGCTGTGTCGCCCGCGATACGCTTGACGGCATCGGCCGCGGTTTCGAGCAGTCGCTCCGACATGCCCTGATCGGTCATGATGCGAGAGATGGTGACCGCGCCCACCATGAGGGACAGGACGACCATGGCTTTGTCATAGGGTTTCGCGCCGTCCGATGCCGGGATCAATTCGTCGAGAATCTGAAGATGCGCCTCGATGCCATTTTGGAACGGAAGTCGCACCTCTTCACTCTGGCGTGCCGCATCGGAGCCGAGTGCGGCCAAGGGGCAGCCATCACCTTTCTCTTCCTGGTGCCCGGTCGACAGATACATGCCGACAACCGCTTCAAGCGGTTCGGCGCTTCCGGCGGCAACCCTCGACCATCTGCGGACGGCACTTTCCATCGCCCGCCCGGACGCCAGCGCCACGAGATCATCCTTCGATTCGAACTGTTTGTAGAACCCGCCTTGGGTCAGGCCGGCTCCTTTCATCAGATCCTTCAGCCCGATGCCGTCGAAGCCATGCTCCCGGAAAAGCCGGCTTGCGACATTGATTACCGTCTCACGATTGGCCTCGGCCTGAGCGCGACTGACTCTCATTGCGATCTCCAATTAGATTTCATTTGACATCTATAGCAGTTTTAGAGTTAGATCGCAATCTAATTTAATCGCTGCGCCCGTCAAGAAGGCTTACTGACATGAACCGCAAAATCCTCCTCGCCTCGTTCGGCCTGCTGGCAGCTGCCGGCGCCACGGCATATTTCTTTGTCGGGGTGTCCTCGCAAGGAAGCGCGCAAGCCGCCGATCCCCGCACCGCACCGCCATTCGTCAAACTGGTGGAAGCAACGACGCCGGAGACAGCCGAGCGCAGCTTCACCGGCACCATCGCCGCGCGGGTGCAGAGCAATCTTGGTTTTCGGGTACCGGGCAAGATCGTCCAGCGTTATGTGGACGTCGGCGTGCAGGTCAAGGCCGGTCAGCCCCTGATGCGCATCGACGAGACCGATCTGCGTCTCGCACAGACGGCGAAACGAAACGCTGTCACTGCAGCCGAGGCCGTTCTGACGCAAGCGCAGGCAGACGAGAGACGTTATGCCGCTTTGGTGAAAAACGGATTGGCCGCGACGCCGCAGCGCTACGAGCAGGCAAAGGCAGCGCTCGACACCGCCACCGCGCAGCTTGCCGCGGCCGAAGCGGACGCCAAGGTCGCGGAAAACGAGACCGCCTATTCCGTCCTGGTTGCCGATACTGATGGAACGGTCGTCGAAACGCTGGGCGAGCCGGGACAGGTCGTGACGGCGGGACAAACCGTGGTCCGGCTCGCACAGGCCGGTCCGCGTGAAGCGCTGGTCTGGCTTCCGGAATTCCTCAGGCCTGAGATCGGCGACATCGCCGATGCCAGTGTCTACGGGAGCGAAAGCCGGCAGGACAAGGCGCGGCTTCGGCAGATCTCCGACGCAGCCGATCCGCAAACCCGCACCTATGAGGCGCGCTGGGTTCTGGACGGCGCCGCAGCGTCGGCGCCGCTGGGTGCGACAGTGACGATCAGGATCGCCAGCAGCAGCGGCCAATCGCATGCCGCGGTGCCGGTCGGCGCCTTATTGGACGATGGCAGTCGCACCGGCGTCTGGGTCTTCGATCAGACATCGTCGACCGTCCACTTCCGGCAGGTGAAAATCGAACAGATGGGTGAGGAGATCGCGGTGGTTTCCAGCGTCAATGCAGGCGAGCCGGTCGTCGCTCTCGGCGCCCATCTGCTGCAGGACGGCGCCAGCGTGCGCACCAAGGTGGAACAGGCAGAGGCGGCAAACTGATGAATTTCAATCTATCTGCGCTCGCCGTTCGCGAGCGGGCCGTCACGCTGTTCTTCATCGTACTGCTCGCCGCCGCCGGCGCCTATGCCTTCGTCAAGCTCGGGCGCGCCGAAGACCCCTCCTTCACCATCAAGACCCTGACCGTGACAGCCGTGTGGCCGGGCGCGACAGCGCGCGAAATGCAGGATCTGGTCGCCGAGCCGCTCGAAAAGCGCCTCCAGGAACTCACCTGGTACGATCGTGTCGAGACGACAACGCGGCCCGGCTACGCCTTTTTGACCGTCACCTTGAAGGACAGTACGCCGGCCACTGAAGTCGAGGAGGAATTCTATCAGGCGCGAAAGAAGCTCGGAGACGAGGCCCGCAACCTGCCGAGGGGCGTGCTCGGTCCCTTTGTCAACGACGAGTATTCCGATGTCAGCTTCGGGCTTTATGCGCTGAAGGCCAAGGGCATGCCGATGCGCGAGCTCGTGCGCCAGGCCGAGGTGATCCGCCAGGATCTCCTGCATGTGCCTGGAGTCAAGAAGATCAACATTCTCGGAGAGCGGCCCGAACAGATCTTCGTCGAGTTCTCCTATGCCAAGCTCGCCACCCTCGGCATTTCGGCACAGGACATCGCGGCCGCCTTGCAGCGGCAAAACACCGTGACGCCGGCCGGATCGATCGATACGCGAGGCCCCCAGGTGTTCATTCGCTTCGACGGCGCCTATGACAGTATCCAGGCGATATCAGACACGCCGGTCGCTGCGGCCGGACGCACCTTGAAGCTCTCGGATTTTGCCGACGTGCGGCGCGGTTATCAAGATCCCGCCACCTATCTCATTCGCCATGACGGCGAGCCCGCCATCATGCTGGCGGCGGTGATGCAACAGGGCTGGAACGGTCTAGACCTCGGCAAGGCGCTGGAGGAAAGATCCGCCGCCATTGCAAAGACCCTGCCGCTCGGCATGACGCTCGCCAAGGTCAGCGACCAGGCCGTCAACATCGACGAGGCCGTCGGCGAGTTCATGCTGAAATTCGCCATGGCGCTCGGTGTCGTACTGTTCGTCAGCCTTGTCAGCCTCGGCTGGCGTGTCGGGATCGTCGTCGCTCTGGCCGTTCCGCTGACCCTTGCCGTCGTCTTCCTCATCATGCTGGAAACCGGCCGGTTCTTCGATCGCATCACCCTTGGTGCGCTCATCCTGGCGCTCGGCCTCCTGGTCGACGACGCCATCATCGCCATCGAGGTGATGGTGGTGAAGATGGAAGAGGGGATGGATCGCATCAAGGCGGCCGCCTATGCCTGGAGCCATACCGCGGCCCCGATGCTGTCGGGCACGCTGGTGACGATCATCGGGCTGATGCCGGTCGGCTTTGCCCGGTCGACCGCCGGCGAATATGCCGGTAACATCTTCTGGGTCGTGGGCTTTGCCCTGATCGTCTCCTGGATCGTCGCGGTGATCTTCACCCCCTATCTCGGCGTCAAGATGCTGCCGGCGATCAAGCCGGTCGAAGGTGGCCATCACGCCATCTACAACACCCCGAATTACCAGCGCCTGCGGCGGCTGATCGAGTTCACCGTGCGCCACAAGTTCCTCATCTGTGCGGTGGTCGTCATCGCCATGGGGGCCTCCGTCGTTGGAATGGGCTCGGTGAAAAAGCAATTCTTCCCGACGTCGGACCGTCCCGAAGTTCTCGTCGAAGTCCGCATGCCCGAAGGCACCAGCATCGAGACGACGACGGCAACGGTTGAAAAGCTCGAAGACTGGCTGCAGAAGCAGCCGGAGGCAAAGACCGTCACCAGCTATGTCGGCCAGGGCGCTCCCCGCTTCTTCTTTGCCATGGCGCCGGAATTGCCGGACCCGTCTTTCGCCAAGATCGTCGTGCTGACCCCCGACGCTCACACACGCGAGGACTTGAAGCTTCGCCTGCGCGCCGCCGTTTCGGACGGGCTCGCCCCCGAAGCCTATGTCCGCGTCACCCAGCTCGTCTTCGGTCCCTACACGCCGTTTCCGGTCGAATTCCGGATCACCGGCCCTGATCCGCAGCAACTGTACCAGATATCCGAGAAAGCCCTCGACATCATGAAGAGCGTGCCGGATGTGCGCCAGGCAAACCGCGATTGGGGCAACCGCACGCCGGTGTTGCGCTTCGTTCCCGACCAGGATCGGCTGAACCTGATCGGCCTGTCGCCGGCCGAGGCAGGCCAGCAGATGCAATTGCTGCTGAGCGGAATTCCGATCACCGAGGTTCGCGAAAATATCCGCAGCGTGCCTGTCGTTGCCCGCAGTGCCGGCGAAAACCGGCTTGACCCGTCACGATTGGCAGACTTCTCGCTGATGAGCCGGGATGGGCGGCAGGTTCCGCTCGATCAGATCGGCCACTCGGAAATCCGGTTTGAAGAGCCGATCCTGAAACGGCGCGACCGTATGCCTGTCATCACCATTCGTTCCGATATCAACGAGGCGTCGCAGCCGCCTGAAGTATCTGAGCAGATTCTGAAGGCGCTTCAGCCGCTGATCGCCTCGCTTCCTGTCGGATATCGGATCGAGATGGGCGGAAACATCGAGGAATCACTCAAGGCCAATAACGCCCTGGTGAAAATCTTCCCGGTGATGATTGCCGCCATGCTGATCGTGATCGTGCTGCAGGTCCGCAGCCTGTCGACGATGACCATGGTCATGCTGACCGGGCCGCTCGGTCTTGCCGGGGCGGTTCCCGTCCTGCTGCTCTTCGACAAGCCCTTCGGCTTCAATGCCATTCTCGGATTGATCGGGCTGGCGGGAATTCTGATGCGCAACACCCTGATCCTGACGGAACAGATCAAGGAGAACAAGGCAGCCGGTCTCGACGATTATCACGCCGTCATCGAAGCGACGGTGCAGCGGACGCGTCCTGTCATCCTGACAGCCCTTGCCGCCGTGCTTGCCTTCATACCTCTCACGCACTCGGTGTTCTGGGGATCGATGGCCTACACGCTGATCGGTGGCACGGCGGTCGGCACGGTGATGATCCTGCTCTTCCTTCCCGCTCTCTACGCCAGCTGGTTCCGCATCAAGCCGACGAAAAATGAAAACCATGAAAATTCACCGAAGGAGGTGGAGTTACCGAAGGAGGTGGAATTACCAACGGCATTGGCTGCCGAGTGATGTTCTCCGAGGCGGCGATGACTTTTGGGGATCCGACAGCAACTGACCTGGAGCAGTCGCGGACGCGAATTCTCGAGGTGGCGGAAAGGTATTTTCGGCGGATCGGCTATCACAAGACGTCGGTCGCCGACATCGCCGCCGAACTCGGCATGAGCCGGGCCAATATCTATCGCTTCTTTCCCTCGAGGACGGCGATCAACAGTTCTGTCTGCGGACTTGTGGTCAAAGAGGTTGCTGAAATCGCTTTGGCGATTGCCCGATCGAATGCGCCGGCGAGCAAAAAGCTGGCGGATCTTTTGACCGCCATCCACCGGCACAGCACGAGAAGGCTGGTGGAGGACAGGCCCATGCACGAGCTGCTCGTCGCCGCCATGGATGGAAGTTGGTCAACGATCAACGCGCATAATGAGCAGATCCTGGCAATCCTCAAAGCCCTTGTCCGCGAGGGTCTGCAGACAGGAGAGTTCAACGTCGAAGACGTTGACGAAGCCGCGCGCGGCATCATTACCGCCTTCCTGCCGTTCTTCCATCCGGTTCTGGTCGAGCAGCGGGTTCAGGAGGGTGATGCCGCCGCAGTCAGCCTCCACGCCCAAATCCGCTTCATCATGAAAGCGCTCGGCACATCAGAGCGCGTCCTGCCTGAAGGGATAAGCGCTTAATCTAGCGCTGCCGACTCTCCGAAAAAGCTCAAGCGGATAATCTAGGCACGAGGCGGCCCGCCAATATGGCCGTTTCGGCCGCGCGCTTTCCAGTGATCATTTCGACCGTCATGTTGATCATCTCTTCGGCGGGCTGTTCGTAGGAGGTGAGGCCATACGCGTGAGCGGCTCCCAGTTCAATATTGTCGAAGCCGACCACCGCCAGATCCCGGGGAACGCGAAGGCCGAACTCGCTTCGAGTGACATCCATCGCTCCGAGCGCCAGAATATCGTTTTCGCACATCAGCACATCGATACGTGAAGCGGGCGACGTGGCGCTCAGATAGGCTCGAACCGCCTCGGCCCCGGCTTCGGCGCTATATTTTCGTGCGGTCAGCTCAACAACGCTTTCGACTCCCTTCCTATGCCAGAAATTTAAATAGTGCTGCCGCCGGCCGAGCGCGGTCGACAGCGTCTTCGCCCCCGTCATGAAGCCGGGGCGGCGATATCCCTTGTCGAACAGGTAGTCTACGATTTCGCCAAGGGCGAGTTCGGCATCGCAGGCGATGGCAGGAACGCCAGGAATTTGGCTGTCTCTCGCAAGAACAAACATTGGCGGCAAACCGGGATGAAGCCGTCGGTCGCTCAGTGTCTCCTCGCGAAAGGCTGTACCGAACAGAATGACGGCGTCGAATTGTCTCTGGTCGGCGTTTATCAGCGCGTGAACGTGGTCGAAATGATGATTGATGTTGACCAGCACGGCCAGCAGACCCTCTGCCTGCAAACGTTTCGTCAACCTCTCCAGAACTGGAAGCTTATGCGGATTCGCGAAATCGTCGACAAATACGGCGACCTGATGCGTCGTGTTCGTTGCAAGGCTGCGGGCAAGCAGGTTGGGTGAGTAATTCAGAGCCTCTGCCGCCTGAAGCACCTTCTGTCGGCTGGCATCTGTAATGGACGCCCCTGGAGTGAAGGCGCGGATGACCGTCCATTTCGATACGCCGGCGGCTTCCGCCACCTCTTTTGCTGTCGCCCGCTTGCGCATTTGCCGCCTCCTCAATTGGAATGAATATTCCACAAAAAAATAAAAATGGAATAGATCCTTGATTTTTGTCGAGGACAAAGTAATTTTGCCAAGCTTGCTACCGGGTGCAAAAGGAGTTGCAACCGGTAGCATTGGGAAGATCCACCCGTTGGATCCTTTTGGGAGGGTAAAATGAAATTTGGTCTGAAATCACTTGTCGCAGGCGCCGCCTTGACGGCCGCGATCATCGCGTCTTCAGCAGTTGCCAATGCCGCCGACATTCGCATCGTTGCCGTCACTCACGGTCAAGCCAACGATCCATTCTGGTCCGTCGTCAAGAACGGCGTGAGCGCAGCGGCCAAGGACATGGGTGCCAGTGTCGAATATCGTGCGCCGGAAACTTTCGACATGGTGTCGATGGGGCAGCTTATCGATGCTGCCGTCAATCAGAAACCCGATGGGCTGATCGTCTCCATTCCGGACGCCTCGGCCCTTGGCCCTTCCATCAAGAAGGCCGTCGCCGCGGGGATCCCGGTCATCTCGATCAATTCCGGCTCCGATGTTTCGAAAGAGCTGGGCGCGCTTCTGCATGTCGGTCAGGACGAATATACCGCCGGCAAAGCCGCCGGCGCGAAGCTGCAGGAACTGGGCGGTAAGGAAGGCCTGTGCGTCAATCAGGAAGTCGGCAATGTTTCGCTCGATCTGCGTTGCAAGGGCTTTGCCGATGGTTTCGGCGGCAAGGTCACGGTGCTTCCTGTCAGCAACGATCCGGCCGATGTTCGGGCGAAGGTCAAGGCAGCGTTGAGTTCCAACTCAGCCGTCGATACCGTTATGGCGCTCGGCGCCAGCACAGCCGGTGAGCCGGCGTTGGCGGCTGTCGAAGATGTCGGTATGGCCGGGAAGATCAAGGTGGCAACATTCGACCTTTCGGCTGATTTTCTGAAGGCGGTGGCAGACGGCAAGGCCGCTTTCGCGATCGATCAGCAGCAATTCCTTCAGGGCTATCTGCCTGTCGTGTTTCTGGCCAATTACGCCAAATACGGGCTCATCCCGGGTGGCAACGTCCCTTCCGGTCCGAACCTGATCACCAAAGAAAAGGCCGCTCAGGTGGTCGATCTTTCTGCTAAGGGAATCCGCTGAACGAGATTGCCGAAAGGCATCCTCCCCGAAGTTCCTCCCTGTTGTCGGGGAGGAGCTTTGGTTCGATGGAACGCGCTGCAAGGCAGCGCAGATGAAGCGCCAAATTACATTCACAGGGAGGAATCATGGCTTCGCTTGAGCAGAAAGCGGCGGTTACGCCGAAAGCCGATGAGCGCATCAAGCAGGTGGGCTTTCTGACGCAACTGATGCGTCGGCCCGAGCTTGGAGCTGTGGCCGGCCTAGTGCTCGTCATCGTATTTTTCTTTCTCACCGCAGACCCCACGATGTTTTCGCTTTCGGGTGTGATGACGATCATGGCGCCGGCCTCCCAATTGGGGATCCTCGCTATCGCGGCCGCACTCCTGATGATCGGCGGCGAGTTCGATCTCTCGATCGGGTCTATGGTCGCATTCGCTGGACTGGTCTTTGGTGTCATCCTGACGAACTTCGGGCAGCCATTGTCGGTCGCCATCGTGATGACGATGCTTTTCGCCGCCTTCATGGGCGCGATCAACGGACAGATCGTGATCCATACGCGTCTGCCATCCTTTATCGTGACGCTGGCGTTCCTCTTTATTCTCCGCGGCCTGACGCTTGTCGGCCTGAAATGGGCGACCGGTGGCTCGACGCAGCTCCGCGGCGTCAGCGACCATGTCAAGGACAGCCCGCTGCTTGGAATTTTCTCCGGCGAAGCCCTGAAGGGCGCCTTCTTATGGCTTGCGGATCATGATCTGATCGACAAGTTCCCCAATGGCGTGCCGAAGGTCACGGGCGTTCCGGTTTCCGTCTTGTGGTTCGTAGCCCTTGCCCTGCTTGCGACCTGGGTCTTATTGCGTACGCGCACCGGCAACTGGGTCTTTGCGGCCGGCGGCGATCCCAATGCGGCGAGGAACTCGGGTGTCCCGGTTCACAGGGTTAAAACCGGCCTCTTTGCGCTGACGGCATGTGCGGCAGCTCTCGTCGCGATCATCACCGTACTCGATGCTGGTTCCACCGACGCCAGGCGCGGATTTCAAAAGGAATTCGAAGCCATCATCGCAGCCGTTATCGGCGGATGTCTGCTCACCGGCGGCTACGGCTCGGCGATCGGCGCCTTCTTCGGTGCGATTATCTTCGGCTCGGTTTCGATCGGCCTGACCTATACCAAGTTCGACTCCGACTGGTTTCAGGTGTTCCTCGGCTCGATGCTGTTGCTGGCCGTGCTCTTCAACAATTTCATTCGCCGCAAGGTTACCGGGGAGCGCTGATCATGGTTGACGTCAACATTCGAACTCCGGTCATCGAAGTGACCGATATCGTCAAGCACTACGGTTCGGTGATCGCATTGAACGGCGTGTCCATGCAAGTCTCCGCCGGAGAGGTGCTTTGCCTGCTGGGAGACAATGGCGCAGGCAAATCCACGCTGATCAAGACGCTATCCGGCGTTGTCCGCCCGAGCGGCGGCGAGTTCCGGGTGGAGGGAAAGCCGGTCGATTTCAGGAGCCCCCGGGATGCCCTCGATGCGGGGATCGCGACCGTCTACCAGGATCTTGCGATGATCCCCCTGATGTCGATTACCCGCAATTTCTTCATGGGGCGGGAACCTCGCAGAGGCGTCTTCCTATTCCGTCATATCGACTTCGATCACTGCAATGACGTCACGCGCGAGGAAATGCGCAAGATCGGCATCGATATCCGCGATCCCAACCAGGCCGTCGGCACGCTTTCCGGCGGTGAACGCCAGTGCGTGGCCATCGCACGAGCGGTCTATTTCGGCGCCAAGATCCTCATCCTGGACGAGCCGACCTCGGCGCTCGGCGTGGCGCAGACATCAATGGTGTTGAAGTACATCCATCAGGTCCGGCAGAAAGGATTGGGCGTTATCTTTATTACCCACAATGTCCGCCACGCCTATGCGGTGGCCGACCGTTTCACCATCCTCAACCGCGGTCAAACGCTTGGCACATACGCAAAGGCGAACATCGCGATGGACGAGCTCCAGAACCTGATGGCCGGTGGCAAGGAGCTGCAGCAACTGTCCGAAGAACTCGGCGGTACGATCTAGCCCGCGGTTACACCACAAGCGGTTCGACCATTGCAAAGAAGCAATCGCCTCTCATTCACGCAATAACGATGGAACACGATCATGGACGATCGATCACAAAATTCCTTGCCTCCGTTCACGCTCGCCGCCTGTGCGGAAATGCTCTGGCGCGACAAACCGATCGAGTGGCGCGCCTCGCGCCTGAAGGAAATGGGCTTCGGCGTTGGTCTGTGGAATTGGCCGGAGCACGATCTCGGCAAGTTGGAGGCAACGGGCGCGACCTTTACAATCATGAACGGCTATCTCGCCGGTCGTCTGACGGACGACGAAGGTGCCGCCGAACTTCTCAAGACGGCACGCGAAACGGCGCAGATCGGTAAGCGGCTCGGCGTGCAAAGGCTCAATCTGCACGGCACAGGTCTGGGAGACAGAGGCTTGCCGGTCCAGCCAGTCGAAGTCGTGACCGGCGCCATGTGGCTGAAGGCGCGTGACACCCTCTGCCGTGTCGTCGACATGGCCGAAGAAGAAGGCGTCACCTTCACGCTCGAGAACCTCAACCTGCCGGTCGATCATCCGGGCGTGCCGTTCGGGCGCGCCGAAGACACGTTGGTGCTTGTCTCCAGCGTCAATCATCCTCGGCTCCGCCTTAATCTCGATCTCTACCATGCCCAGATTGGCGAGGGAAACCTGATCGAGCTTTGCCGCAAATGCCTGCCTTGGATCGGCGAAATCCAGGTTGCCGATGTGCCTGGCCGCTGCGAGCCCGGTACCGGCGAGGTCAACTGGAACGGCGTCGCCAAGGCGCTAAACGCCATGGGTTATTCCGGCCCGGTGGGCATGGAGGCCTGGGCCTCCGGCGACGATGAGGCCGCGCTTGCCCGCTTTCGCGACTCCTTCACGATCTGAACAATGAGACAGGTCTCAACGCTTATACATAATGGAGAAATACCGATGATTAGGTTTGGAGTGATCGGCGCCGGCCGGATAGGCAAGGTGCATGCCTCGACCATTGCGGCGAACCGCAAGGCGAAGCTTGCTTACGTGGCGGATGCCTTCACGGCCTCTGCAGATGCGCTTGCGGCGCAGACGGGCGCCGAGGTAGCCAGCGCGGAGGATGTCATCAATTCCGCGAACGTCGATGCGATCCTGATCGCGACGCCGACGCCGAGCCACGCCGACCTGATCGAGGCCGCCTCGAGAGCCGGCAAGGCAGTCCTTTGCGAGAAACCGGTCTCCCTTTCGGTCGAACGCATAAATGCCTGCCTCGATGTGGTCGATAAGAACAATTCGACACTGATGATCGGCTTCAATCGCCGTTTCGACCCGAATTTTGCCAATGTGGAAGCGCGCCTGCGCCACGGCGATATCGGCGAGATCGAGATCGTGACGATCACCAGCCGGGATCCCGCACCGCCGCCGCCGGAATACGTACAGTCTTCGGGCGGCCTCTTCCGGGACATGATGATCCATGATTTCGACATGGCCCGCTTCCTGATGGGCGAAGAATTCGTCGTCGTAAATGCACTCGGATCGTCGCTTGTCGACAAGGCAATCGGAGCCGAGGGCGATGTGGACACCGCCGCGGTGCAGATGCAGACGGCTTCCGGGCGCATTGCGGTCATTACCAATTCGCGCCGCGCGACCTACGGCTACGACCAGCGCATCGAAGTCCACGGCGCCACCGGCATGTTGGCGGCGAAAAACATCCAGGCAACGAGCGTCGAGCTTTCTAATGCCGGCGGCATCTGCGGCGATCCCGTCCAGTATTTCTTCCTCGAACGTTACGCCCAGGCCTACGCCCACGAGATCGATGCCTTCATCGACGCGGTCGACAGCGGCAATCGGTCGCCCAGACCGAGCGGTTTTGATGGCCTGCAGGCACAGAAACTGGCGGAGGCGGCCACCGAGAGCTGGCGCACTGGCAGGCCGATCGCCGTCAACTAACGTTGGAGGCGAGACAGCCTGATCCGAAGGATCCGCTGTCTCGCCTGCCCCAAGACGACGGGAACCGCGTGCTGCTCGTAAATTAATGGCAGATCGTTCGGAGACGCCAGTGCCAAACATCCCCCATACAAGCGATCAACATCCCCAAACTTTGCGGGAGATAGAGCAGTTTATTGCCAAGAAGCGGATCCGACTGCCCAGGCAGCTGGAGCAGGTGGCCAGGCAGATGCTTGCGCAGCCGGAATTAATCGCCTTCGAAAGCGCAGCCGCTGTCGCGAAAAAATGCAATGTCTCGCAAACCACAGTCATGAGGCTTGGCAGCCATCTCGGAATTGGATCCTACCGCAGCCTGAAAAAACTCTGTGCCTCACATATTCGAGAACGTTTCGAGTTTACGCCATGAGGCGCCTCGGCTTGCTGCGTTGAGTGGCGTCGGACTGCGACGTTGATTCCTTATCGGATGTCATGCCTGGGCACCTGCAGGTCGCGGCATTATTGGCGATCGCCTGCTGGATAATTCCCTAAATCGGAATCGATTTAAGCACAAAATTATACAGCAATTCAAAGTGCTACAGCGTCCTTTGCGAGTCTGAAAGGCGCGCGGCGCTGTAGCAGAGCCCGGATGACTTCAACGCCTGGCTACCAGCTTTGCGAGGGCCGTCCTTGCGCGCGACGGTGTCTGAGCCGCCGCGATATCGGCTGAGATCGGGAGAGCGGTCGTCACCGAAAAAACTCTGCAAAGCAAAAAGTGCTTGCTTTTATATTTCGACTGACATCTAAAGCAAAAATAGATGTAGATCGAAATCTTACGCGCTTGGATGCCGGGGTCTGGGAAGCTGTCCTTTGGCGACAGGGTGAAAGTTCCGACCCTTCTATTGAAGCCCGTAATCAACCACTCGCGCCAGGAGCATCCATGTCTCAAAATAAAGTTGTCGTCATCACCGGAGCATCCTCCGGAATAGGCGAAGCCACAGCCCGCCTTCTCGTACAACACGGCTTCCAGGTTTTTGGGGGCGTACGCAACCCTAACCGTGTCAACGCTATCCCCGGCGTGCGCTATGGAACTGTCGACGTGACCGATGACGCTTCGGTCTCCAATTTTGTTCAATGGGTTTTGTCCGAGGCAGGCAAGATCGACATCCTGGTCAATAATGCCGGCGTTTCGCTGGTCGGCCCTGTCGAGAACACGTCGCCTGCCGAAGCGCAAACGGTATTCGATGCCAATGTTTTCGGCCCTTTGCGGATGATCCGCGCTGCCTTGCCCTCCATGCGCGCCGCCCGCAGCGGGCTGATCATCAATATCAGCTCGGTCCTCGGCTTCCTGCCGGCACCGTTCATGGGAATATATGCCAGCAGCAAGCATGCGCTCGAAGGATTGTCGGAGTCGCTGGACCATGAGGTTCGCGAGTTCAACGTGCGCGTCGTGCTGATTGAGCCGACCTTCACCAACACCAAGCTCGATGTAAACGCGGCACAGACCGAGGCACCCTTGGGAGCTTACGCGGCGCAGGCGGACGCGACCATCAAGGCGGTACAGGCCCAGATCAAAACCGCGCCGTCGCCTGTAAAGGTTGCGGAGAAGATATTGGCGGCAATCAACGGCCCATACAAAATGCGCCAACCGGCCGGCGGCCAGGCGACGCTTCTAAGCCGGCTGCGCAGGTTTATGCCGGCGAGCGCGGTCGACAGCAGCCTGCGCAAGACGTTCGGCTTCGGAAAGCGTCCTGCGTCCTAAGTCTTGTCCAAACTTGCGGATGTCGTCGGCTCACCGGCCTAATTTAGCGTGAGGACCCCAGCGCGCGCCGAGCGACTGGCGGAACAGGCTTGTCTAAATTTCCGGCTGGCCGGCGGCGTTCAACCCATGCGTTCGGAAGCGTAGCTGCCGGGGCTTGCCGGGAAGACGACGGTGCGGTTGCCGTTGATGAAGGTACGGTGATGGATATGGGCGTGGATGGCGCGGGCCAGCACCTGGCTTTCGACGTCGCGGCCGATCGAGACGTAGTCGTCGGGCGACTGGGCATGGGTGATGCGCGCCGTATCCTGCTCGATGATCGGGCCTTCGTCGAGATCGGCGGTGACGTAATGGGCGGTGGCGCCGATCAGTTTGACGCCGCGGCCATAGGCCTGCTTGTAGGGGTTAGCGCCCTTGAAGCTCGGCAGGAAGGAATGGTGGATGTTGATGATCTTGCCCGACATCTTCTGGCACATCTCGTCCGACAGGATCTGCATGTAGCGGGCAAGCACGATCAGCTCGGTGCCGGTCTGCTCGGCCACCGACATGATATGGGCTTCGGCCTGCACCTTGTTGGCCTTGGTGACCGGAATATGGTGGAAGGGAATGTCGTGGTTGACGACGACCTTCTGGTAGTCGAAATGGTTGGAGACGACGCCGACGATGTCGATCGAAAGCGCCCCGATCTTCCAGCGGTAGAGCAGGTCGTTGAGACAATGGCCGAAGCGCGACACCATCAGCAGCACCTTCATGCGCTTCTCGCTGTCGTGAAATTCGTAGTCCATCGAAAAGGGTGCGGCGACGGCGGCAAAATCGGCGCCGATCTCTGAGCCGGACAGGCCCTCTTCCGAAATGAAGGAGACGCGCATGAAGAACTTGCCGGTATCGAGATCGTCGAACTGCGAGCTGTCGATGATGTTGCAGCCCTTTTCCGCCAGATAGCTCGAAATCGCCGCAACGATGCCGCGCGTCGATCTGCAGGATACGGTGAGTACGACGTTTTTCATGCTGTCTCTTCCTTGGCCAGATCAGGTGCCCGGGGATGCGACGACGCCGAAGCTTGTCAGCCCCGGCGTGTCGGTGGTCATTTAATGCATGTCGCCGGAAAGTGTGCAGCGGTTTCCGGATAACGACATGCACAAAAACAAAGAGCTAAAGCGGTCGGCCCCTCAGATGTCGAGCGTGCTGTCGCGTTCCCACTGGGTGAAATGCGAGCAGTAGGTATTCCATTCCCGGTGCTTGAGCTTGAGATAGGCGGCGGAAAATTCCAGGCCCATGGCCTGCTTCAAGCCCTCATCTGCATCATAAGCGCGCAGCGCATCGAGAAGGTTGAGCGGCAGGCGCGGCGCGCCCTTCACCAGATGGCCCTCGGCATACATGTCGATATCGTAGTGCCGGCCGGGGTCTGCCTGGCTGCGGATGCCGTCGAGGCCGGCGGCGATGATGATCGCCTGCAGCAAGTAGGGATTGACCGCCCCATCCGGCAGGCGCAGCTCGAAACGTCCCGGTCCCGGAACGCGCACCATGTGGGTGCGGTTGTTGCCGGTCCAGGTGACGGTGTTCGGCGACCAGGTAGCGCCGGAGGTGGTGCGCGGCGCGTTGATGCGCTTGTAGGAATTGACCGTCGGATTGGTGACAGCGGCAAGTGCCGAGGCGTGCTTCATGATGCCGCCGAGGAAGGTCTTGCCCTGAGCCGAGAGGCCGAAAGCCATTTCCTTGTCGGCAAAGGCGTTGACCTTGCCGTCGATGTCCCAGACCGAAATATGGGCGTGGCAGCCGTTTCCGGTCAGGCCCTTGAAGGGCTTCGGCATGAAGGTGGCGCGAAGGCCGTGTTTTTCGGCGACCGACTTGACCATGAACTTGAAGAAGGAGTGCTTGTCCGCCGTCTTCAGAACGTCGTCATATTCCCAGTTCATCTCGAACTGGCCGTTCGCATCCTCGTGGTCGTTCTGATAGGGCTTCCAGCCGAGTTCGAGCATGTAATCGCAAATTTCGGCGATGACGTCATAGCGGCGCATCACCGCCTGCTGATCGTAGCAAGGCTTCTCGGCGGTATCGAACTGATCCGAGATGACGGAACCATCCGCGGAGATCAGGAAGAATTCCGGCTCGACGCCGGTTTTTACCCTGAGCCCTTCTTTCGCAGCCTCGGCGACCAGTCTTTTCAGGAGCACACGCGGCGCCTGTTCGACCGGCTGATCGTCCATGACGCAGTCGGCCGCAACCCAGGCGACGTCTTTCTTCCAGGGCAGCTGGATGACGGAGGACGCATCGGGAACCGCGAACAGGTCGGGATGGGCGGGCGTCAGGTCGAGCCAGGTGGCAAAGCCCGCAAAGCCCGCGCCGTCTTTCTGCATATCGGCAATGGCTTCCGCCGGAACCAGCTTGGCGCGTTGGGCGCCGAACAGGTCCGTGTAGCTGATCATGAAATATTTGATGCCTTTTTCGGAGGCGTATTGCGAGAGGTCCAGTGTCACATTTGTCCCCTTGTATTGATCTTAGACACTTGATGATGAAGCCGGCCGCATCCTCCCAAACGCGCCCGGCCGGGCGTTTTTTTAAAAACCGGTCTTGCCGGGGATCCAGTTGGTGCCGGCGAGCGGCACTTGCGCCATGGCCGACGCCTCGATCGTCAGTGCGACGAGGTCTTCCGGCTCGAGGTTGTGAAGATGGTTCTTGCCGCAGGCACGCGCGATGGTCTGCGCCTCGAGCGTCATCACCTTGAGGTAGTTGGCAAGGCGGCGGCCGGCCGCAACCGGATCGAGGCGTTTTGCAAGCTCCGGATCCTGGGTGGTGATGCCGGCCGGATCCTTGCCTTCATGCCAGTCGTCATAGGCGCCGGCCGTCGTGCCGAGCTTCTGATATTCCGCTTCCCAGTGGGGATCGTTGTCGCCGATGGCGACGAGTGCGGCGGTGCCGATCGCCACCGCATCGGCGCCGAGCGCCAATGCCTTTGCGACGTCGGCACCCGAGCGGATGCCGCCCGAAACGATCAGCTGCACTTTGCGGTGCATACCGAGTTCCTGCAGCGCCTGGACGGCCGGACGAATGCAGGCAAGTGTCGGCATGCCGACATTCTCGATGAAGACGTCCTGGGTCGCCGCCGTGCCGCCCTGCATGCCGTCGAGCACGACGACGTCGGCGCCTGCTTTCACCGCAAGGGCCGTGTCGTAATAGGGCCGCGCGCCGCCGATCTTGACGTAGATCGGCTTTTCCCAATCGGTGATCTCGCGCAGCTCCATGATCTTGATTTCAAGATCGTCGGGGCCGGTCCAATCCGGATGGCGGCAGGCCGAACGCTGGTCGATGCCCTTCGGCAGGTTGCGCATATTGGCGACGCGGTCGGAGATCTTCTGGCCGAGCAGCATGCCGCCGCCGCCGGGCTTGGCGCCCTGGCCGACCACGACTTCGATCGCATCGGCGCGGCGCAGATCCTTGGGGTTCATGCCGTAGCGCGAGGGCAGATATTGATAGACCAGCGTCTGCGAATGGCCGCGCTCCTCGTCGGTCATGCCGCCGTCGCCTGTCGTGGTAGAGGTGCCCGATATCGTCGCACCGCGGCCGAGCGCTTCCTTGGCATTGCCGGACAGCGCGCCGAAGCTCATGCCGGCAATGGTGATCGGCGTCTTCAGCGTGATCGGTTTCTTGGCGAAGCGTGAGCCGAGCACCACTGTCGTGTCGCACTTCTCGCGATAACCTTCGAGCGGGTAGCGCGAGATGGAGGCGCCGAGAAACAACAGATCGTCGAAATGCGGAACCTTGCGCTTGGTGCCGGCGCCGCGGATGTCATAGATGCCGGTCGCCGCCGCGCGGCGGATTTCGGCGAGCGTATAATCGTCGAAGGTCGCGGACTTGCGTGGCGGGGTATAGGGGTTGTGATAGCTCATGGGGATCCCTCGCCTCAATACGCGTCGGCGTTGTCGATGTTGAAATTGTAGAGCTTGCGGGCCGAGCCGTAGCGCTTGAACTCTTCGGGCCTGACGTCGGTCACCCCTGCGCGCTCGAGCAGCTCGGCAAGCTTCTCCAGATGCTCCCGCCGCATCTCTTTCTCGATGCAGTCGGAGCCGAGGCTCTTGACCTCGCCGCGGACGAAAAGCTTGGCTTCGTAGAGCGAATCCCCCAGCGCATCGCCGGCGTCGCCGAGCACGACGAGATGGCCGGACTGGCCCATGAAGGCCGACATGTGGCCGATGCTGCCGTGAACGACGATGTCGATGCCCTTCATCGAAATGCCGCAGCGCGAGGCCGCGTTGCCCTTGATGACGAGCAGGCCGCCGCGGCCGGTGGCGCCGGCATACTGGCTGGCGTCGCCTTCGATGACGACGGTGCCGGACATCATGTTTTCGGCAACGCCCGGACCGGCGGACCCATGAACCGTAACCCTGCCGCCGTCATTCATGCCGGCGCAGTAATAGCCGACCGAGCCTCTGACGGCGACCGTGACGGGGCTGTCGATGCCGACGGCGACGGCATGGCTGCCGCGCGGGTTGATGACCTCGAATTCGGTGTCGTTGGCGCCTTGGGAAAGGGCATGCAGCGCGCTGTTCAGTTCGCGAAGAGGAGTGTTGGAAAGATCGAATGTCGGCATTGAATCCTCGTTGGTCCGGGAGACGGCCTAGGCCGACTCCTGCTGTCAGGCGTCTTCAGGCCGCCTTGTCGTGATCCCAGAAATAAACGGTCGCCGGCTCCGGCTCCCAGACGCGGGCATTCTCGATGCCGGGAAGGTTGACCAGCGCGCGGTATTCCGAGCCGAAGGCGACATACTGGTCGGTCTCGGCCATGACGGCGGGCTTGCAGGCGATCGGATCGCGCACCACGCCGAAGCCGGATTTGGTGCCGACGACGAAGGTGAAGAAGCCGTCGAGATCGTCGAGCGCGCGGGTCAGCGCCTGGCCGAGATCCTTGCCCTTGGCCATTTCGGCGGTGAGATAGGCGGCGGCGACTTCGGAATCGTTCTGCGTTTCGAAGCTCATGCCTTCGCGGATGAGTTCGCGGCGCAGATTGTTGTGGTTGGACAGCGAGCCGTTGTGCACGAGGCACTGGTCGGCGCCGGTCGAGAACGGATGGGCGCCGAGCGTGGTGACGGCGGATTCCGTCGCCATGCGGGTATGGCCGATGCCGTGGGTGCCGATCATGGTGCGGACGTCGAACCGCTTCACGACATCTTTCGGAAGGCCGATTTCCTTGTAGATCTCGACGCTTTCGCCCGATCCCATCAGACGGACCGCCGGGCGGATCTCTTCGAGCGCCTTGCGCACGGTTCCAAGCTTGGAGGCATCAAGCTCGATGACCGCATGCGTGCTCTTGATCGATACCTCGGCTTTGATGCCGGCCTTCTCGAGGTCGGCGGCAAGGCCTTCGAAGTCCGCGCTGGGGTTGGCGGACTGGATGGTGATCTTCGCCCTGCCCTCGGCAGCACCGCCATAGATCGCGATGCCGGCCGAATCCGGCCCGCGATCCGTCATGGTGATCAGCATATCCGAGAGCAGATTTCCCAACTGAGATTCAAGGCTCTTGTCCTTGAGGAACAGTCCAACAATGCCGCACATAGCGCGTGCCTCCGTTCATGTTGAGAAAGGAGTAGCAGGTCTGTTTCAGGGCATCAACTGGGAAGAATAAATTTTTCTTTTAAGGCAAATCAGCTTCTGGAGTTCTGCTGGGGATAACTGATGATCGAGAGGTATTTGCTCGGCAGCTTCACCAGCTGTTCCGGCCCATGCGGCGCATCGGCATCGAAGAACAGGCTGTCGCCCGGCTGCATCTGGAAAAGCTGGTCGCCGTGGCGGTAGATAACCTCGCCTTCGAGCATATAGAGAAACTCCATGCCCTCGTGCTGAAAGGTCGGGAAGACATCGGAGTCGGCCGTCAGCGTGATGAGATAGGGCTCGACGATGACGCCGCTGGTATTGTTGTCGATATGGCCGAGCAGATTATATTGATGGCCGGCGCGCGTGCCGCGCCGTTCCAGCTCGATACCCTGCCCCGCCTTGACGAAGACGGCGTTGCGCGGCTCCTCATAGCGGCGGAAGAAAGCGGTCATCGGCACGCCGAGCGCCCGTGACAGCGATTGCAGTGTCGTCAGCGACGGCGAGATGTTGCCGTTTTCGATCTTCGACAGCATGCCGAGCGAAATGCCGGTCGCAGCCGCGAGATCGGTGACGGTGATGCCGAGTTTTTTGCGGTAGGCGCGCACCTCATGGCCGATCGCCATTTCGAGGTTGTTTTCCTTCGGTTCCCGAACGGCATGCGGATCCTGCGAAAAGGGCGTGCGTCCGCCATGCGCCTCGTCCGGTTGATTTGCCGCTTCACGCTTGGTTTTCATGCTGCCGCCTTCGCTTTTGTCCGAAGCCAACCCTATCGTCATAGTGAAATTTTCTCAACCGTGAAGAAAACCTATTCCCGCCGCGCCTCGCGCGGAGCGATGCCGTAGGCGGCGCGGAACAGCCGGGAAAAATGGCTGAGACTGGAAAAGCCGGTGGCGACCGCGATCTCCGAGACGGAAAGCGGGCTCTGTTTCAGCAGGCGATGGGCATGCTGCAGCCTGATCCGATGGTATTGATCGAGAAAGGTGGTGCCGAGATGGGCTGAGAAGAGCCGGTCGAGATGGCGGGTGGTGACGCCGGCGATGCGTGCCATGGCGGCGCGGCCGAGCGGCATTTCGATCGTCTCCTCCATGCGTTCGAGAACGCTGAGCAGCCCGGGATGATGGACGCCGTAGCGCTCGGCCAGCGAGGCGCGCTGCGGGGCGGCGGGCTCGTTGACCTCGGTGTGAAGATACCAGTCGCTGACGCGGCGGGCGAAATCCGGTCCCATGCGCTCGGCGATCAGCACATGCATCATGTCGAGCGGTGCGATGCCGCCGCCGCAGGTGATGCGGTTGGCGTCGATCATGAAGCGCGCCTGGCGCGGCGTGAGATCCGGGAAGGCCTCGAGAAGGGCGGCGGCATGCTCCCAGTGGATGGTAAAATCGCGGCCGGCAAGCAGTCCGGCGGCCGCCATCAGATAGGGACCGCCCGAAATGCCGCCGATCCTCACACCTTCGCGCGCCAACTGCCTCAGGCAGGCAAGCACGCCGGGATAACGCCAGTCCCGCGGCAAGCCGCCGGCGCAGACGAAGGCCGTGCCGAGGCCTGAACCCCTGGCCGGTAGAGCTTCGGCCGGCACGCTGACGCCCGAGGACGAGAGCACCGGCGCGCCGTCCGGCGAAAAGATCGACAGGCGATAGATCTCTCGTCCGGCCAAAAGGTTTGCCGCTCTGAGCGGCTCGGTCGCCGAGGCATAGGACATCAGTGCAAATCCCGGGATCAGGATGAAGCCGATCTCCTGGACATTTCTATTATCGGATGAGGACATGTCTCTTTTCTAACCATTTATGTCCTAATTGCGCAAGTCGCGCGTCGCCTTTCTGGCATCATGCGGTCGTTCCATTCGGATTGACCCATGCGCTACTCTGCTCTTTCGATTTTCCTCAACGGCCTTCGCGGCAACAAAAGCTGGGCGCCCGCCTGGCGTGACCCCGCGCCGAAGCCGCATTATGATGTCGTCATTGTCGGCGGCGGCGGTCACGGCCTTGCCACCGCGTATTATCTCGCCAAGGAATTCGGCATCACCAATGTCGCCGTCCTCGAAAAGGGCTATCTCGGCTCCGGCAATATCGGCCGGAACACGACGATCATCCGCTCGAACTACCTGCTTCCCGGCAACAATCCTTTCTACGAGCTGTCGATGAAGCTTTGGGAAGGGCTGGAGCAGGACTTCAATTTCAACGCCATGGTCTCGCAGCGCGGCGTGCTCAACCTCTTCCATTCCGATGCGCAGCGCGATGCCTATACGCGCCGCGGCAACGCCATGCGGCTGCACGGGGTCGATGCGGAGCTTCTCGATCGGCAGGCGGTGCGCAAAAAGCTGCCCTTCCTCGATTTCGACAATGCGCGTTTCCCGGTGATGGGCGCCCTGTTCCAGCCGCGCGGCGGCACGGTGCGCCACGATGCGGTCGCCTGGGGTTATGCGCGCGGCGCCGACAGCCGCGGCGTCGACATCATCACCCAATGCGAGGTGACCGGAATCCGCCGCGAAAACGGTCAGGTGACCGGCGTCGAGACCAGCAGGGGCTTTATCGGCTGCGGCAAGCTGGCGCTGGCGGCGGCCGGCAATTCCACCGTCGTCGCCGATATGGCCGGCCTTCGCCTGCCGATCGAAAGCCATGTGCTGCAGGCCTTCGTCTCCGAAGGGCTGAAACCCTTCATCGACAATGTCGTCACCTTCGGCGCCGGACATTTCTACGTCTCCCAGTCTGATAAGGGCGGCCTTGTTTTCGGCGGCGATATCGACGGCTACAATTCCTATGCCCAGCGCGGCAATCTGGCGTCGGTCGAGCATGTCGCCGAAGCGGGGCTGGCGATGATCCCATCCCTGTCGCGGGTGCGTTATCTCCGTTCCTGGGGCGGGGTGATGGACATGAGCATGGACGGCTCGCCGATCATCGACCGCACCCATATCGGTAATCTCTATCTCAACGCCGGCTGGTGTTACGGCGGCTTCAAGGCGACGCCCGCCTCCGGCTTCTGCTACGCCCATCTGATCGCCCGCAACACGCCGCATCAGACGGCGCGCGCCTTCCGGCTCGACCGTTTCGCGCGCGGCTATCCGATCGACGAAAAGGGCGTCGGCGCCCAGCCCAATCTGCACTGAGGACACTCAACATGGCGAGCCTGATTTCCTGTCCCCATTGCGGCGCTCGGCCCAAGGAGGAATTCTCGATCCGCGGCGATGCTAGCCTTGTCAGGCCGGCGCCGGATGCCGGGGCGGATGCCTGGTTCGACTATGTCTATCTGCGCGACAATCCGCGTGGCCGCCACAGCGAATATTGGCACCACTCCTCCGGATGCCGCCGCTGGCTGATCGTCGAACGCGATACCGTCACCCATGCTGTCCATGGCGTCAGGGACGCCGCCCTTGCGAAGCTCGGCGGAGGAAAGGCATGACGAGCTTCCGTCTTTCCTCCGGCGGGCGCATCGACCGCGCCATGACACTCGGCTTCAGTTTCGACGGCAAGGCGCTGCAAGGCCATCCGGGCGATACGCTCGCCTCGGCGCTGCTGGCCAACGGCATCCAGCTCGTCGGCCGCAGCTTTAAATACCATCGCCCGCGCGGCATCCTGACGGCGGGTGCCGCCGAACCGAACGCGCTGGTGACGACAGGCAGCGGCGGGCGCACCGAACCGAATACGCGCGCGACCATGATCGAGCTCTACGAGGGGCTGACGGCAAAGAGCCAGAACCGCTGGCCTTCGCTCGGCTTCGATATCGGCGCGGTCAACGGCCTGCTCTCGCCCTTCCTCAGCGCCGGTTTCTACTACAAGACCTTCATGTGGCCGGCGGCGCTCTGGGAAAAACTCTACGAGCCGGTGATCCGCAAGGCGGCCGGCCTCGGCAGAGCTTCCTATGAGGCCGATCCCGATATTTATGAGAAATGCTGGGCGCATTGCGATCTGCTGGTGATCGGCGCCGGCCCTGCCGGCCTTGCCGCGGCACTCACCGCCGGCCGCGCCGGCGCCCGAGTCATCCTCGCCGACGAAGGCCCCGAACTCGGCGGCAGCCTGCTTTGTGAGAGTGGCACGATCGAGGGCAAGCCGGCGGATACGCTTCTCGGCGAGCTGCTGACGGAACTCGAGGGGCTGGAAAATGTGCGCCGCCTGCCGCGCATGACTGTCTTCGGCTGGTACGACGACAATGTCTTCGGCGCCGTCGAACGCGTGCAGAAACATGTGGCGCTGCCCGATCCGGAACGCCCGGTCGAACGCTTGTGGCGCATCGTCGCCCGCCAGGCGATCCTGGCGACGGGCGCCGAGGAGCGGCCGCTGGTCTTCGGCGGCAATGATATTCCCGGCGTGATGATGTCAGGCGCCATGCGCAGCTATCTCAACCGGCAGGCAGTGGCGCCAGGTAAAAGCACTGTCGTTTTCACTTCCAACGATGCCGGTTACCGCACCGCTGCCGATTTGGAAGCGGCCGGCCTCCAGGTCGCGGCGATCGTCGACAGCCGCGCCGATGCCGGCAAGGGCTGGCAGGGCCGCGCCGAGGTGCTGAAGGGCGCCCGGGTGATCGATGCCGAAGGCGGCAAGCGCCTCAACGGCGTCAGCGTCGAAACCGCAAGCGGCATTCGCCGCATCGAAGCCGACGCGCTTGCCATGTCGGGCGGCTGGAGCCCGATCATTCATCTTGCCTGCCATCGCGGCGGCAAGCCGCAATGGTCGGACGAGGCCGCGGCGTTTCTAGCGCCGGCCGCGCAGGACGGTCTTACCGTTGCCGGCTCGGCTGCCGGCCTTGAGGAAATCGCGGCCTGCCTGGGCGATGGCGCCGCAAAGGCGGCGGCCGCATTGAAAGCGATCGGCTTCTCGACGGAACCGGCCTTTGCCTCGGCCGCCGAGACGGTGCACCGCGCAAAGCCTCTCTGGTCCGTCAAGGGCTCGAAGGGCAAGGCTTTCGTCGATTATCAGAACGACGTGCATCTCAAGGACCTCGGGCTTGCCGTGCGCGAAGGCTACGGCCATGTCGAGCTTGCCAAGCGTTATACCACATCAGGCATGGCGACCGACCAGGGCAAGCTTTCCAACATCAACGCCATCGGTATTCTTGCCGAGGCGCGCGGCGTGTCACCCGCTGAAGTGGGAACGACGACCTTCCGGCCCTTTTATACGCCCGTTTCCTTCGGCGCTTTGACTGGGGCATCGCGCGGCAAAGATTTCCAGCCGGCGCGCAAATCGCCGTTGCACGGCTGGGCTGAGAAGAATGGCGCGGTCTTCGTCGAAACCGGTCTCTGGTATCGCTCCTCCTGGTTCCCGCGCGCCGGCGAGACGACGTGGCGCGAAAGCGTCGACCGCGAAGTGCTGAATATCCGCAAAAATGCCGGCCTCTGCGACGTTTCCACACTCGGCAAGATCGAAATTTTCGGCCGCGACGCCGCGACCTTCCTCGATCGCGTCTATTGCAACGGTTTCGCCAAGCTTGCTCTGGGCAAGGCGCGTTAC
Source organism: Rhizobium sp. BT03 (assembly GCF_030053155.1). Taxonomy (NCBI): domain Bacteria; kingdom Pseudomonadati; phylum Pseudomonadota; class Alphaproteobacteria; order Hyphomicrobiales; family Rhizobiaceae; genus Rhizobium; species Rhizobium sp. BT03. The sequence goes on from NZ_CP125642.1 coordinate 201,627, forward strand.
GGCATCATGCTGCGCGAGGACGGCTTCATCTATGACGACGGCACCACCAGCCGCTTCAGCGACGAGCATTTCTTCATGACGACGACGACGGCGCTGGCCGCCGGCGTGCTGACCCATCTCGAATTCTGCGCCCAGACGCTCTGGCCGGAACTCGACGTCTGCTTCGCCTCCTCGACCGATCAATGGGCGCAGATGGCCGTTGCCGGGCCGAAGTCCCGCGCCATCCTTTCGGAGATCGTCGACGAGGATTTGTCCGATGCAGCCTTCCCCTTCATGAGCGCCCGCAAGGTGTCGCTATTCGCAGGCCGCCTCGAAGGCCGTCTCTTCCGCATCTCCTTCTCCGGCGAACTCGCCTACGAACTGGCCGTGCCGGCCGGCTACGGCGAAAGCGTTGCCGATGCCATCATGGCGGCAGGCGAGAAGCATGGCATCTCAGCCTATGGTGTCGAAGCACTCGGCGTCATGCGCATCGAAAAGGGCCATGTCACCCATGCCGAGATCAACGGCACGGTCACCCCAGGCGATCTCGGCTTCGGCCGCATGGTGTCATCGACCAAGCCGGATTTCATCGGCAAGGCGATGCTCGCCCGTGACGGCCTGCAGGATCCCGAGCGCCCGCGCCTCGTCGGCGTCAAGCCGCTCAATCCGGCAAGCGGCTTCCGCACCGGCTCGCATATCCTTGCCGAGGGCGCCGCGGCGACGCTGGAAAACGACCAGGGCTACGTTACATCGAGCGCCTTCTCGCCGAGCCTCGGCCATACGATCGGCCTGGCGCTCGTCCGGCGCGGGCCGGAGCGCATCGGCGAAAAGGTGACGGTCTGGAACGGCCTGCGCAATGAATTCACCGATGCGGTGCTCTGCCATCCCGTCTTCATCGATCCCGAAAACGAGAAGCTCCATGCCTGATCTTCCCCAGCACAAACCGGTTCTTGCCGGAGCGGCATATAGTGGCATTTCCGGAGCAGGCATCCGGCTGGAGGCCCTGCCGGAAGGCCATCTCCTGCACGTGCTCGGCGCGATCGAGCCGGCGGCTCTCGCCACGGAATTGGCCAAAGCCGGCTTTACCAACAGTTCGATCCGCAAGGCCGGCTTCCGCCAATGGTTCGTCGCCGGCAGCGAGCCGCTTTCCGCCGCCAGTCTTGCCGCCCTTGCGGCAGCACTCGCGGGAAAAGCCTTCGTCATGGACCAGAGCCACGGTCGCGTGCGCATCGGCATCTCAGGCCGATCCTCGCGGCTGCTTCTCTCAAAAGGCACCGCCATCGATCTCGATCCCGCCGTTTTCCCGGAAGGCAGTTCGGCGATGACCATGGTCGGCCACATCTCCGTCCAGATCGCCCGCACCGGCGATGACAGCTTCGAACTCACCGTTCTGCGCAGTTTTGCCGAAAGCCTCTGGGACGAACTCAGGCATATGGCGGCGAGCGTTGAAAAGGATGGCGCGTGAGGGCCGTGCCGGCACAAAGATCGACGATTGAGCGAAATAGCTGGAAGGTTCAACTTTCCGGCGCGGTGGCACGCAGCCGTTGACCATCGAGCCTACACGAGAATTCGCTACAGCGAAGAGGATGGCGGCGAAATTTTAGGGACTGACGATGGAGCAGATACTAAGCGGTGCCCCAATCACACCTTGTGGCAGCCTAGATAATGCCGCGAGATAAATTCTTTGAGCATGATTGATCGAACCGTTATCTCGAATCGGATTCACGCTTCGACGCGGGGATCGCGAACGCCAGTAGCGAAATCATTGGCAAAGGCTGTGCTGGATCCGAACCCAATAGGCGATGCATCCATCAGAGCGGACAATCAAATCTATCAGTAAATCGCGTTTGACGGCGTGGAACGGCTGAACAATTGATAAATTCAGCCAGAATTAATTCTGAAGGCGATAAAGGAGGGTGCTGTGAAAAGATGAACGACCTGATACACCCTGCACGCCAAATCCCGTTTCCCGACCTTATCGCTGGCTTGAAGCGAGCCCAAGGGCTCGGCCATGTCCATCGCCGTCAGAACGCAACCGGTACTTTGCAGCTCTACATCTATACCCCCCGGTGCGTATATGAGGGTGGTTGGGATCGGTTTTCGCTGATCGCTCGCGGTCTCATTGTGGACGAGGGCGCTGGTCGGGTCGTTGCCACGCCGTTTCCAAAGTTTTTCAATGTCGGCGAGCGGCATGGCGAAGTACCCGATCTGCCGTTTGAGGCGTTCGAAAAGCTCGATGGTAGTCTGATAATCGTGTTCAATGATGCTGGCCGTTGGCACGCAGCCACCAAAGGCGCGTTCGACTCCGAACAGGCCCTATGGGCTCAAGCACGCTTGGATGCCCACGATCTCTCCGGTCTGTCGCCGGATACGACATATCTGTTCGAGGCGGTATATCCGGAAAACAGAATTGTCGTGCGATATGCGGAGCCTGCCATGGTGATGTTGGCGGCCTACCACGCTTCAGGTCTTGAAGTAACCTACGACGAGGTTCGAACGACCAGCCAAGCGTTGGGATGGCGTGCGGCCGAACGCCATGAGTTCGGGAATATGGCGGACATGATGCTCCATACTGCAACGCTCCCACGCGACAACGAGGGATTTGTCGTTAGATTCACAAATGGCTTGCGCCTCAAACTCAAAGGCTCCGAGTACCGTCGTATCCATGCGTTGATCTCACGCTGCACGCCATTGGCAATGTGGGAAGCAATGGCCGCTGGGGACGACATGGCGGCAATTCGTCGTGATTTGCCGGAAGAGTTTTGGAGCGATTTTGACAACATCGTACTCCTCCTGACGACGGCATACGCGGCGATGGAAAGGAAGGTAGCTGAACTGGCAGCATCTGTCGCCCATCTTTCCGATAAAGAGTTGGGATTGTCGCTCAATTCACTGCCTGCTGACGTGGGTCCTTACGTTTTTGGCTTGCGAAAAGCAGGTGCAATCGTAGGCAAGTCCCGAGACGCGTTGATGCGTTCCATCAGACCCACTGGCAACGTGTTGCCAGGTTACCAGCCGTCATATGCCATGGGGCGTGTGATTGATGAGGCAACATCGTAGATTTGCAGCGTACAGTAGCCCTGGCGTGAATGCAGGATTGGAGAACGCCTCGGATGAGAGGTTCCTTCGGCTGTGACATTGAAGCAATAATGCGTTAAATAGCGGCAACAAGTGGAACGTGTGCTTTGCTCCAGAAGGCGTTCGATAGGTGAACCTCACGCCCAGACTTCCTAGTCGTGAAAACATCCAATGTACTCTCCATGGAGAAACATGGAAAGCCGATCACAGATTAGCCCAGACAGGGCAACGTGGCAGTGGAACACCGGTTACCACAAGCCTTTATCCGGCTTTCCTGATATCCTCGAATCTGAGGCCGAAGCGCGCGAGATATTTACTCAGGCGATCGGCGTCGTTGCTGCTCCTTTTCTCCAGTCGCGACATCGCAAACAGGGCTCTGCCCGCAGCACTTGCCGTGGCGTGTTGACGGCAAGTGTGAAGAACGGCGGCAAGCTGGGCCGTGTCGAAGCGATCGAGGCGAGCGGCCGTCTCTGCACCCAGCACTTCTTCAATGATCAGATCCACCCTACCGTCGTCACTTGAGCTGCGCCAAAACGCATTCAACCGCCGGACTTCATCATCGACGACGTCGGTCGTGATGCGCCCATGCGGCGCGAGGGTCGCCATACGCGTCACCGACGCCGAGAGATCGCGAAAGTTGGCGCTCCAGACGGCTAGCGGGCCAGTTGCGAAAGTAAGATAGCGTTCCCGTGCTTCCTTGTTGAAAGTCACATTTTCGCCTTCTCGTTCCAGATAACGCCTGAGCTCGAAGTCGAGATTGGGCTCTATGTCCTCCTTGCGATCGCGCAGGGCCGGCAGCTGGAACGTCCAGAGGTTCAGGCGGGCATAGAGATCTTCGCGGAACCTGCCTTTGCGGACATCCTCGCCAAGATCGCGATTGGTGCCGGCAAGCAGCTGAAAGTCCGCGGAGGCCTCCCGATCAGCGCCCACGGGCAGGAACTTCTTTTCCTCGATCGCGCGCAGGCACATGGCCTGTTCGTCGAGGCCAAGTTCGCCAATCTCGTCAAGGAACAGCACGCCTTTGTCGGCGGACTTGAGCAAGCCGGCACGCTCGCCGGCAGCGCCGGTAAACGCGCCTTTCACATGGCCGAACAGGGTGGACATGGCCTGGTCGCCGCGCAGGGTCGCGCAGTTGACCTCGATGAACGGACCGCTGAGCTTGCGCTGGCTCTTCTTCAGCTCGTAGATCCGGCGGGCGAGTTGCGACTTGCCGGCGCCGGTCGGGCCGGTCAGCAGAACGGGCGCCGTCGAGCGGATCACCACCCTCTCGATCTCGTCGATCATTCTGTTGAAGGCGGCGCTACGGGTCGAAATCCCCGACTTCAGGAAGGAGGCGGCGTCTTCGCGCTCGGAGGCGAAGCGCTTGGCGATTTCGTCATAGCGGGAGAGATCGAGGTCGATGATCCGATGCGTGCCGGCGAAATCCTGCTCCGGTTCGCGGTCGCGCGGCGGCGAGAGCTGCAGCAGCTGGCCGGGAATGATGCGGGCTTCGGTCAGCAGGAACCAGCAGATCTGTGCCACATGGGTGCCGGTGGTGATGTTGACGAGATAGTCTTCGGTGTCCGGGTCGAAGTTGTAGTTGCGGGCAAAGTCCCTGAGGTTCGTGTAGACCTCCGAAAAATCCCAGGGATCCCGGAAGTTGATGACATTGCTCCGCACCTCGGTTGCCGGCGCCACCGTTTCGATGTCGGCAACGATGCGGTGACAGAGAGCTTGCGAGTGGTTGTCGTGGATCAGCTCCAGCCGGTCGATGAATAAGCCCGGTTGCTGGCAGAGCGCGACATTGGGCCGCCAGCGGCTCCAGCGATTTTCCCATTTCCCTGCGTCGAGGGTGGTTCCCAATATGCTGATGGCGACACGGCGCTTCATGACTTATCCAAAATTATAAAGCTATATAGTTTGCGATAATATAATCGGGATGTGGATTTTCGCAATTCATGATTGTGCATGAAGGCTCTGAAAAATTTAATATTTAAAAACAAACAGATAAAGTAAAAATGCAGGCGGGAGGTGTACTTTTCTCCAAACTGGCACGCGTCTTGAAAGGTATCTGGCACGAACCACACAAGAGGGGCTGTCATGGTCAACAAGGCGATCTTCAAAACCTACCTCGGAAAACTGCTTCCGGGAACGGACACAAAAAATCATGAAGCGGCCCCTGCCTACCGGCTGACGCCGCGCGAGGCGCTGGCGCAATATGCTGTGACCGGCACGTTCAACGGCACCTTCTATGCTGATGGAGCTGAGCAGCTTGACGCGATAAAGACGCTTGCCCTTCAGGTCGAGCCGGAATTTCTCGCCAAAGTGGCTGTTTACGCCGCTGAGAAGGGTCACATGAAGGACATGCCGGTGACGTTGCTCGCCATGCTATCCAGCCTTCAGAGCGATGCCTTCGCCCGTGCATTTCCGCGGGTGGTGAAGAGCGGCAAGATGCTGCGCGGCTTCGTGCAGGTCATGCGCTCTGGCGCCGCGGGTCGCAAGTCGCTCGGCACACGCCCGAAAAAGGTGGTGCAGGCGTGGCTCGAACGGGCCAGCACCGAGCAGATCCTGCGTGCGATGGTCGGAAACGATCCTTCGCTCGCCGACGTCATCCGCATGGTGCATCCGAAGCCGGCTACGGAGGAGCGCAAGGCGCTTTATGCCTGGGCGATCGGCAAGCCGCACGACTACGCGGCACTGCCGGAACTCGTCAAGGCATTGGAAGCGTTCCGGCGCGACCAGACGGTGCCAGTGCCTGATGTGCCGTTCCAGATGCTGACCTCGCTGCCGTTGACACGGGAGCATTGGGTCGAGATCGCCCGCAAGGGCGGCTGGCAGATGGTGCGGCAGAACCTCAACACCTTTGCACGCAACCGCGTGTTCGAGGTCGAGGGTTTTGCCGAGGCGCTGGCGGCGCGGCTTGCCGATCCGGAGGAAATCCGCAAGGCAAAGGTCTTCCCCTATCAGTTGATGATGGCGTGGAAGATGGTCGATGGCCAGGTTCCGGATGTCGTGCGGGATGCGCTTCAGGACGCGATGGATATCGCCATCGCCAATGTGCCCTCCCTGATGGGCAATGTGGTGCTCTGCCCCGACGTGTCGGGTTCCATGGGCTCGCCCGTGACCGGTTACCGGAAGGGCGCGACGTCCTCGGTCCGTTGCATCGATGTCGCCGGTCTGATGACCGCGGCGTTCCTGCAGCGCAACCCGAAGGCGCGGGTGCTGCCGTTCGAGAATGACGTGGTGCGCGTCAGCCTCAACAAGCGGGATTCGGTGATGACCAATGCCGGTAAGCTGGCGAAAATCGGTGGCGGCGGAACCAATTGCTCCGCACCGCTGAAGATGCTGGCAAACGAGAGGGCCAAGGTCGATCTCGTGGTGTTCATCTCGGACAATGAGTCCTGGGTGGATGCGCGTGGCAGCGGCCAGCCGACGGCGGTGATGACGGAATGGGCCAGGATCAAGCGGGCCAACCCGGCTGCAAAGCTGGTCTGCCTCGACATCCAGCCCCACGCCACGACGCAGGCGCCGACGCGGGACGACGTGCTCAACATCGGTGGCTTCTCGGATGCCGTCTACGGGGTGATCACGGCTTTCGCGGCCAACAGCAAAGGAGCGGATGGCTGGGTGAAAGCCATCGAGGCAATCGAGCTCTGACGGGCTCACAGAAGCAATATTCTCGCGCCGCCGTGAACGGCGCGGGGAGCCGTGACGAATGCCGGATGAAACTACAGATCGTTAATCTCCTGGTCGCGGGTTCGAATCCCGTCGGGTCCTCCAGTTTATGGACCCGTAGCTCAGCGGATAGAGCAGGATGTTTCACCACACCTTGTCGTCACGGACGTATGGAATGACATGGCGAATGCATGGGTAACTACATCTGTGTCGCGAGTTCGAACCTCGCCAGGGCCTGGTCCTGTAGCTCAGTTGGTAGAGCAAGCTGTTTCCCGGACACTTGTCGCCATGACGAAGATTGCAGTGGCGAATGCCGGACGGAACTACAGCCTCCAAAGTTGGATGGTCTGGCAGGTTCGACTCCTCCTGGGCATACGCTCTCTGGCACGAGCGGGGCCATCCGGTTTCGTCCACCCTCGTCGCCGCTGCATGGCATGCACTACCCGTTTCACGGGGACGGAATAAACTCGGCGAATGCCGGCAGAACTACAGGTAGAGCGGCCCATCGGATTTCCGGCGGGCAGGTCGGGTGTTCAAATCATCCCGTGTTTCCGAAAGGAGCGCGTAGCTCAGTAAATTGTCCTGCCCAATCTCGTCGTCGGGATGATGAAGAAAGCCTGGGCGAATGCCGCCGGTGGCTACAGGGGCCGCATCGCGCCACGATCGTGGAATGCGTGCGGCGAGATAGATCTCCGCAATGCTCGTCGCCCAGGCGGTGTGAAGAGACGCAACGGAACAAGAAGGACTGCGGACGCAGAAAAGACAATGATAGCGGTAATGAGCGGACAGGATTTGATCGATGCCGGCTTGAGCCAGGGGAAGTGGTTTCGCCCGGCTCTCGACGCGGCCAACGCGGTTTTGCGCAAGGGCGGCTCGCTGACCGATGCGCTGGAGGCGGCAAGGGCCTTCCAGCCCGGGCCGACGCTTGCCTTGAGGACTGACAACGATATCGAGATCTATTCCAACATCCGCGCCGAGAATGCCTTTGAGCAAGACAATGTCGAGAAGGTCAATGCGACGATGCGGGCGCTGGTGCGGACACCGGTCGTCCGGGCCGCGGCGATCATGCCGGACGCTTGCCCGGCCGGTCCGGTCGGAACGATCCCGGTCGGCGGCGTAGTGGCGTCCGAAGCGATCCATCCGGGCATGCATTCGGCCGATATCTGCTGCTCCATGGCGATCTCCATCTTTCCTGGCGTGGATCCGAAGTCGCTTCTCGACGCTGTGCATGCGGTGACGCATTTCGGTCCCGGCGGCCGGCCGCGCGGCGCGCAGCTCAAGCCTTCCGAGGCGACGCTTTCAGCCTTCCAGCAGAATCCTTATCTGCGCGATGGGGCGCTGAGCGCCGGCATCGAGCATTTCGCCACCCAGGGCGACGGCAATCATTTCGCCTATGTCGGGACGATGAAGTCGAGCGGGGAAACCGCGCTTGTGACCCACCACGGATCGCGAGCACCGGGGGCGCGGCTCTACGACAAGGGCATGAAGGTCGCCAACCAGTTTCGGGAACAGATCTCGCCTGAGACGCATAGGGAGAATGCTTGGATTCCGGCGGATACCGAGGAAGGCGATGCCTACTGGTCGGCGCTGCAGACGATCCGCCAGTGGACGAAGGAGAACCACTATGTGCTTCACGACATGGCGGCGGAAAAGCTCTCGGCCAAGGTCGCGGACCGCTTCTGGAACGAGCATAATTTCGTCTTCCGGAAGTCGGACGGGCTGTTCTACCACGGAAAGGGTGCCACCCCTGCCTTCGACAACTGGGCGCATGACGCGACCGATCTGACCATCATTCCGCTCAATATGGCGGAACCGATCCTGATCGTTCGCGGCTCGAACGCGGCCCATGGCCTCGGCTTCTCGCCGCATGGCGCCGGCCGCAACTTTTCGCGCAGCGCGCATATGAGGCAGTTGTCTGCGGAACATGGAGCGGATTCGCGGGGGCTCAGCCCGAACAACATCGCGGCTATTCTGGAGAAAGAAACAAGCGGTCTGGACGCGCGGTTCTTCTCCGGTTTCGCCGATGTGTCGGAACTGCCGAGCGCCTACAAGAGCGCTGCGAACGTGCGGGGGCAGATCGAGCACTACGGCTTGGCCGAAGTGGTCGACGAGGTGATCCCCTACGGGAGCATCATGGCCGGCGACTGGCAGCAGAATGCACCCTGGCGTAAAAAGCGCCGGTAAACACCGGGGAAGGCAACCAGGCTTGCCCTCCCTTCCCTCAAAGGCACCAGATTCCCAGTGTCTGCCAATAGGCTTCAAGCCGTTTCCCGCGCGGCGGGCTTCATCCATTCCGCGCGCTCTGCGCCTTGCAGTTCTTCCACCGCATCGGCGGCGAAGCTCGGGACGACGCCGGTCCACAGCAATGCGCCGTCGGAGTTGGAATGGCCGTCGCCTTCGAGCTTATAGATGCTCTCGACGATATATTGGCCGTCCTCGTTGAGGCCTTTGATCTCGGAAATCTCGATCACCCGGCGTCGTCCGGTGCGTTTGAAGCGGGCGATCTGCACGACGACGTCGACCGCCGAGGCGATCTGGGCGCGTAGCGGCCGCAGCGGCATGTCGATATCCGACATCAGCGCCAGCGTTTCCAGCCGGTGCAGGGCGTCGTAAGGTGTGTTCGCATGCACCGTCGACAGGCTGCCGCTATGGCCCGAGGTCATCGCCTGGATCATGTCGAGCGCCTCGCCGCCGCGGCACTCGCCGACGATGATGCGGTCGGGCCGCATGCGCAGCGACGAGCGGAACAGGTCGCGGATGCTGGCGCCGCCGCGGCCGAAACGGTCGGGCTTGGTCACTTCGAGATAGACGACATGCTCCTTGCGGATCTGCAGTTCCGAGGTGTCCTCAATGACGATGATGCGCTCGTGGTCGGCAAAGGCTTCCGACAGGGCGTTCAGCATCGTCGTCTTGCCGGTGCCGGTGCCGCCTGAAATGATGACGTTCTTCTGCAGCCCGACGGCCGCCTGCAGCAGCGTCAGCGACTGCTCGGTCAGGCTGCCCTGGGTGACGAGATCGCGGATGCTGCGGTGCTCTTTCAAAAAGCGGCGGATGGAGATGCAGAGGCCGGTGCGGGCGGCGGGCGGCTGGATCATCTGCACGCGCGAGCCATCCGGCAGGCGGGCTTCGACGCTCGGCTCCTCCGGCGTCAGCCGTTTGCCGGAGAATTGCGCGATGCTGCGCGCGGCCGATTCCAGGTCCTCGCGGCTGGCAAACCGCGTATCGGCGCGTTCGAGCTTGCCGCGCCTTTCGACGAAGATATCGGATGTCCCGTTGATCAGGATTTCGGAAACGCTCGGATCCTCGAGCAGGAAGCGGATCGGCCCCAGGAGCTTGTCCAGCGCCCGAGTCAGGACCTGGAAGGTCGCCTGTTCGGCGGCGTCGTCGGAAACGGCCTTCATCAGAGCGGCATCCCCACCAGAACCGTGCTCATGCCGAACAATGTCGCCATCATCTGGACCGCGGTCGGAAAGAACATCATCAGCGGAATGAGGACCAGTGCAAGTATCAGAATGCTGCTCATCGTTTCCATGGTTTTCTCTCCGGAACGACTGAAGGGCCAAGCCCAATCTGTCGGATAAGCTTAATCCAGATCGTCAAGCAACGCCATGGTCGCGTCCCCGCGCGGGCGGCGGATCTCGTGCTTCTGTTCCATCTATTCTATCGCCTTGAAAGAATTGACCAATTATGGGGCAGTGAACGATAGCGCGCAATGCCGGCGAAGAACGCGTTCCAAAGGGTAAAACTATAGCAGGTTCAGGCGGTTAGTTTGCAATTTCAGCCGTCAACTGCGTTTCATCATGAGACGCCTCCAAGACAATTGGAACCCTCCGTTCCGTTTGCTTGACGGAGGGCTGGCCTTGGGCGCACTCTTGGGTCTTAATGGTGTTGCTCAACAAGCGTTGGCCGCCGGGGAAGAAAAGCTGAAGCAGAACATATCATTGGAACGAGCAACGTGCTGGTTCGGATCGATACCGTATGCTTGGTAATCTTCTCTCAGGTCTTCGATCCGAAACAAACCTAGGAACGAGGAATACGCAGATGTTTGGAAAACTCAAGACTCTCGCAATTGCACTTCACCAGGACGAACGCGGCGACATGGCCCAGATCGTCCTTGCCGTCGCCCTGATCGTCATTCCGCTGATGCTGCTCCTGCTCGCATTCGGCAAACAGATCGGCGAATGGTTCAACGAAAAGAACACGGCGCTCTCGGATGCCGAGAGAATTCCCGAGCCGGGTCAATAAGCGGGTCCCGTGTCATGGATATGACCTACGATCTGACCCTGATGCCTGCAGCGGCGGCTCTTGCCGTCGCTTGCGCCACGACCGCGGCGGTGCTCGATCACCGCCAGGGTCACATCCCGAACGCCGTGACCTATCCCTGCCTGCTTGCCGGTTTCATGCTGGCGGCAGTCAACGGTGGTCTGGCAGGGATCGGCCTTGCCTTTGCCGGCCTCCTTGCGGCCGGCATGATCTTCATCATCGCCTTCGCAGCCGGAAGCTGCGGCGGCGGCGACGTCAAGCTGATGGCGGCGCTCGGCGCCATTCTCGGCCTCTGGCCCGCCATCGACGTGACGCTCGCATCGCTGATGGTCGGCGGTGTGATCGCCGTTTTCTCGATGGCGCTGCGCGTTCAGTGGAGCGTACTGGCCCGGAACGTCGGATTGTTTGCCCTGCTGCTGCCTGCCGGTTTCCGCGATGCCGCCTCGGTGCTGAAGCCGCGCGAGACACATCATACCGTCCGCTTCGGCGTTGCCGCCGCTCTCGGACTTCTCTGGTGCCTGTTCATGCCCGATTTCACCCCTCTTTCACTCGTGAGGTAACGGCAATGCGCGCTGAACTCGAACGCCCCCTCTTCGACGGTGCCTTCTGGAGTTCGATCCTGCACTCGCGGACCTTCTGGATCCCTGAGGATCACGGCGCGCTCTTCGGCACCTTTGCGATCGCGATGATTTTGCTTGCCTCGATGCTGCTGTTGCCGCGGCTTTCCGCCCGCCGGCGCCGGATATCGGAGCTGCATGGCGATATCTCCGGCAGCACGACGATGATGGATTTCGTGCTCGTCACGCCGGTCTTCGTCTTCTTCATGTTCGTGGTCTTCCAGTTCGCAATCCTGGCGAAAAATCACCTCTTCACCCATTATGCCGCCTATGCGGCGGCCCGCAGCGCCCGCGTCTATTTCTGCCCGGCCCTGCCGATCACCATCCGCAGCTTCATCGACGCCAAGACCTGCGATGACGATGCTGCTCCCGGCAAGGCCGATCTTGCCGCCCGCCTGGCGCTGATCCCGGCCGCCCCCTACGACCAGTTGAAATGCGTCGGCGCCTGCCAGCCGCCGGAAGAGGCGCTGAAAAGCCTTGCCGATGCTTCCGGGCTTTCGAAGAACTGGCGGGCGATGCGCAACCAGGCCCGCTACATGTTCGACCCGCAGAACGTAACCGTCACCGTCGACCGCGCGCCGATGGCGCTCTATGCCGCCATCAACCGCTCGCCGCATGTGCCGGTGACCGCCAAGGTCGAAGCGCGCTTCCTGCTGCTCGAATATGCCGGCTGGGTCTTTGCCCGCGGCCAGAGGAAAGACGGCCGCTACTACACGATCTCGAAGGCGGAGGTGAACCTGCTATGACACCGACCCTCATCAAACGCCTGCACCGCGACGAACGCGGCTTCCTGTCGCCGATCATTCTCTACATGACGATCGCGCTCGCCCTGATGATCGTCTGGATCCTGAATACCGGACAGATGATCTACGACAAGCAGCGCACGCAGGACACGGCCGACGCCGCCGCCCTCGTCCATGCCGACTGGGAAGCGCGCTATCTCAACATCATGGCGATGAACAATGTCGCCTCCTCGCAGGCCACCGTCGTCATGGCGACCTCGGTCGCCTTCCAACTCACCACGGCGGAGCTGGCCCTGCGCTCGACCGCCATTCTGGCGAAACTTGCCGAATACTCCTTCACCGAGGGCTTCGGCCCGGCGTCGCTGCTGCCGCCGATGCCGCCGATGCCCTATTGCCCGGGCTGGCAGAAGGTTCCGATCGTCGGCGGCATCATCTACGGCGCCTGCTTGGCGTTCCAGGGGTTCCGGGCGACGGAGGCCAGCCTTGCGATTGCCTACACGGTAAAAGCACAGATCGATTATGATCCCTGGGGCCTCATCGTGAAGTCCAGCGACATCATCGACGGCATGAACGATCTCAACGACTATCTCGTCGAGAGCTTTCCGCAGCGCGTCGGCAACGAAGCCCTGCATCTGGTGCGCATGAACAACTCGGACCATGTCGTCTTCCATCCGCCATGCGAATCCTGCAACGACGCCGGAGAAGGTGCCGGCGGCAACCTTCCGGTCGATCGCGACGGCGTCAATCCCGCTGCGGCCTATGCTGAAATGTGCCTTGCCATGAGCAGGGGTACGGAGGGACAGGACCCGCTGCTGATGCGCGGCGAATTCGCCAATCGCGGCTTCCCCAACGGCAAGGGTCCGTTGACCGCCGGCGGCGTCGACGGCAGCCATATCCGCGACTTCGTCAACCACGAAAGCGGCATCGACGATGCGCTGGTGAACTTCTACATCTTCTATGAAGCCTTCGGACCGGCCTATCTGAGTAAGATCCCGTTCAAGGCGATCATCGAGCAATATGCCGATCTCAGCTGGTGGGAGGAACTGACGCTCGATGCCAGCTTCTTCGTTGCAGAGGAGTTCTTCGGCCTTGAATTCGGCGTCGTGAACCCCTTCCAGCTGCCGATCGACGTTCCGCCGCGCTATTCCGACAAGCAGACGAAGGACGAGAACGATTTCACCCGCAAGTTCGACATGATCTGGAACCAGGTCTGCGGGCCGGCCGGTGGGGCGATCTCTGTGGCAGGTGCCGCCCTGCCGGTCATCTCCTTCCCCAAGCCTTACTGGCTGAAGGGCCGCATCCCCTTCAACTTCACGCCCTTCGGCGGCGAGCAGCTCGATGACTATCAGACGCTGGCGATCGTTTCGCGTGCGCCGCGGGCCCGGCTGCAGATCCGCATCTTCAAGGACAAGACGCCGTCCGCCTATGCGCTAGCGCAGAGCTGGGTCCATAATTACACGGCCTTCGATCTCTATACGCAGGACTGGCTCGCATCGCTGGCGCCGGCCACGCTCGCCGATGATACCGGCGAGGTTTCGAACACCATCAAGCAGAGCCCGGCCGCCGATAGTTTCACCGGCCTGACCCGCGTCTTCGACAAGGGAGGAGCCAATGCCTGGGCTGCCGTCAACACACACTGATCCTGCCGGTGCGCCGGCCGGCGGCCTGATGATGCGGCTGCACCGCGACAGGCGCGGCCTGGCCTCGATCGAATTCGTGCTCGCCGCACCCGTCATCCTGCTGATCGTGATCTTCATGATCCATGCCAACAGGATCTCCACCAAGAAGGTGGGCACCATGCTGGCGATGCGCAACGCCGCCTTCGCCGAGGCGAACGGGCTGGACTGCACCTCGGATTTCTCGAACGTCTTTCCACTCCCCTCTCTGCCGGCGCTGCCCGGACGCGACGCCATGAGCTGCTCGCGCACGCCCTCGCACGAAGGCGGCGGCGAGCCGCAGCGCACCTTCGTCTGGGACGACGTCCAGAACACGCTGAAGAGCGACGGCCGCGACTTCGGCGATATGGTCGGCGACCTCGCCAATGAAAAACCGCAGCTGGTCACCGCGACGGCCGACCGCGTCTACAAGTTCAGGGATTCCGACGACCTCGATACGATCAGGAGCATCCGCTGGAAGGATGCGTTCACCGTGGACGATGCAACGCTGTTTGCCTCGCACAACAACGACACCACGCGCCGCGGCTACGACCCGACGCTGCGCCGGGAAATCCGCGATGTGGCCGACGATTCCGGCGATCTGTTCGACGGCGTCTTTCCGGGAGCGAAATAGGATGAGACAGGGCGCGCGCATCTCCGTTCATCTTCTGGCCACCGCGTTCGGTATCGGGCTTGCCGCCGCCTTGGCCACGCCGGGCCGCGCCGAGGTCTACAAGGATTTCCGGGCGACGCTGAATTCGATGCTGGCCGGCATTGTCGGCGCGCCGGAACGTTCGCCGCGCGATCTCGTCATCAACGGCCAGCCGCTCGAATTCACGCCCTACCAGAGCGATCGCAGCATTTCCGACATCACCGACGAATGGCTGCGGGTGCTGGCCGTCAATACCCGTCCTGCCCTGCCGAAAAGCAATGACAGGCAGGAGCTGACGGCCGTCATCGCCGCCAACATGCTGATCGTCCCGAAGGTAAGCCGCATCCGCGACGACCTTGCCGTGGTGGTTCGTTTCTTCGACGGCGACGGCGAGGCGGCGCTCGATTATCTCCGACGGCAGGACCCGGAAAATTCCTCGACGAGAGCGCCGATCCCGGGTGTCTCGATCATGATCCGCCGCCCCGCCGATGCGCCGGTGACCGAGGTGCTGATGAGCCGCTTCGAGGACGTGGCGTCGTCGCTGCCGGCCTTTGCGGCGCCCGCCGATGTCAGCAAGCTGCCGCAGTCGCTGCGCCCGCCGGCCGGCGTCGAGGTGCTGAGCGATATCGGCGACCGCGACAAGGGCCATACCTCGCGCACGGTCGTCTCGAAAGGCTCGCTGTCGGCCGTGCGCTGGTCGGATGCGCGCGCCGAGCTTCTCACCCGTGATGGTTTCACCATCGAGGCGCCGCCGGCTGAGCGCGGCGGGGTCACTGCCCTTTACGGCCGGCGCGGCAGCGTCGAGGCCAATGTTCTCTACACCAGCAGCAAGAGCGACGGCCGGACCGTCGAGGTCATTCAAATCAGGCAACCCTTCGTCGAAGGAATAACACCATGAACTGGAAGCTCATCGCGGCCGTCATCGTCGGGCTGATCACCGGCGTTCTGCTCTACTTCTGGACCGAGAGCGTCAAGAACGAGCAGGTGGCCTATGCCTTCATGCGGCTCCAGCCCGACCGGAAGGTGACGCGCGGTCAGGCGATCACATCAGATATGCTTGCCGAACCGGTCATGCTGCCGGAAAGCTTCGGGGCGCTCGCCAAGCTCGCCGTGCCTGCGGCCAGCGCCTATCAGGAATGGCTGAAGGACAGGACGGCCGCGGCCGACATTCCGGCCGGCTCGGTGCTGCTCTTCCAGTATTTCGACGATAATGACGGCGGCCGCCTGACGACGATGATCGCGCCCGGCAAACGGGCGCTCACCCTTCCCGTCAACGCCGCTGCCGCCGTCGGCCACTTCGTCGAGCCCGGCAGCTATGTCGATATTATCGGCACCGTCGATGAGCCGGTCGAACCGGTGGCGCCTGCCGCCGCGGCGCAGCCGGGAACCCCCGGCCAGGCACCGGCCGTTCCCGGACAAGCGCCTGCCGTGGCCGGCCAGCCGCCGGCTCCGGCCCAGCCCGCCTCGCCGGTCGAGCAGATGCTGAAGAACTATCTCACCCAATATCCGGGCGCCGACGAGAATGACGTCAATGCCTACCGCAAGCAGGCGCAGGATTATAAACTCGGAATCAGCTCGCGCACCCGCGTCGTCACCCGCACCTTCCTGCAGAATGTCAAAGTGCTCGCCGTCGGCGCGGCGACGACGGCTGAGGGCGCCATCACCAAGGCCAACAGCACCTACAATAACGTGACCGTTGAGGTGACGCCGTCGGAGGCCGAAATGCTGATTTTCGCGCTCGGCCAGTCGAACGGCAGCCTGAACATGGTGCTGCGCAATCCGGCCGACAATAGCGTCGAGGAACTGCCGAGCATCAACTGGACGCGCATGTGACGGTCGCTGGGGAGTGAGCCATGCTGTTGAAGATTTCCTATGAGGATGGCAGCGGCCGGGAGGTAATCCCGCTTTCGGCGAACGAGACCTATTTCGTCGGCGAAAGCAGCACGCTGACGCTGCCGGCCGGCGCCGGCGTCGTGCGGCTGCGCGGCAGCCACGTTTCTTCGCCGCAATTCGTGCTGCGCAAATCCGGCCAGGGCTGGTCGGTGCAGCATCACGGCCGCAACCCGACCCGTGTCGACGACCAGCCGCTGCGGGCCGGTACGCCGGTTGCGGTTTCGGCCGGCATGTCGATCTGGGTGCCGAACGTCACGATCGAACTGGTCGAACCGGCCGCGGCGGCCGAAGCGGTGACGCAGTTTCCGGACCAGGAGCGGGTGCTGGCGTTGCAGATGGAGATACATGAGCGGCTGCTAAAAGACACGCAATATGACCGTCTGGTCAAATCCTCCGATTTCGGCCGCGAGGACACGCGAAACCGCATCCGCGAACGGCTCGACATGTTCATCAAGGAGGCGCTCGACGGTGCGCCGCAGGATCTCGTCATCCTCGTCATCAAGAACGCCGTCTATCGCTGGCTGGCAAAACGCATTGCCCGCACCGGCCGGCGCGATGCCTCGTCGACGGCCGCCAGCCTGTTGCGCGAGGAGCAGGACAATCGCCGCCTGTTCGATGTCGGCAAGGCGCTGATCTCGGCGCTGCAGCTGAAGCTGAATTTCGAATCCACCCGCGCCGACTTCGCCCAGCTCGACACGCGGTTCAGCGCTGCCTTCCAGTCCCGGCAGGCGCTCTTCAATGCCGGCGACCGTTACGAGATCGCCCATATGCATCTGCGCTCCAATATCGAGGAGCTGATGTATCGCTGGGGCACGATCTCGGAGCTGATGGATCTCGACGTCATCTCGGAAATCATGGTGACGCGCTACGACGAGATCTATGTCGAAAAATTCGGCCTGCTGGAGCGCTATCCGTTCGCCTTCGCCAATGAGCGGCAGCTGATGAAGGTGATCGAGCGCATCGCCGTCGATTCCAACCGCTCGATCAACGAGAGCGAGGCTATGGCCGACTTCCGCATGCCCGACGGCTCGCGCGTCAATGCCGTGATCCCGCCGCTGGCGGTCAAGGGCGCTTGTCTCACCATCCGCAAATTCGGCGGCAAGTCGCGGCTCGACATCTCCAAGCTGGTGACGGCAGGCGCGCTCAGCGAACCGATGCGCGCCTTCCTCGAAGCGGCGGTGCGGGCCCGCAAGAACATCGTCGTCTCCGGCGGCACCGGCTCCGGCAAGACGACGCTGTTGAACAGCCTGTCGCAGTTCATCCCGATCGGCGAGCGCGTCGTTGCCGTCGAGGATACGTCGGAACTGCAGCTCGACGGCATCCATGTCGTCTACTTGCAATCGCGGCCGAAAACGGCGGAGTCCGAAACCAGCGTCACCATCCGTGATCTGGTGCGCAACGCGCTGCGCATGCGCCCCGACCGCATCATCGTCGGCGAGTGCCGCGGCGCCGAGGCAATCGACATGCTGCAGGCGATGAATACCGGCCATGCCGGCTCGATGACGACGGCGCATGCCAATACGCCGCAGGACATGATGACCCGCCTTGAGGTGATGGTGCTGCAGGGCCAGAGCTCGCTGCCTGTCATGGCGATCCGCCAGCAGATCGTCGCCGCCGTCGAGCTCGTCGTGCAGCTCAACCGCCTGGAAAGCGGCCGGCGCGCCGTGACCGAAATATCCGAGGTGATCGGCATCGATCCGGATACCGGCCTCGTCATCGTCGAGCCGATCTTCCATCTCGTCGGCCGCGCCGGCGGCCAGGCGGTGCATGCCTTCACCGGCTACCTGCCGAGTTTCGTCGCCGAACTCGTCGAGTTCGGAGAAGACGGTGAAATCGAAAAACTCGACATGTTCGTTTGAGGGAAAAACCATGGATATCAGCATTCTGCAGATTTTTACGGTCGCCCTCGGGGCGGTGACGGCGGGGCTGCTCGTCTGGGGCGCGCCGGTGCGCTGGCCGGCGCCGCTGCTGCGCGCCACCGAACGCGATATCGCGCTCGCCAGCGAAGCGGCGCAGGTCTTCGGGCGCGATGCCGTTCCGCCCTATACGATGATTCTGGCCTACGGCATCACGGCGATCGTCGTCTTCGTGCTGATCTCGCTGATCTTCGGGCCGATCTTCGGCATCGTCATCGCCATTCCCGTCGCCTTCTTCCTGCCCAAGGCGGTCATCCGCTATTTCCTGCAGCGGCGCTGGCTGCAGATCGAATCGCAGCTTCCCTATGCCGTCGACCAGATCGTCTCGGCGGTGCGCACCGGCAAGCCGCTCGCCGTCGCCGTCAATGCGGTGGCCGACACCGGCCAGATGCCGGCCTCGCGCGAGTTCGAGCGCATCGCCCGCGAACAGAAGCTCGGCATCGGCCTGGTCGAGGCGCTCGACCGCCACGGCCGCACCGTGCCGAGCCTGCATTTCAAGATGGTCGATGCCGCCCTCGGCCTCTTCGCCCGCCAGGGTGGCGATATTTCCGAGCCGCTGACAGAAATGTCGAAATCCTTCAAGGAAATCTGGAAGCTCGATCAGAAGATCACCACCTCGTCGTCGCAGGCGCGCATGAATTTCCGCGTCGTCAACGGCGGCGCGCTGTTCATGATCCTGATGATCTTCTTCGGCCAGCCGGAGCTGATCGACAAGGTGTTCGGCAACGCCATCGGCATCGTCATCGCCATCGTCGGCGCCATTCTCTACGCCACCGGTTTCTTCTGGATGCGCTCGATGATGAAGGTGTCGGTCTGATGTCTCAGATACCCCTCGCTCCGATCGCCGTCGTTCTTGCCGGCATCACCGCCGCCCTCTTCGTCTGGTGGATCGGCGATCTGCTCGGCAGCATCCAGGTGGTGCGCCGCTCCGCCGGCGGCGACGGGCCGCCGCCGAATATCGTCGACAGCATCGGCATGCGCACGCCGGTCGAATTCGTGCTGCTGCATTTCGAGCCGTGGCTCGCCGATTACGGCGCGCAGCTTGAGCAGAAGCTGATCTATGGCGGCCGGCCCTTCGGCGGCGTCACCGGGCGCGAATATATCGCGCTGCTGCTCGTCATGAGCCTGTTCGGCTTCGTCCTGCTCGGGGTGCTGTTCGGCATTGCCAGCGGCAGCATCATCGGCGGCCTGGTCGCCGGTCTGATCCTCGGGCTGATCCCCGCCATCTATTTCTGGGTGGTCGCCGACGACAAGATGCAGGACCGCAAGGAGCGCATTTCGCGCGAATTCCCCTATTTCCTCGACCTCGTCGTCATGACCCAGCAGGCGCAGGCGACCCTGCCGGAAAGCCTCAGGCTCTATGCCGAGGCCGCCCCCGGCACCGTGATGAGCGAGGAGATCGACCAGACGCTGAAGGACGTGGCGCTCGGCACCGGCATGGTCGAGGCGCTGCAGCGCCTGGAGCGCAGGATGACCGCCGAGGAGGTTATCCGCGTCATCCGTGCGGTGATCCAGGGCGAGGTCGAGGGCAGCAACCGTGTCGAGCTGCTGCGCGAACATGCGCGCGACCTGCGTTTCCGCCGCTGGGAAAAAGCCGACCGGGCCAGTGAAAAGCTGAAGGCCAAGATCGTCATGCCGGCGATGATGATCGTCGTGTCGATCCTGCTTCTGGTGCTGGCGCCGGCAATTGTCGAGATGATGTCGAGTGGGATGTTCTGATCATGGCCTTTTCCTTCTTTCGCGGAAACAAACCCAGCCTGCTGCAGACCGGCCCCGGCGGCCAGAGCCGCAGCCATGCGCTCGACCGGCCCGAAATGTCGATCGGGCGGGCTTCGAACGCCGATATCGTCGTCGACGATCCCTTCCTGGCGCCGATCCATGCGCGCATCGAAAAACAGGGCGACGGCGGCTTCATCATCCGCCGCATGGGGCTGAACCCGATCATGCTGCGCGGCGAAGCACTGCTGCAGACGGCCTCGCTGAAATCAGGCGACAGTTTTCGTCTGGGCAAGGACGTCGAATTCCAGTTCGTCGTCAAGGCGCCCGCCAAGGAGGCGCCGAAGAAGGAGGTGTCCAAGACGGGAGACGACAAGCCGCAGAAGCCTCTCTTCAAGCAGCCGGCGTTTCTCGCCGGCATGGGGCTCGCCTATCTCGCCATTGTCGGCATCATCGGTTACGTCATCCTGTCGGACAGCGGCAGCACCGAGGGCGGCCCGACGGCCGAGCGCATCAACGCCGAGGCCGCCCGCATCCCGACCTGCATCAAGAATGCGCGGCGCATGCGCCAGGTCTCCGAAGCCAGCTTCAACGGCGCCGTCGGCGGCCGCGTCGGCCGCGATGGCGATGCCACCTATGCCGCCCTTGCGCTCAGCGCCGAACCCGCCGACGAGGTCGCACTGGCAAAGGCCGCCGAACCGATCGTCGAGGCCTACAAACGCACGGCGCTTGCCGCCCTTGCCTCGGAAAACCGCGGCAACAACACGCTGGCGCAGACGCTCTACCAGCAGACCTACGACCTCGTGCCCGACGTCAACTGCTCGGCGGCGCGGTTCGCGCTGCAGCGTCGGGCGGCCGTGAAGCCGCCGGCAAGGCGGTGATGGCTGGCGGTGCAGGGCTGATATTAGCCTCACTCGGCAATGGAATGAGCGAAGGGCGATAGTGAAAGTGCGGCCCCCTCATCCGACCCTGCGGGCCACCGACCGGGGTTGAGCCACGGGTCTCAACCCGTCCTTCGGACCCCCGCTGGGGAGAAGAGGGAGATTGCCGCTTCGCCAACGACTCCATTGGATGGAGTGCCTTTGGACAGGTGGGTTCGTTTGGGCAGTGTTGGTGCGCCTTGCTCCCTCTTCTCCCCAGGGGGGCGAATTCTGAGGCAACGCCGCGGCAAAGATCTCGGTGGCATTTTTTTCATGGACGTCCGCTTCTGGCGCAAAGCCGGCAACGATTGGGTTTGCTGCGCCTGATGTCGGCACACCCGCCCCGTCCTTCGAGGCCCCTGCGGGGCGCCTCAGGATGAGGCTCTCTTGGACCCCGGCGCTGCATTCTCCGACGCCCGTGATTTGCATAGGGCATCGCAAGCGCCTGTTGTTGGGGCGCGGCGTCCTCCAACGTCCCTCATGCTCAGCGCAGCCCGAAGGGCGAAGCCTCGAAGTGCGCCGCAGCGCTGCTTCTTGCATGTATCAACGCCTGCGCACCCGCCTCGTCCTTCGAGGCCCCTGCGGGGCGCCTCAGGATGAGGCTCTCTTGGACCCCTGCGGGGCACCTTAGATGAGGCTCTCTTGAACCCCGGCGCTGTGTTTCCGACCCCCGTGATTTGTGGAATATCTGGCATCCGCCTGCCGACCCTGTCATAAATTGATGTCATCGAGGGAGGCAGGATGATGCAGAAGAATGCGCCGGACTTCAGCCTTGAGGGCAAGGTGACTTTGGTGACGGGAGCGAGCCGTGGCATCGGCCGGGCTTGCGCGCTTGCCTGTGCCGCCGCAGGTTCCGATATTGTCTTGGGGGTGCGCGATGTCGCAGCATCGGCGGGACTGGTTGCCGAACTCGAGGGGCTGGGAAGAAAAATCCTCGCTGTTGAACTGGATCTTCCCAACAAGGCCCATATCGCCCAAGCTGTCGATGCGGCGCTGGCGACGTTCGGCCGGATCGACGTCCTCGTCAACAATGTCGGCGTGGCTCCCGGCAATCTCGCAGAACTCGTTGAGGAGAAGGACCTTGACGAGATCCTCGATGTCAACATCAAGGGCACCTTTCTGATGACGCAGGCAGTCGGGCGTCACATGATCCAGCGCAATGGCGGCCGGATCATCAACATCAGCTCGCAGGCCGGCACCGTGGCGCTACGCGGTGAAGCCATCTATTGCATGAGCAAGGCGGCAATCAATCACCTCACGCGCTGCCTTGCCGCTGAATGGGCACGCTATAATGTCACCGTCAACACCGTATCGCCGACCTTCATTCACACCGATGGCACGGCACCGTTTCTCTCCGATGCCGGCAATCGCAAAGCGACGCTCGATCACATTCCACTCGGCCGGATCGGCGAAACCGATGATGTGGTGGGCGCTGTCGTCTTCCTGGCATCGCCGGCTGCGGGCCTGATCACCGGCGCCAACCTGCTGGTGGACGGTGGATGGTCCGTCGCCTGACGACCGCCTCATCCCTCCGCGTTCGTTCCGCCGCCGAGCCTCCCACAGACGATGCAAGATGGCCGATTACGCCGCTGCCGAGCTGCCGATCGCCTGCCTGAGCTGGCGTATGTCGCGCACCGGGGGTACGCCGAATTGCCGGAGATATTCGCGACTGAATTGCGAGGCGCTTTCGTAACCGACTGCGAAGGCGACGTCTGAGGCGGTTCGGTCACCGGAGAGCAGCAGTTGTCGCGCCTCCTGCAATCGAAGCTGCTTCTGATACTGGATCGGGCTCAGCCCTGTCAGCGCCACGAAGTGGCGGTGCAGGCTGGCGCGGCTCATGCCGCTTGCGTCGCAGAGGGCTTCGATCCGCAGCCGCGTATTGTGGTGATCGCGAATCCATTCGACCGCACGCCGGATCCGGCCGAGCGCGCCCTCGGGCCGGGCGATATGGCGCAGCAGGCGTCCCTGCGGGCCTTGCAGGAGACGATAAAGCAATTCGCGTTCCGCCATCGGCGCCAGGACCGGAATGTCGGCCGGCGTGTCGAGCAACGCCAGCAGGCGCAGCAGCGTGTCGCGCAGCGGCGGGGTCATCGGATTGATCGCGATCCCGATGCCGGGCGCATCGGCGTCGCGCACCGGCGGCATGGTGGACGCGATCTCGGCCAGCAGTGCGGGGTCGAGAACGAGCGACACCGCGATATAGGGCCGGCCGCCATCGGCATCGTGGATCTGGCCGCTCAGCGGCAGATCCAGCGCGCTGACGAGATACTGCGAGGAGTCGTAGCGCAACAGATTGTCGTGGATCGCCACATCCTTCGACCCCTGCAGGATGAAGCAGATCATCGAGCGGTACAGGCACGGCGACGTGCCTGATGTCGCCTGCCCCACGCCGATCTCCAGTCGCCGGATCGGCGTAACGGTCATCCCCGATCGCGCGTGGCGCAGGGCGAGGTCGATATGCGGCTGGAGATGCTCGGTCATCAGCCTTCTATGACACCGTTTTTCGAACAAGCAAAGAGCCTGAGACAATCAGGCAATAGATTGAGAGCATTGGGCGGGCGGGCGCGGGCCGCCGGGCTTATCTGGTTGGCATCGGAACGACGCCGCAGCGGTGCGGCACTCCGGCGAGATCACTCCAGGAAGGACAGACCATGACCAAAAAGATCGCACTCATCACCGGCGCCAGCCGCGGCCTCGGCCGCAGCATGGCGCTGCATCTCGCCAAGCGCGGCGTCGCCATCATCGGCACCTATCGCAGCGGCGCGGCAGAGGCCGATACGCTGCGCCAGGAGATCGAGGCGCTGGGCGGCAAGGCCGCGATGATCGCGCTCGACGTCAGCAATTCGGCGAGCTTCCCGGCATTTGCCGAGACGGTGGCCGACATGCTGAAGACCCGGTTCGGTCGCGAGCAGTTCGACTTCCTGGTCAACAATGCCGGCCAGGGCCTGTACGCGCTGATGACCGACGCGACCGAGGAACAGTTTGACCAGCTGATCGACACGCATCTGCGCGGCCCGGTCTTCCTGACGCAGAAGCTGCTGCCGCTGATCGCCGATGGCGGGCGCATCCTGAACGTCTCGTCCGGCTTCGTGCGTGTGACGATGGCGGGCTACGGCCTCTATGCGGCGGCGAAGGCGGCGATCCAGACGCTGACCAAGTTCATGGCGGTCGAGCTGGGGGCGCGGCAGATCCGCGTGAACACGATCGCGCCGGGGGCTATCGCGACCGACTTCGGCGGCGGCGTGGTTCGCGACGATGCGAATGTGAACGCTTATGTCGCCGGGACCATCGCGCTCGGCCGTGTCGGCGAGCCCGACGACATCGGCGGCGCGGTCGCGGCCATCCTGTCCGATGACATGGGCTGGGCGAACGGCACGACCTTCGACATCTCGGGCGGCCAGGCGATCTGACCGTTGCGCCGCTCCTCCATCCGGAATTTCCGTCACATCGAGAGGCCATCATGCCCGACCCCAGCCTGACACTCATCAGCCACCCGCTCTGCCCGTTCGTTCAACGCGCCGCGATCGTCCTTCTCGAGAAGAACGTGCTGTTCGAGCGGATCAACGTCGACCTCTCGGCCAAGCCCGACTGGTTTCTGGCGTTGTCGCCGACCGGCAAGGTTCCGCTGCTCAAGGTGCACCAGACCGACGAGGAGGACGCCATCCTCTTCGAAAGCATGGTGATCTGCGAGTATCTGGAGGAAACGCAGGGCGGCGCGGCGATGTATCCCGACGATGCGCTGCTGCGCGCCCGGCAGCGCGCGTGGATCGAGTTCGCCACGCAGACGCTGGCCGATGGCTGGCAGTTTCTCAACGCCACCGATCCGGCGACAGCGGACGCCAAGCGGGCCGCGTTTCGCGACCGGCTCCGGAAGCTGGAGGCGGAGCTCGGATCGGGGCCGTATTTCGCCGGTGCCGCCTTCGGCATGGTCGATGCGGTCTACGCCCCGCTCTTCCGCTATTTCGCGATCATCGACCCCGCCGTGTCGCAGGCGATCTTCGAAGGCTTCCCGCGTGTCTCGGCGTGGCGGGCGGCGCTGGCGGTGCGCGCCAGCGTGGGGAATGCGGTGATCGAGAACTATGCCGAACGCTTCCGCGCGCATCTGCGCCAGCATCAGGCTCTCCTCGCGGCCTGACGCCGGCCGCAGGGGCGAGCACCCGAACATCATTCAAACAAAGGAGTAACATCATGACCGACCACCTATCCCACGAAGCCGGCGCCAGGAGCGCGCTGATCCTCATCGAATACCAGAACGACTGGCTGGCCCCCACCGGCGGCATCAACGGCCAGTTCCAGGACCGCGAGCAGATCGACACCGCGATCGTCAATTCGAAGACGATCCTCGAACAAGCCCGGCGCCGCAACATCGAGGTCATCCACGTCAGGATGGTGCTTGAACCGAACTACCGGGTGCTGGGCGAAGGGAAGTACGGGCTGCGCAAGATGGTGCGCGACTATGGCTCGTTCCTCGGCGAGCAGACCGATTTCTTCCCTGGGTTCGAGCCTCGCGACGGCGAATATGTCATCAGCGAGCGCACCGGCGGCGGCAGCGCCTTTGCCGCCACCACGCTCGACAGCTATCTGCGCAACAACCGGATCTTCGACATCTACGTCATGGGCTTCGCCCTGCGGCAGTGCGTCGAATCGACCGTGCGCAACGCCCACGACCTCGGCTATCACACCAACGTCATCTACGATGCGTCGGCGGCCTTCACCAGGGAACAGCAGACCTCGTTCCTGAGCGACATCGCACCTTTCTACGCAAATGCGATCACGACGCAGGCATTCATGACGCAGGCTTAAGCCGTTGCGATGCCGAGCTCCACCGAGGTGGCGCCGGGCATAGTTCTCCCGGCCAGCCACCGCTGTTGCACGTCGCCGGCCCGGTGGCGCGCGCGGCCGGCGCTCACACCCTGTGTGCGCTCGATCAATGCGCGGCGGGTATCCGGATCGCGCCGCCGAAAGAAAAGGTGGCGCGCGCGGCCTCCGGCAGTTTCGCCGACATCCTTATCCTCGGTTTCGATGTTTCGGCGGAGAAGAGGGCGGCGCGGGACTTTCTCACGAGGTACGCCGGTTTACTCCGGTTTAATCTGATCGCGGCGGGCGCCTATATGTGAGATATTGAATATGCGGCAGATCACCCGATCTGCCCGATAGTTGAGGGAGGATGTCCTATGCCACTGTTCATAATCACAGGGTGCTATTCAGCCACGGCAGCGAAGGGAATGATCGCCGATCCATCGGACCGGGAAGCGGCGGCCCGTGCCATCATGGAAGCAGCAGGCGGGAAACAGCATTCTTTCTACGTCACGACCGGGGAAACTGACTGGATGATAGTCGCGGAATTTCCCGACGGTGTTGACCTGATCCCCGCACTTCTTGTCGTCGGCGCATCGGGAGCAGTATCGAATATCAAAACCGTGCGAGCATACACGGGGGCGGAATTCAAGGCCGCCCAAGAAAAGGCGGGCAAAATCGCATCTGCCTACAAAGCCCCTGCAAAATAAGAAGACCACTCGTTGGATCATTTCTGGCAGCGGATGTGCGATCCGCTGCCAGTCGTAGTTGACAAAAATCCCGCTGCCATCCCAGTAGATCAGCTTCATCCGATCTGCCTTGCGAGACCGGAACACGAACACCGGTCGAATCTAGAAATGATGCCGCCCGGTGTGTGCCGCATACCGCTTTCCCGTTCCGCTCCCAACCCTTCGGATCGCTCACGGCAATTCGGCGGTAACCCGGAACATGCCGCCGCGGACATTCTTCAGCAATAACTTCCTGCCGACACGGTCTCGAAGGCAAGGACCGGCGAAACCAGGCAGAAGCCGCGCCGATAGCGCTTCGAGATCGGCAAGGATCGGCTTGTAGGCGATGACTGCGGCCTCATAGGCATCCGCGCTGTAACGGCCATTGGCCGACCGGGCGGAGCTACCCAAACCGTCCCACCAGGAAATCTATCACCGTCCGCAGCATCGCTGTCGGCCGGCGGTTCGGCGCGTAGACGAGAGACATCGGAACAGGCTTGTAGGACCATTCCGGCAGCACCTGCTCAAGCCGTCCTTCGGCGATATCGGCGGCGAGCAGCAATTCCGGCTGAAGCACAATCCCCGCGCCGCTGAGCGCTGCCATGCGCAGTGCCGCGCCCTGGTTGGTGGAGAATTTTCCGGAGATCGACACATCCCGCATTTCGCCTGCCGGTCCGACCAGGTGCCAGCGATCCTGCATGCGCCAATAGGAGTGGCCGAGGCAGAGATGTTTGGTCAGAGCCTCCGGCGAGGCCGGCCGGCCATGGCGGGCGAGATAGTCCGGCGAGGCAGCGAGAATCCGCCGGTAGGGCGTCAGCGGGCGGGCGACCAGGCTGTCGTCGGAGAGCCGGCCGATGTGGATGCCGAGCTCGAAGCCCTCGCCGACGAGGTCATGGACATTGTTGTCGAGCGATAGCTCGACGCTGACCTCAGGATAGGCGTTCTGGTAATCGATCAGCGCCGACACCAGGATCTGCGTTCCGAAGCTGACGGGTGCCACCAGCCGAAGCCGGCCGCGCGGCGCCGATTGCAGCTCGCTCGCCGAAGCCTCGGCCAGCGCTACTTCGGAAAGCGCCCGTTTGCAGCGCTCGTAATAGAGCTGGCCGACTTCTGTCAGCTGATGGCGTCGCGTGGTGCGATGGATCAGTTTCGCCCCGAGCCGGGTCTCGATGGTCTTGATGTGCTTGGCGACCATCGCAGGCGACACTTGCGCGATCTCGGCGGCCGCCGCGAAACTGCCGTTGTCGATGACCCGGACGAACATCGCCATGCCGGCCAGCTTGTCCATGATTGCCTACCTGTTGGTTTCGAATGACGATACCGGGAGCTTATTTATCAACCTCATTATTTACAACATAGTCGTCACGTCCGAGCCAAGGCGACGGACATTGCCAACATGACCAAGGAGAAAACATGCCTATTCTTCACCTGCAGATGCATCCCGGCCGCACCGACGATCAGAAACGCGCCTTCGCCCGCGAGGCGACCAAGGCCGCCGTCGAAACGCTGGCGTGCCCGCCGGAATCGGTGGAAATCCTGATAACGGAGATCGCCAAGGATTCCTGGGCGGTCGGTGGCAAGCTGAAATCCGAGGCTTGAGGGAGGGCCCGCAGGCGATGGAAGCAGCGAAGGGCGATAGTGAAAGTCGCGCGGCGTGGCCCTCATCCGACCCTTCGGGCCCCCCGGGGTTGAGCCACGGGTCTCAAGCCGTCCTTCGGACCCCCGCTGGGGAGAAGGGGTGCCCAATCCTTGATGGGTAAGTCGGGCCGAGTTTGCGAGAAGCCAACCCCACTCTCCGTCGTCCTCGGCCTTGAGCCGAGGACCCACGCCGGCGACTGCTGGCGGATGCGGTGTGGATGCTCGGCTCAAGGCCGAGCACGACGGAGGGTGGGGCTTAAGTCGCTGGAGATAGCTCACCTGAGCGCAAGCGAAGGGCGATAAGTGAAAGGCGTGCCGTGTGGCCCCCTCATCCGCCCTACGGGCACCTTCTCCCCGCTGGGGAGAAGAGGGGAGCGAGCCGCGTCGATACTGCCAAACGAACCCACCTACCCAAAGGTACTTCAACCAATTGGATCAATGACGAAGCGGCGTTCTCCCTCTTCTCCCCAGCGGGGAGAAGGTGGCCCGAAGGGTCGGATGAGGGGGCCGCAGGCACGGAACCAACGACGATTAGTCTATCCATGGACGTCCGCTTCTGGCGCGACGCGGCGAGCAGCCTTGTCGCCTTTTGGCCCGAAGCGGTCATCGACCCTCGCAAAAGTCGACCGCAAAACTTCGACTTATGCGAGGGAGTTTTCCGACGGAATTTTTCTAAAGTTTTGAGGGAAGCGGGAGTGCTGCGTTGTGCATGGCCTTCAGGTTTTCGCCTTTTCATAGGCCATGAGCAGATCGGTGACGAGAACGCCATTGATCCGCATCCCAGTCAAATCGGCATCCGTAATGTCTGAATCTGCCAACGTGACACCGCTTATGGTCAATCGCGACAGGTTTGCATTCGTGATGGCGGCGCCAGACAGATTGACGTTGTTAAAGCGCGCATCCGCAAGGCTGATATCGTCAAAAACCGCTTCGCTTAAATTGCTGTCAGTGAATTTTGCCTTGGTCAAAACAGCGTAGAACTGTGCGTCTGCGAGGTTTACACCATCGAAATTGGCGCCTGACATATCGGCCCGCTCGTAATGCATGCCCTGTATCTGAGGGCCATCAAATGGGTTATGTTCTTGCTGATCGCTCATTATCGTTTCCTCCGGCAATCCTGCTTGCCACGGAAAGGATGCCAGATTGCGCAATCATTTACGACCGTCGAACCTGAATCGAAACGAGCCCACGCCAATTCTGGCCGTGCCGTTTGTTGCGAAAATCCCGGCAAAGGCGACACTTGTTTTCCTGCTTTTGCAACGCTGGGGAATAGACAGCTGCCACGCCCTGCGGGACGAGACTGAGAGCAGCGACACCAGAAAGTCGTCTCGAAAACAGGCTTGCGATTCAGATAAGTGTGTGCTTATGTGTTGACATGATCGAGAATGACTTTTTCCGAGCTTTGGCAGACCCGACCCGGCGCGCGATTTTCGAGAAGCTGGCGGCGGGGAGCATGAACGCCAGCGCCTTGCGTGAAGGCATGGAGATCAGCCAGTCGGCGATGTCGCAACACCTTGCGGTTCTGCGCAGTGCAAAGCTCGTGAGGGAAGAACGGCAGGGGCGTTTCGTGAATTACGAGGTCGATCCCGATGGGTTGGCTCTCATCGCCCAGTGGCTCGCAAAATACCGCGCCTATTGGCCGGAGCGTATCGCAGCACTCAAAGTCTTGCTGAAGGATATGGATCAATGAACGAAGGGAAGACCAAGGAGCAGGATAGCGGCGTCGAGCTGGAGTTTGACCTGGGCGATCCGCCGCAAAAGGTCTGGCGCGCTGTCACCAATCCCGAACTTCGGGAAAGGTGGTTGCCGAAGGAGGCATTGGCCGATCCCGATGCGATCACCGTCACTCCCGGCCATGAAGTCCGCTACAAGCTACGCGACGACAGCCCACCATTCCTTGAAAGCACCGTGACGTTCACGATCACACCGAACGCGACGGGCGGAACCTGCCTTCGGATCGTCCACGAACTGACGGATGTAAGGCTCGACCGAATGGCGAAGGCGGCCGCGAACAGCAACAGCCCGCTCCTCATGCTCGCCGCCTGACGCGGCGAGCCTCACCCTAAATTCTGGAAGTTTGGAGGTCGCCGATGCGCGAAGCGATGCAGCTCGTCCCCATGGTCGTAGAGCAGTCCAGCCGGGGAGAACGATCATTCGATATTTATTCCCGGCTTCTGCGCGAGCGGATTGTCTTCCTCAATGGCGAGGTGAACGACACCGTTTCGGCCCTCGTCTGCGCACAGCTCCTGTTTCTGGAAGCAGAAAACCCCAAAAAGCCCATCTACCTCTATATCAACTCGCCGGGCGGCGTCGTGACCAGCGGCCTCGCCATGTATGACACCATGCGCTACATCCGCGCGCCGGTTCATACGCTCTGCATGGGCACGGCCCGCTCCATGGGATCGTTTCTGCTAATGGCGGGCGCGCCGGGCGAGCGGGCCGCCCTGCCAAATGCAAGCATCCTGATCCACCAGCCATCAGGCGGCTTTCAGGGGCAGGCGTCCGATATGCAAATTCACGCCGAGGAAATCCTGAAAACAAAGCAGCGTATGACACGGCTCTATGCGGAACATTGCGGGCGCTCCTATGAGGATTTTGAACGCGCTATGGACCGCGACCGTTTCATGACGTCGCAAGAAGCATTGGAATGGGGCTTGATCGACAAGATCATGCAGGTCCGCGAAGCCCCGGCCGATGAGTAGGGCCCCGTCGCAAGAATCCCTATTTAATCCTGGATGCGGCTGGGAAAGTCGGGCCGAGTTTGGCGAGAAGCCAACCCCACTCTCCGTCGTCCTCGACCTTGAGCCGAGGACCCAGGCCACGACTGATGGCGGAGGATGGAGCAAAGATCGCTGGAGATCATGAAAGTCGTGCCGTGTGGCCCCCTCAGCCGACCCTGCGGGCCACCTTCTCCCCGCTGAGGAGAGGAGGGGAGCGAGGCGCGCCGAAACTGCCACACGAACCCGCCTGCTCAAAGGCACCTCCTCCAATGGGACCGATGGCGAGCGGCAATCTCCCTCTTCTCCCCAGCGGGGAGAAGGTGGCCCGAAGGGTCGGATGAGGGGGCCACGGGCACGGCGCCAACGACGATTAATCCACGCGTGGATGTCTGCTGCTGGCGCAAACATGACATCGGAATCGGGTTATCTTCGCGCCTTCGACGGCAGGTCCGGGCGTCGTGCTGCCACGCCCTGCGGGACGAGACAGAGAGCCGCGATACCAGCCTCTTCGGCCGCACGCAGAAGCGCTTCCCGGAATTGTTCCGGGGCAATTTTGCCGCTGATGGCGTCGACGCAGGCTTTGACGGCAGCCACATATTCTTCGCCGTCATCGAAAGGCCAGTCGTTCATCAAGAGACGCGCCGCGTCTCCAAGCGTCCATACGATCTTGCGAGATGCCGGACCTCGCAAAGCAAAACCGACCGGCGTGAATGCTGCTGATGTATTCCAGCACATTGTCCTCGACCCCTCAAGGTGGGGATACTGCAGTCCCCATCTCTAATATACCGAATTTTATGAAAGTTGGAATTGAAATTTGGTGAAGCGTACCGCCTCAGCGCGAGGTTGCCGAATCAGGAAAAAAGGCGCTCTACGACCTTTTGACGAGGCGCCCTGCCCTGCGCCGACAAGGGTTGCATCGGTTGACGCGCGGCAGACCGCTTTGCTTTTCGGTCTCCACCCTTTCGATCATTCACCGCAATTCGGCGGTGACCCGGAAGATGCCGCCGGCCGAAGCATCCGAGCAGACGACGAAGGTCGAGCCTTCCTGCGCCATGAAGGCGACGTTGCCGCCGGCTTCGCAGGGGGTGGCGCTCCATTGCAGGAGGATGTCGCCATTGTGGGGCAGTTTTTCCGTCGCGATCTTGGTCGCGCTGGCCATCCATTCGGTTGCCGACGGCAGGTGGACGGGGGCGTTCAGCTGTTTCGACAGCCAGGCGGTATAGTTCTGCGCCACGGCCAGCGGCACGTCGTCGGCCGGCTGCTCGGGATTGTCGGCATAGGCCTGTGCCGAGGCGGGATCGGAGTTGGCGGCGTAATAGGCCGCCATCTCGGCGCGGGTGACGGCCTTGGCCTGCATGCAGAAGGATTTTTCGACCTTCACGGCGCCATTGGCAACGCCGAGCATGCCGCCGAGCTCCTTCATCGAGGCGGTCATCAGCCGGACATTCTCCAGCGAATAACTTCCCGCCGGCACGGTCTCGAAGGCGAGCGTCGGGGAAACCGGGCAGAAGCCGCGCGCCGACAGCGCCTCGAGATCGGCAAGGATCGGTTTGTAGGCAACCACCGCCAGCTTATAGGCCTCCGCGGTATAGCGGCCATCGGCCTCGCCGATTTTCGGCGCGAGTGCGGCAAGCGTCGGATCGGCGGCACCGGCGCGGGTCGCGATCGAGGCGTTGAGATCGGCGACCTTCTGCTTCAGGCCCGTCGCCTCGTCCTTCGACGCCATGACGTCGGCGATGATGGCGTCGAAAAGTTTGGCGGCGTCGCCATAGCCTGCGGTCGCCGCCGGCATCTGCCATTGCTCGGCCTTGGTTTTTGCCTCCGCCATCAGGCCGCTCGCCTTGGCGACGTCGGGGCTATCGCCGGCGCCGATGCGGTTGACCGTTTCGCGCTTGGTCGCCGCATCCTTTTCGGCTGATGTCAGCGCGGTCAGCGCTTTGGCGAGATCGTCGAAAGCGGTTTTCGATGCATCGTAGTTTTCGACGGCGCCGTGCATCTGCTTGGCGGCGGCGCTGTCGGCGGCAGTCTTCATCCTGGCGTCGGCCTCGGCGAAGCTCGGCGCCTTGTCGCCGCCGGCAGCCGACGCCGAGGCTTTCGCCTTCTCGGCATTTTCCCTGGCGATGGCGATCAGCGCATTGCCGAGATTGATGGCGGCAGACTGATAGCCCGGAAGGGCTTTTTCATAGTCTTCATCTTTCAGCAGCGCATCGGCGGAAGTCAGCGCCGCAGCACCGGTGTCATAGGAAAGCTTGGCCTGGTCACTGGCCGGGCGCTCCGGCGCCTTGGCGGCGATCGCCTTCTGTTTGCGGCTTTCGGCCTCCTTCTTCCAGGTGCCGACATCGGCGACGAGCTTCGGATCCGGGCGAAGAAGTTTTGGGATTGTGACGACGCCGACGCCGATGCAGATCAACAGCAGCGCTGCGATCATCGAGATTTTGACAGGCGTCCACTTTTTCGGTTTCGCCGCCTCGGGCTGCTGCGGCATGCCGCCGCGCGGATCCCAGGACATCGGCTGGATGCCTGTCGTCACCCTGGTGTATTCGCCGAGCGCATCGGCGCCGGTGCGCGGGCGCTGGGCCGGGTCGCGGCTCAGCATCCGTTCCACAAGGCTGGCGAGGCCTTCGGGAAAGCCGGGGATCAGCACGTCGAGGCGGGGAAAGACGTTGGATGGATCGAGATGGATGTTCTTCCAGCTCTGCTCGCGCTGGTGTTCGTCCTCCCAGACCATGACGCTGTCGAAGACGCTGTTATAGGTCTGCCGCGGCAGGAAGAGCTTGTAGGCGATCATGCCCATTGCGTAGATGTCGAGGGCCGCGGAGGCTGAGAAGGTGCCGCTGGCATAGATTTCCGGCGCCCCGAATTCCGGCACATAGGGCGGGATGATGTGTTCGCCGATCTTCGAAATCAGGTGCAGGTTGCCGATCCGGACCGACAGGCCGGAATAATCCTCGGAGACATAGATGCACTGGTCCGTCAGCGCATTATGGGCGTAACCGGCGCCGTGCAGCGTCGCCAGGCCTTCGAGGATGTGGCGGCCGATCTCGGCGGCGCGCTCATAGGCCACCATCTCGGTTTCGTCGAGATACTGCTGCAGCGTTTTCGACGGCCGCTTCTCGACGATGTAGAAATTATCGTCTTCCGGCGACGGCGGGATCAGGTCCTCGATTTCGACGAAGCGCCGTGCGGTCAGCGATTTCGCCTCGTTGATGGAGGTCCAGACCCGCTCGAAACGCGCCTTGTCCAGTTTCAGCGCCACATCGGGGGCGACGATGAAGACCGCATGGTCCATCCGCTTGTCCTGAGCGGGATAAACGATGAACTCGTTCTCATAGACCGGCTCGCCGATCGTGTAGCGGGCGATCAGATCACTTCTCATGCACATGTCTCCCTGCAATCATTGGCATTCCATGAAACCGAACTCTATTCGCCCGCTAAGAGCGGGTCGCCGATCAGGCCAGCGGCGAGCACCAGGCCCGTTCTGGTATCCCTGAGCGCGAAGGCAAAACGGGCATCGGCGACGACGCGAACGAGCTTGGGATCGATGCTGCGTTCGGTGATCGCTGCCGTGGCAGCCGCTGCCTCCGTGCCGTTTTCGTCAACCTTGATCATCGTCTTCTGAAGAACGCGCGACAAGCGAATGTTTTCCTTGGTAAAACCAGGGAAGGCCGAATGCTTGGCCTTTTCGGGCGCCAGTCCCATCGCGTTCAGCACCGGCATCAAATCACGCCCGTCGCTCAGGGAAAAGCGGGGCAGGAGGATTTCGCCCTTGCCAGCTTCGAATTTTTCCCCCTGCAGCCAGGAAGCGAGCGCCTTCAGATCGGCGGCGGCGACACCCTTGCCGGCGCGCGCCGTCACCACCACCATGCTGTAGCTCTCGTCCGTATAGGCAAGGTCGACGGCGGCGAATTTTTCGTCGACGCGGAATTTCTGCCCGTCGCCGGCAAGATGCATCATCGGCACCGAAATAGTTGAACCGTCCGGCCGCTGAAAGGGGCTTGCCGGGCTTTCCCTATCGAAGGCGGTCTTCCAGCGCGCCTTGAAGGACAGCGCGCCCAGGCTGACGAAACCGCCGCCGGGCGGCGCGTCCAGCATGACGGGAATGGCGCCGCGCGTCGTCTCCTTGACCCAGAGGTTGATGTGCTCGACCGACTGAGGCCCGTCGAGATCTTCGATCGACGGTTTGATCCGGTGGGTGGCGAGCATGGAAACCGCGTCGGGCACGAGCGCCAGCTTGTCGTCGAAGACGATCGCAACCGCCGTCGCCAAGGGCGCATCCGCGGCTGCCGGCTTCTCCGGTGTCATTGCGTCAAGCACCGTCTCCGGCCCCCTTGCCTCGCCGCCGAAGCCGAGGCCTTTGGCGATCGCGGCCTTGCCTTCGGCGGAGGCGCCGAGGCTGGCGAGACCCAGGGCTGCGGCAAGGCTTGCCGGCGACACCATGATATTG
This sequence comes from Rhizobium sp. BT03, assembly GCF_030053155.1. Classification (NCBI taxonomy): domain Bacteria; kingdom Pseudomonadati; phylum Pseudomonadota; class Alphaproteobacteria; order Hyphomicrobiales; family Rhizobiaceae; genus Rhizobium; species Rhizobium sp. BT03. Next base: position 237,040 of record NZ_CP125642.1, read on the forward strand.
GCGGCCCCCTCCTTTGCCAGGGTGCGGTCGATCAGTTCGGCGGCAAGCCCCGCCTGCGCGGCGAGCATCGCCTTGCCGGAGTTGTCGGCATGGGCTGGGGCAAGCGTCAGCAGCGAAGCGGCAAGACCCGCCAGCAGACTGGATTTCGGCATGGGTTCCCTCCTCTTCAGCGGATGCGGTAGAATTTGGAATCGAACGACCACTTGCCCTGGGCGCCGGTCTCGTCGTCGCCGACGATCCTCAAGGTTCGGGCGAGATCGTAGACATAGTTGAAGGCGGCGCGCTGGCCGACCAGCGGCGCCGGCACATCCGGCAGGTCGAGCACTTCGATCGGCTTGTCGCTCAGAATGGCGACGACCATGCCGACGCCTGAAGGTCCCTCGACCACATATTCGAAACCGGTATAGGGATTGCGCGCATCCGGCACGACGACCGGCCGGGCCGGATCGAGCCGGTTGTCGCCGCTTTTCGCGGTCGGTTTCAGGCCCATCGAGCGCTTGTTCGGGTAAAGCTGGGTCAGCTTGCCGGCGGCGTCGATATCGACCAGGATCAGGTAACCTGATTTTTTGGTCGAAACCCGCATCGCCACCTTGTCGCCGATGCCGACCGAGGTGCCGGGCAGCACGTCGACGGCAACACCCGCCTCATTGTCCGTCTTCAGCGTGTTCTCGACGGCGGCGACCGGGGTTTTCGCCTCCTCGCCGGTGATGACGTCGCGGCCGAGAGCATCGGGCTGGCCATAAAATTGCGGCACCGGGGTGAAGCGGCAATCCTGCGCATGCGTCCGGCAATATTCGTCGGATTTGCGGCGGACGTAATCGAGCAGGGCGGCATTGCTGACATTCGGCTTGTCGGCCGCCCGTGCCACGCCATCCTGCACACCTTCGATGAAGCGGCGGGTGAAGACGCCGACCGGTGGCTTGGCCTCGCGGTCGACCAGCGCCCATTGGCCTGAATTGACGGCCGACCAGACCATGGCGTTTTCGCCGCCGAAGGAGAATTTCGCTTCCTTGCCCGATTTGTTCGGCGGTTCGAGCGCTGCCAGCGCCGGGCCGAGGCAACGGACATTACCGGAAGGGGCGGCCACCGCGCTGCGGCTGCCGGGGCCGACATGGCAGGCATCGATCAGCAGCGTGACGCGGCGGTCCTTGAGGCTGTTCAGCCGCGCGGCGATTTCCGTTTCGCGGATCTGATTGTTGACCGTCAGCTTGCCGCCCTCGCGCACCAGCTTGGCATCGGCTGCAACAAGCGTCGGGCTGGTCGTCTCCTCGGCGCCCATTTCCTCTGAACCTTGGCCGCTGAAATAGAGGAAGACGCGGCTGCCGGGCGTCGACTGGCGCACCAGCCAGTCGTCGATCTCAGCAAGGATCGCCTCGCGGCTCGCCTTGCGGTTGGTCAGCGTCTGGATCTGCTCCGGGCGGTAGGCGAGCGTCTTCACCAGGAAGAGCTGCATCGCCTTTACATCGGCGGCGGAGCCGGTGAGTTTTGCCTCGCGCATCTCGTAATCGTCGATGCCGATCAGCAGCGCACGGTCGCCGGGAGAGCTTTGGATGCCGGAGGGTTGGCCATCAGGGGCCTGGACGGCGGGGATATCGACAGCGGGCGGCTGGACGGCGGGTTCTTCGGCAGCCGGCTTGTCAGCCGGTGCGGAATCGTCGGCGGGCGTTTCGCTCGTGGCGGCAGGGGCGGTATCGCCGGCGGGCGGAGTAGTGATGGTGAGGTTGGCCAGTTTCTGGCCTGATTGTCTGAGCTTGGTCCCGGTGCCGGTGGTGGTCGAGGCGACCTGATCGCCGGCGGCTGAAGCTTCGACATTCGGCACGTCGCCATCGGTCTTGGCGGCGATCCAGTCGCGGAAGGCGGCGACGCGGGTATAGACGCCGTAATGTTCGGCCTCGGCGCAGCCGGCACCCCAGCTGACGATGCCGAGCTGGATCCAGCGCTTATCGGGGCGCTGCGCCACCAGCGGTCCGCCGCTGTCGCCCTGGCAGGCATCCTTGCCGCCCTCGGCATAACCGGCGCAAACATTGCGCTCGTCGATCGGGTTCATCCGCATCGAGCTGTCGCGATAGGCGGCGCGGCAATCCTCGCGCGGGACGATCGGCAGCTCGACTTCCTGCAGCTCGGTCGGCAGGTATTTGTCGTCCCAGCCGTGATCGGCCTTGGTGTAGCCCCAGCCGGTGACGACGGCCTTGTGGCCGGCGGCCTCGACGTCTTCGTCGGAGGCCGAGGCGAGGATTGCCGGCCTGGAGATGGCGGGCTCGGCCAGCTTGATCAGGGCGATGTCGTTGGCAAAGATCTTGCGGTCGAAATCCTCGTGGATGACGACGTCCTCGACGGCAAGGCCGGGCTTATCCGGGCCGTCGACCGAAATCACCTTGTCGATCTTCGACTTGCCCTCGACGATCAGCAGGTCGCGGGCGAACAGATCCTGCTTGCCGGAGCGGCCGCTGGTGACGCAATGGGCGGCGGTCAGGATCCAGCGCGGCGCAATCAGCGAGCCGCCGCAATGGCCGCCGAAGCGGCCGCGCTGTTCGGGATCGGGCGCCAGGATTTTCACCTGCCAGGGCCATTCGCCCTTCTTCGCCGCCTGGCCGCCGATGACGCGGCCGCCATCCTCGCCGGCGAAATCGGTATCCTGCTGCGCCAACGCGGGCGCCGCCAGAAGCAGCACGACGGAAGCAATGGAGAGGACCCGGCTGATCGACGCGCTCATAGCTTGGCTCCGGCGGAGGTATAGAGGACGGTAAATCCGACGCGCGCGCCCTCGGGCAGGACATCGCCGAGCCGCCTGGCGATATTGCCGGCGGTGCGGCGCCTGTCGTTCTGCTTCAGGAACTCGACGAGCGCGGGCATCGGCTTTTCCGAGGTGACGGCGACGAGCAGATCGGTGCCGAAGGGGGCGACGACGGAGAGATCGAGATCGAAACTCGCCGACATCTCAGCATCGACCTCTTTCTCACCGGGATAGAGGAACTGCACGGTTCCATCGCCGGTGACGTCGAAGAGCACGAGTTTGCGGCCGGCTAGATCGGAAACCGCGACGCCGACGCGCTCGCCCTCGCGATGGACGGTATCGGACGGGGTGACGCGCACGGTCTGCGGATTGACCTCCGACAGCCGCTTCAGCGTGTCGAGCGCGGCCATCCGGTCGACGACGAAAGGCATGTCGCCGGCGCCGATGCCTGAGGCGACGACATCGCCGCCGGCAACCGCCTCGTGCTTTTCGGGATCGAAAACCAGTTCGGCGTCGGCGCCTTCCGTCAGCTTGAACGGCGTGACGGCCGGGTCGATGCCCTGCAGCACCGGCTCGGCGCCGAGGGCGGCAACGCTGATCGGCGCGGGCTCGGCCGGCGGCGGAGTGGTCGATTTCGCTGCTTCCGCCTGTGCCCCCGCCCCTTCGTAATTATAGACGACCGCGCGGTCGAGATCGGTTCCGGGCGGGCTTTCGGTGAAAATGTTCTGCCGCTGGTCGGTGAACTGATAGACCGACTGGCGCACATATTCGAAAAGTTCGCGGCGGCTGACGGCGCCGTCGCCGTTGCGGTCGGCCGCCCCTTCGAAGGCGCGGGCGGTGGCATAGCTCAGCGCGCCGCGTTTCTGCGGAATGCCGGGAATGGAAATCTCCGGCGATTTGGTGTTGTCGTCGACGGCGGCGAGGAAAGTCAGCCTTTTGTAATCGAAGCCGGTGGAGAGCGCATCCGCCGTCGTCGAAATCGGCGCGAGGTCGTCCTCCTCGATCGTATAGGAGGGCGCCTGGCGCCAGGTGATCTCGGCGCCGCGCGGATCGACATCGCGGGTCATGCCGCCGGCATGGCAGGTATCGGCGATGAAGAGCACATCGGCGCCCTTGGTCTCGAGATTGCGGATCAGCACCTTGAACTCGTCGCCGAAGATGCGCTCGCGCGATCCGGGCAGCCTTGTATCGAAGCCGGCAAGCACATAGACCTCGTCGCGGCCGCTCGGCTTCGAGCCCTTGACGCGCTCCGGCTCGCTCGAGCCGTGGCCGGCGATGCCGAGCACGACGAGATCGCCGGGCCCTGCCCGTTCCGTGACGGCCTCGATCGCATGGAAGATGCCCTCGCGATCGGCGGCCCCATTCTTCAGCAGCGTCATGTCCTCGACGCCGACCGAGCGCAGCGAAAGCGAAAGGTCCTCGGCATCGGCGACGGCGCCGTGAAGCGGCGGGACGTTGCGGTAGAGATCGATGCCGATCAGCACGGCTCGGACGGCGCCGCGCTCCGGCGCCTCGATCGTCCTTGCCAGGCTATCAGCGGCCGCCAGGCTGAGGAGGGCGAATGCGGCGGCCATGGAAACGGATGCGGACATGGCCAAACTCCCCTCGCCCCGGCTATTCGCGACGCCATTCGACGCGGCGGTTCAGCGCATCAACATCGTCTTCGGTGAGGTTTGCGGTTGCGGTCACGTCCACCGGCTCGGAGGCGCCGCGGCCTTCGGCGTCGATCGAGGCATCGATGCCGTGGCTCTTGAGAAAATCGGCGACGGCCTGGGCACGGCGCTCGGAAAGCTTCTGATTATAGTCGTCACCGCCGCGCCGGTCGGTATGGCCGATCAGGATGATGCGGCCGGGCTTCTGCTCCTTCAGCGCCTCCAGCAGCTCCTCGGCGGCCTCGGTGCCGATCGAAGTGAAGCTCGATTTGTCGAAGTCGAAGGTGATCGGCACGGGAATGGAGACCGGCACGATGCCGCGGACATTTTCGGAATAGATGCCGCCGAGCACGCCGCTGCGGTGATCCTTCTCGGCCGGCACGAAGCTGCCTTCAGGATTGTCGCTCGTCGGGTTGGCGGCCAGAATGCGGGCCTGGGCGGCGCGCTGGATCAGATCGGAGATCGTGTCGGCCGGCGGCGCCTTCGGCGTGCGGGTCTCGTTCTTGATGATCTCGATCGCCTGCTGGTAATCGGCAGCGGCATCGGCAAAACGGCGGGCGGAGAAATAGATCTCGCCGAGCGTGGCGGAGGCCTGCCAGAGCACCTGCGGACTGTCGGCGGCGACCAGCAGCGGCTCGTAATCGGCGACCGGCTGGTTGGCGGCCATCATCTCCTGGGCAGCGGCGAGCCTGAGGGCGGCAACGCGGCGCTGGGCATTCACCTGGAATTGGCCGCATTCGGCGCTGACGGCGATCGCATCGGCCTCGGACGCCGCGGCCGTGATATCCTTGGCGGCAACGGCGGTGTTCAGCTTGTCGAGAAGAGCGGTGCAGGCAGGCGTGTCGGCATTGGCCACCTCGATTTCCTCGCCGGCCTGGGGTTCGGCCGAACGGCCGAGGTTGAGCTGGGGCATCTTGATGCTGAAACCGCCGGGCAGTTTGAATTGCGGCATCTTGATCTGCGGCATCGGCAGTTTCGGCATCTTCGCCTGGGACGACTGGGCCGGCTGCTTATATTGCTTCGGCTGCGTATATTGCGTCGGCCGGGTGGACGCAGTGGTGTCGGCAGGGCCGATCAGTTCCAGCTCGTCGGCGGCAAGCTCCTGGCCGGGCGCCAGATTGGTGACGATCTTGTATTTCTTCGGCGGCTGCGTCGTCGCCTGCTCGACAGGCTTGGGTGCGACCTTTTTCGGGGCGACGGGCTTCGGTTTTTCCACCACCGTTTCCGGCTTCTTGGCGATTTCCGGTTTCGCCGGCTTCGGCTTCGGTGCAACCGGCGGCTTTGCCGCCTGTTCGACCGGTTTTGCGGCAGGAGCGGCCGCAACCGGTGGGGCGGCGGGGGGCGGCAGGGCGGCCGGGCTGTCGACCGTCGTCAGCATCAGCGTCTTGCTGCTGATCTTGGTGCCGAGGCTGCGGGCCTCTTCCAGGCTGCGGGACACGGCATCCATGCCGCCGTCGATCGAGCGGAACATGCCGCTGCCGCTACCGCCGAGATCGGCGAAGATGGTCAGCGGCTTGGAGGAATAGAAGACCTTGATCTGCTCCTGACCCACGGGACCGGAGACCTGCAGCCGGGCGCCGCTGGCCGGATCCGGCACCTGCACGCGCTTGCCGGGCCCGACAAGGGCATCGGTCTGATATTTGTTCGGGAAAAGTTTGACGACGGAACCGTTCGGCGAGACGTTGAGCACCGTGACGTAGCTGTTCTCGGTCGACTGGATGAACAGGCCGACGACTTCGCCGATGGCGTATTTCGCTTCGGCGCGATCGAAGGTGATGCTGACGGGGCCGGTCTGCGCCGGCGCTTCGGTCAGTGTGCGTTCGTTCTGCGCCTCGACGGCGGGAACCACCGCAAAGAACGAGAGAAAGGTGGCTGCGGCTAGGATGGCTTTGCGGTGCAACATGGAAAAACCTCCTCTTCGAACAATCTCACACTGTGTTGAAGATGAGAATAGCACCGACCGGCGAAATTGGGATGGCTTTGCCTGTCTTGCTTGAGGGAGGGTTACAAATTATTTGGAACCAGGAAGAAACCGTCCCGGAAAAGACGTGATCAAGACTCTTGATCGGCAATATCCGCCGCCGGATCTAGTCTTTTTTGACTTTGGATCGCAGCTTAGTTCTTGGGTTTCTGCCCGGCTGATTTCAAAATCGAGATCAGGTCGCTCATCCCTTCGGGCGAAGAATTATAGAGCCAGAGAATATCCGGATTATCGATCGTGAATTCTTTGCCGGGCGCTGAACCCATGTCGCGGCCGGGCGAGGTCGCGTCCGGCAGCTTGTCCGCGCCGGGTGTCAGCCCCTTGGCGCTTTCGTGTTCTGATATGATCGCAGTCGCGGCAGCAAAGGCTTTTTCGTCATGCTGGCGCAGCGCCGCAAGCGCGGGGTTGCGCGCCGCCAGCGCATCTTCGGCCGGGCCGGCATGGGCAAGCTGAGGCATTTCAAGCGCCAGCAGCAGGCCGATCGACAGGGGTATGAGCCGGGATTTTGTCATCGTGGTCACATCCGTCCTATGGGCGCCATTCGCGCGAAGTTGCCTAAAACAATAGGGAGAGGCCGAAAGGAAGGCAACGGCGCTCAGTGCCCATCGATTGGGAGGGGTGAAATCGGCTGGTCGCGCAGCGCCCCGAAATCGGGTCGCAGCACTCGCTCAGAGGATCTTCAATTGCTGCAGGCTGAGGCGCAGATCGCGCAGCATTTCGCCGAAGATCTCCTCGATCTTCCCCGTCGACCAGACGACCATGGTGCCGTAGGGCGAGCGCTTGCGCTGCATGAAACCGGCCGTCTCGAAATCGATCAGCGTCTTGCGGCAGGTCTCGCTCGACATCACCGCCACCAGGAAGCGGGCGAGATTGGACTGGTCGATGGCGCCCGCTTTCTCCGCCCAGTTCTGGATCAGCCGCGGCTTGGTGTCGGCGGTGAACATCGAGGCGAGTGCGCGATCCTGCGACAGCCCGAGGCGTTGCAGCTTGGCCGGGTCGCGGGTCAGCGATACCACGTAATCATTGTGCAGATCGGCGAAGCGCTCGATATCCTCGGCCGTGCTGATGCCGAAGACCTTCATCGAATAGAGGAACTCGGCCATCAGATAGGTCGGCTCGGAGCGCAGCTGCGCCAGATGCTTGTCGTCGGCGCTTTGCGAGGCGGCGCAGACGCGATCGGAGAAGCCTATCCTTGCGGCGCGCACCTGCTCCAGCAGGCTGATGTCGAGCGCCAGTTCGTCACCGTTCCATTCCAGCATAAGCATTCCCTGCCCGCAAAACTTGGAGACCATGATCTTGTACTATTCCAGGCGCAGATCTCCAAATCGTTTGGAAAGCAATGGCTTGCTGACAAGGCGCATCTATCTTACCATTTCGAAGACTTGACGGTCATAGAAGGCCGAGCCGGCCTGACATCGTCCTGTTCGGGGGTCGAGGACATGCGTAGTCTTGGGTCGCATATTCTGTTTGCCGCGGCACTTGCGGCCGCCTCGCCGGTTTTTGCCAAAGACACGACGATTATAGAGCTTCGCAGCGGCGATGGCGGCCGCTCGGTCGGCATCATTTCCGCCAATGAGGAAGTCGAGGCTTCGGGGCCGGCGGCGATCACCGTCGGCGACGACGGCACCATCTATATTCTCGACCAGAACAACGGCCGCGTGCTCGCCATCGATGCCGAGCGCTCGCAGGCCGAGCCCGAAATCCTGCCGCTGCCGGAGGATGTCGCGCCCGAGGATCTCGCCGTCGTCCACAACGAACTCTATCTCTGGTCTGATGGTGTCGTGCCGCTCGAGCGTTCCACCGAGGCCGACGGAAGGTCGCAGACACTGCGCGCCGTCGATGGCGGCGATGCCGACGATTACACACGCTCGGTCTTCGCCTCGATGGGCTCGGTACCGCCGGGGCCGCTGAACAGCATCGTCGACGAGATCGGCCGCAGCACCAGCCGGCCGGCGGCCCGCCCGCCGGTCATTCAATATGTTCCAAGCCGCGGGCTTGGCGATATCGTCGCCGAGGTCTCGGCGGCAAACGACAAGGCGGAAATCCTGCTGCGGCGCAGCAGCTCGGAGGAGAATTTCCTGTCGCTGCAGCTCTCCGCCGAGGGCCGCATCGGCACCGTCGAACTTCTCGACATCGACACGACGGGCAGGCCTTATGCGCTGGTCGAGCTGGTGCCGGCCGATCAGCCGGAGCGGACCGGTATGCTGGTGGTCCGCTTCACGCCGAACGGGGCGATGGACCGGCTCTACGACCTGCCGATCGACCCCGGCACGGTCTTTTCCCGGCGTTTCGTGGCGATCGGCCCGCGCGGTGACGTGCTCTATTTGAGATCGCAGGAAAGCCGGGCGCAGGTGCTGCGGCTCGACGGCCGCGATCCCGGCCGAAAGCTTGCCGTTGCGCGGCCGGCAAAACCGCTCAATGCCGGCAAGCCCGGCAAGGCGCCGAAAGTGGCGATCGTGCCGAAATCGCGCGGCGACGTCATCGAGCGGGCGATCGGCTTCGAGACGCTGAACTGGCTGGTGACGTCATCAGCCTATGGCAAGGATCCGGGCCCCGGTTGCATCAACATGAACCGGCTGCGCCGGCCGATCTATCTGATCGGCAAACGCGGTCAGACGGTGAAGGGCGTTCCCTATTGCTGGGGCTGCAAGACCCGGCTCGAGGATTTCATGGACGGCGTCGAGAAAGGCCAGACCGCCGGCAATGTCTGCACCAAGAGCGCGCCGCAAACCAATATCCTCGGCGTCGACTGCTCCGGTTTCGTCAGCGATGCCTGGGGCCTGAAGATGCACGTGTCGACGCGCGCCATCCCTGATATCACCAAGCGCCTCTCCGACCCCTGGTCGATGCGGCCGGGCGACGCGCTGAACAAGCCGGGCTCGCACGTGCTGTTGTTCATGCGCTTCACCGACGACCGCAAGGTCGAGGTGATGGAGGCCTCGCCCAACGCCTGCAAGGGCCGGGTCTGCCGCAACACCTATTCACTCGGCAGCCTGCTGATGCGCGGCTACCAGCCGGTGCGCTTCAGGGGGCTGGATGGGTGAAGGGCGGGAGCGTCGCGCCAGCTGTCCGGTTGGTGCCGATGGCTGCCCCTCACACTAACCCTCTCCCCGTAAAACGGGGAGAAGGTGCCGGCAGGCGGATGAGGGGCCGACCTCGCAGATATTCTGCCTCCCCTGCCCTACATCCTATGCCTTTTCAGACGCGCGGCGCTGTCGGCGCCAGACGACGCTTCGCCATCGCGAGAAGCCCATGCGCCGCGACGTTCTCGGCATAGTCCCGATAGGCGGGATCCTGGCTGAGCATGCGCTCTTCGGCGCGGGCGCGCAGCAGATAGATCAGGCTGACGATCGCCAGCAGGCCGGCCCGCGCCAGTCCTTCGGCAAGACCGCTGGCGATGAAGCTCGGGGTCGCAAACAGCCACCAGGAGATGTTCTTCGAGACATAGGCCGGATGTTTGATGAAGCGATAGGGGCCTGAGGTGATGATGCCGCGATGGGTCAGGTTGGAAAATCGCGGCCCGAAGGCAATGGTCGCCCAGAGGTAGATTATGGCGCAGAACAGCGTCGCAACGCTCCAGAGGATGTAGACCACCGATCCCTCCTGGATCACGCTTTCCCAACCCGGCCCGTCGCCATAGGGCACGAAGGCATGCGAAATCGCCGGGAAGAACGGCTCGTAACAGATGAGGCAGACGAGCCAGCCGAGCGCCGTCGTCTCCGTCGCCCTGACATGCCATCCGAACAGTTTGAAGGTGGCGATGTAGCCGCCGGCAGCCAGGATGACGTCGAGGAGCAGGACAAGCCGCAGCAGGCCTTCGAACCAGGCGGCTGAAAGTGGGGCAAACAGCCATGCCGGTCTGTCGGCAAGATCGGAAAGCGCGGCTATGCCGCTGGAAAACATCAGCACGAGGAAGAAGCATTTGATTGCGAGCAGGCGCAATGCGAACAGCACGTCCTCTTCGCGAAAATCCTGCATCAGCACCGCACGCCCGACCTGATGGAGATAGTCGTCGGGCTCCTCGGCGACGAGATCGGTGACTGCGACGTAGAGAATGGTGGCGCCGGCAAGAGCGATGGAGATGGGGATGGTGGTATGGCCGGCCCCGATGAACCATTGGACCGCCGACGACTGCGTGAAAAACGGAAAGACGGAACAGGCGATGACGACCGCACCCAAAAGCGCGGCGATGCCGACAAGCTTGGTCCCGATGCGCCGCCAGGACGCGGCGGGAGACTCATGCCGCCTCTCTCGCGATACCCATGCCCGGCGCGCAGCCGGTGTGCCCTCGACGACGATCCACGCCAGGAGAAGACAGAGGACGGCAAGCGCCATTGCCTTGCCGGGCTCGAGCTGCAGATAGGTCGAGAGCGCAATGCCGACGAGAACCCCGGCAAGGGTCACTGTCTGAGTAACCAGGGGACTCCCGGTCGGCACGCGCCCGGCTTTCCCGATCACATTGCCGGCTGGACGGAGCGTTTCCGCGCCGCCTTCACCGCCTGCCCCAGCGCTGCGTCAGCTGCCAACCGTGACAGATCTTCCGGCACCGAGATCATCGCAATGTCGAGCTTGTCATAATCGACCATGTAATAGCCCAATCCGGTAGCGATGACCGCATCGGGTCTGATCGCCAGCAGATCCTGCGCCATCGTGCCGATGAACATCGGCCCGCCCCAGATATACCGGAAGGCATAGATCGGGATGCCCTCAGCCGAGGTCCCAAGGCGGCGGATATCGGTCTTCAGGCGGCGGTCGGACCACGAGGTACCCGAGGAGCTAGAGGAACTGCTGGAGCTGGATGAGCTGCTTGAACTGCTGGAGCCGCCGCCCATGCCGCCGCCAGAGCCGCCGCCAGAGCTGGAATTCCCACTGGAACTGTTCTCAGAGCGGGCGAAAGCCGGTTGGCTGGTACTTGCAGCCACCTTTTTGACGGGCGTGGTTTTCTTGCCAGGCGTAACGTTCCTGGCCGGCTCTTCACTTGTGAATAGCGTCTTGGCGCCGGGATCGAAGATGCAACTCTGCAAGATTGCGCCTGAGCCCGCAAGGAAGGTCGAGCAAAGCAGAACACGGATGATGAGCTTTCTTGTCATGTAGGGCGCCCCCAGACCGCCATTTAGAAGAGATCGTACCTCGGATTTCGCTTTACCCATGTCGCCTTGGCGAGCTGAACGAGCCTGTCATCGAGCGACTTGGTTTTCGGAAGCGCCTTTTTCTCCTGAGCGGTCAGCTCGGCGGCGAAGGTCTCCTCCGCTTTCTTCTTGGCAGCATTGGGCAAGGTCTTGAGTGCGGCCTTGGCCTGGTTCTTCGGATCGCCGCTGCCCGGCATGTTGATGGCGGTCGCCAGCGCGAAATAACGGGCTGCCGTTACCGGGCTGTCAGTGTCGGCAGCGTCTTCCCTAGCCAAAATCGCGCGGTCGAGCGCGCCCCAATAGTCGCCGCGTTCGGCGCCCATCTCCAGCCACTTCACCGCTTCCGCCTTGTCGGCGGCAACGCCGATGCCGTCCCGGTACATGCGTCCGAGATTGGTCGGGGCATAGGGCTGGCCGCCCTCCGCCGCCCGGGTGAAAAGCTCAAGCGCTTTCGGAAGATCCTCCGGGGCGCCTTTTCCGAAACGGTAGACGAGGGCAAGATTGTTCAGCGAATAGATGTCGTTGCGCTGGACGCCGGCCTCGTAGAAGCGAATGCCGCGCTCCGGGTCGGCCGGAACGTTGACGCCGTTCAGGAAGATATAGCCGAGTTCGTTCATCGCATAGGTATGGCCGAGATCGGCGGCCTGCAGCATCAGGCGCAATCCCAGCTGCTGATCGGCCTTGGTGCCGCGGCCGTAGTAGAGGGCCTTGCCGTAGCTGTGCAGGGCAAAGGGATCGCCCTTGGCCGCACCACCCTTGGCGATCTCGCTGGCCTTGGCTGCATCGCGGGGAACGGAGGCGCCGAACTCGTAGAAGCTCGACAGTTCGTAGATCGCCCTGACATGCCCGGCATCCATCGCCTTCTTGATCGTCGCAAAAGCCGTCTTGGTGTCGCGGTTGGCAAGCTGGGCGCGGCCGAGCTGGTAGACGAAGCGCGCCACCTCGGGATAGGCCTTGATCGCGTCGGAGCAGGCCGGCAGCGCATCGTCGGGGTCGATCTCGTTCGGCAGTTTACCCGCGGTGACGCCCTGCAGGTCGAGGGGGGCTGCGGCTGCGCTGTCGCAGGCGTCGAGCACCGGCTTGAAATTAACGGTCGCCGGCGGCAGGTTGTCGTTGGCGGCTTGCAGCGTCAGGGCGAAAGGCTGGTTTTCGGTGCCGATCTGCGGCTCGTAGGAAAGCGCCGGAATATCGGCGGCTTCAAGCACGTGGCCGAGCCCGATCACCCGGTCTCCGGCGCGCAGCGTGCCCTTGTCTGGCAGGGCCGCAACCTTGAAGGTCATCTCCGCGGCCGATGCCGGCACTTCAGGCAGGCTGGCCGCGACCGGGCCGACGCCGATCGGCGTGTCGACGTCGCGCGGCAGCGTTTTCAGATAGGCGTCGGCATCGGCAAGCCGCACCTGCTTTTGCTGTTCGAGCTGGGCGAGCTTGGCGCCGGCATCCGCCGAGACGGTGATCGCGACGACGCCCTGCGTCGCCTGACCATAGGGATCGCTGACGGTATAGCCGATCAGGCCGACGGTTCCGGCGGTTACACCCGAGGAATCATAGGTCAGCGCCGTCAGGGCCGCGGCCGGCATCTTGGCGCCCTGCTCGACCGGTTTGCCGTCGAAGCTGAGCTTGCCGGTCTGCGGCAGCTGGTTGAGGGTGACGAGCAGCGTCGAGCCGGTCTCGTCATGCGGCGGGGCGATCGGCAGCTTGGTGGCGGCAGCCCCTTCCGGCACGCTCACCTGCTGCATCGCTTCGACGCTCGGCGGCGGCGGCGCCGGAATGAAATAGAAGCTGTCCATCAGCGAGGAGTTTTCCCAGGGAACCTGCTTGCCGCCGGTCATGGCGATCACGTCGCGACGGACATCGGTCAGGACCTGGCGGATTTCCTTATTGGGTTCGCTGGCACGTTTGATGAAGGATTCGGAATAGGGGCTGAGCGCCCCGGCGCCGTCGAGCGCCACCTGACCCGGTTCGGTGGAGAAGGCGATCAGGCTGCCGAGATCGCTGTCGATGCGGGCAAGGCCGCGGGTGGCGCCGACCGGCTCCAGCTTTTCCGCCATCCAGAATTTCTGGGCGTTGAAGGGATTGTTGCGGCAGGCATCGAGGAAGATCAGCTGCACCCGCGAATTCTGCTTGAGATGGTTGAGGATGAGGTCGAGCGGCATGGTCTGCGTCTCGACGTCATAGGGCGTCTCCAGCGTCGCATCGACCGGCACGATGAAATTCTGCCCGCCGACCTGGATGCCGTGGCCCGAATAATAGATCAGGCCGGCCTCGGCATTGCTGATCGAACGAAGGAAGCGGCGCACCGTATCTTCAAGCCCGATGCGGTCGACATTGACGCCGATCGTCACGTCGAAACCGGCCGAGCGCAGCGTGTTGGCGACCTCTTCGACGTCATTGGCGGGATTGGGAAGCGAGGGCAGCGTCTTATAGACCGAGTTGCCGATCACGAGCGCGACGCGGCGGCCGTTTTCGCCTTCCGTGATGGCGGCATATGCGGTGGCCGTCGACAGCAGTATTGCTGCGATGGTCAGCAGATAGGCGCACAGTCTCCTGATGTCGTGAAACTTGGGCATGGCTCGATCGCAAACATTCTATTGTTTAAGTTCAATAAAATTTGCTGGCCTGCTGGTGCTGGGCCCCCTCCGCATTCACCCTTTGAAAATATTCCTCACTGCTAAAAAAAGCAAGCTTCGCCCGCCTCCAAGTGAATTGGAGCAGTCCCGTCAGATTGGAAGCCCGTCGGCTGCGGGAAAGACTGTCGTCATCAGGAAATCATCCTGCGGCCGGCAGCCGATACGTCAGCACTGGCGAAGTTTTCTTATCCTGGAAACGTATAGTTGCTGATCGAGGCCGGTTTCATCTCGATCGAGAAGCCCGGCAGAGTGGGCGGCATGTAGGCGGCGTTCTCGATCCGGCAGGGGTCGAGGAAGTGTTCGTGCAGATGATCGACATATTCGATGACGCGGCCTTCCTTGGTGCCGGAGACGGCGACGTAATCGATCATCGACAGATGCTGCACATATTCGCAGAGGCCGACACCGCCGGCATGCGGCCAGACAGGCAGGCCGAACTTGGCGGCGATCAGCTGCACGGAGAGAACCTCGTTCAGCCCGCCCATGCGGCAGGAATCGATCTGCACGATGTCGATCGCGCCCTCGGCGATGAACTGCTTGAACATGATGCGGTTCTGGCACATCTCGCCGGTCGCGACCTTCACCGGCGCAATCGCCTGGCGGATCTTGCGGTGGCCGGCGACATCGTCGGGGCTCGTCGGTTCCTCGATGAAGAAGGGCTTGGCCGGGGCAAGCGCCTTGACCCAGTCGATCGCCTGGCCGACATCCCAGACCTGGTTGGCGTCGATCATCAGATAGCGGTCGGGACCGATCACCTCGCGGGCAATCCTCAGGCGGCGGATATCGTCTTCCAGGTCGCGGCCGACCTTCATCTTGATATGGTTGAAGCCGGCGTCGATCGCTTCCTTGCAGAGGCGGCGCAGCTTTTCATCCTCGTAACCGAGCCATCCGGCCGAAGTGGTGTAGCAGGCATAACCCTCTCTTTCGAGGGTGGCGATGCGTTCGGCCTTGCCGGCTTCGGCGCGCTTGAGGATCTCGACCGCCTCCTCACGGGTCAGCACATCGGTGAGATAGCGGTAGTCGACGATATCGGCGATCTCTTCAGGTGACATCTCGGCGACGAGGCGCCAGACCGGTTTTCCCGCCTGTTTGGCAAGCAGATCCCAGACGGCGTTGACGACGGCGCCGGTCGCCAGGTGGATGGCGCCCTTCTCCGGGCCGATCCAGCGCAATTGGCTGTCGCTGGTCAGATGCCGCCAGAATTTGCCGGGATGAGCGAGCACTTCGGCAAGATCGGTGCCGACGACGAGATGGCGCATCGCCTCGATCGCCATGCAGCAGATGTCGTTGCCGCGGCCGATGGTGAAGGTCAGGCCGTGGCCGGCAAGGCCAAGCGCATCGGTATCGAGAATGACATAGGCGGCCGAATAATCCGGATCGGGGTTCATCGCATCCGATCCATCCAGGCTTTGCGAGGTGGGAAAGCGGAGATCGAAGACACGAAGGTCGGTGATGCGGGTCATGGTTGTTCTCCCAAATTGCAATAGCCGGATGGCCGGCAGGGCTGCCGGCCGGCTTCCTCAGCTGAAGTCAGATCGTCCAGCCGCCGTCGATGGCGATCGCCTGGCCCGACGTATAGGTGGCACCGGCCAGATAGACGGCGAGATCGGCGATCTCTTCAGGCGAGCCGAGCCGGCCCATCGGCTGGCGGGCGATGAAGGCGGCGCGGGCCGCGTCATAATCGCCCTGGGCGCGCATGCGGTCCTGCAGCGACGGGCTTTCCACCGTGCCGGGGCAGATGGCGTTGCAGCGGATGCCTTCGGCGACATAATCGGCGGCGACGGATTTGGTCAGCCCGATGACCGCCGCCTTGGTGACGCCATAGGCGAAGCGGTTCGGAACGCCCTTGATGCTGGAGGCGACGGAGGCCATGTTGATGATCGACCCGTCCTTGCGCTCCAGCATGCCGGGCAGCACGGCGCGGATGGTGCGGATCATCGCCTTGACGTTGAGGTCGAGGGCAAATTCGAAATCGGAATCCTTCATCTCCAGGATCGAGCCGGCATGAACGAAGCCGGCGCAGTTGAACAGCACGTCGACAGCGCCGATTTCGGCGACGAGAGCCTTGACCGCATCCTCTTCGAGCACGTTCAGCTGATGGGTGGAAACCCCGGTTTCCGCGGCAAGCGTCGCCAGCGCGCCGGTATTGATGTCGGTCGCGTGGACCTTGGCGCCGACCGCGGCAAAGGCTATCGCCGTCGCCCGGCCGATGCCCTGGCCGGCGGCGGTGATGAGAACGGTCTTGCCGGAAAGTCTGTTTGTCATGTCACGGGCCTCTTCTGGAATTGTCTGTGCCGAACGATCGAATGCGGTTTCATGTCTTGGCGAAGGCTCGGGCATTCACCCTCTTCTATTTTGCGCGCTGTGGCCGCCCTCCGGCAATATGGCGCCGGCAGCCTGCCGTGTTTTCCACGTGCGATATTGCACCCAATGTAAAGCTGCATCTTCAACGATGATTTGTCTGTTTATAGACAAACAGACGATCGGCCAAGGGTCAAGCGCAAACTTTTCCTTTTCCGGCTGCGGTTCTGCGTATATGCAGAATGATATTCACAGGAGGAAGGAATGGAGACCGAGGAGTCAGACCGCTACCGCGCTCCTGCGCTCGACAAGGGCCTCGATATCCTGGAATTGCTCGCCGGCGTCGACAGCGGCCTCACCCAGGCCGATATCGCCAAGCGGCTCGACCGCAGCCCCAATGAATTCTACCGCATGCTCGACCGGCTGGTGCGCCGCGGCTACGTCACCCGGCTGGACGGCGACCGCTATTCGCTGACACTGAAGCTCTTCGGTCTGGCGCAACTGCACACGCCGGTGCGCCGGCTCGCCTCCTATGCCACGCCGCTGATGCGCGATCTCGCCCAGCGCTCGCGCCAGGCCAATCACCTCGCCGTCTTCGATCGCGGCGCGGCCGTCGTCATCGCCCAGCAGGAGGCGCCGGACTACTGGGGCTTCTCGATCCGCATCGGCGCCCATATCAGCCTGTTCGACACCGGTTCGGGGCATGTGCTGCTCGCCTTCCGCAGTCCGGAGGAGCGGGAAATGATGATCTCCGAACATGTGCGCAGCCGCGCGGAGATCGAACTCGGGCCTGATTTCTACGATCGTCTCGACCAAATCCGCGAGCGCGGCTACGAGATGATGGCGAGCGCCCAGACATCAGGCGTCTACAATCTCTCCGCACCCGTCCTCGGGCCGGACGGACGCTGCATCGCCGCCCTCACCTGCCCCTTCATCGCGCTCGTCAACGCGCCGACGGCGCCCGATATCAGTCAGGCGATCATGCTGGTGCAAAAGACCGCCAACCAGTTGTCGCTGCTGGCCGGCGCCGACGTCGTAAGCCCTGCCTGAACGGGCGGCAATTTCTATTTGAACAATCCATTCACGGGGGATAGCTTGCGCCACAGCCTGCCTTTGGAGGAGAAAAGCGTGCTCATCGACACCCATCTGCACATTATCGATCGCTCGGCACTGCCCTATCCCTGGCTTTCCCAGCTGCCCGATCTCGATCGTGATTTTCTCTATGAAACCTATGCGGCCGAGGCGCGGCGCTGCGGCATCACAACGGCCCTGCACATGGAGGTCGACGTCGATCCCGCTGCCATGCAGGGCGAGACCGACCACATCGCCGGCATCGCGGGGAAGGCAGGCAGCCTGATTGCCGGCGCCATCGTCTCCTGCCGGCCTGAGGAGGAAGGCTTTGCCGCCTATCTCGATCGGCAAAAGGCCGATCCTTTCGTCAAGGGGTTCCGCCGCGTGCTGCATGTCGTGCCCGACGACGTGTCGGAAGGCGCCCTGTTTCGCGAAAACATCCGCCGCATCGGCGGCAGTGGTCTGACTTTCGACCTCTGTACCTTGCCGCATCAGGCCGGCCGCGTGGCCGCCCTCGTCGATCTCGCGCCGGATGTGCAGTTCGTGCTCGACCATTGCGGCGTGCCCGATATTCGCTCCGATGCCTTCGAGCCGTGGAAGGCCGGCATATCGGAGATTGCCCGCCGGCCGAACGTCGTCTGCAAGGTCTCCGGCGTCGTTGCCTATGCCGATGCCAGGACATGGACAGCGCAAACGCTGCAGCCCTATATCGAGCATGTGATTGCAAGTTTCGGCTGGGATCGTGTCGTCTGGGGCAGCGACTGGCCGGTCTGCACGCTCGGCGGCGGCCTGTCTACCTGGGTCGCCGCGACCCATGCGGTGCTCTCCGGCAGCAGCGAGGCGGAGCGGTCCAGGCTGCTCTTTGCCAATGCACAGCGGCTCTGGTCACTCTGACAGGGATCGTTTTGCGGCAGGCGTGCCGCGCCTTCTGCGCGCTACTCCCGCAGACCGGCGGCACGCAGCGCATCGCCAAGGCATGTCGCAAGCGCCGGTGCGCAGTCAACGCCCGCGAACTGGCGGCCGAAGCGAAACGTCGGATGCAGCTCAAGGACCCGCGCGGCAGCCGCTCTGGCTTCTTCCAGCCGACCGAGCTTGGCCAGGGCGGCAGTCAATTGCACATGCGCGATGCTGTGTGCAGGATTGGCCTGAACGGACCTGTAGGCGGCGCGGCAGGCTTCATCATAGCGACCGCGCAACAAATGGCTCATCGCCTGTGCATCGAATGCGGCAAAAGCCCATGGATCGAACGGGCTTAGGCGCATGCCCCGCTCGCTCCACTCGATAGCCCGCTCCGCTTCTCCGCTCCATCCGAAAATGACGCTTCCCAGGATATAGGTCAGAGCCGATGATGGGCTGATGGAGAGCGCCGCTTCCAATGCGGTGAAGGCAGCCTTGCGGTCATGCCCATCCATGCCGATGGAGAATCCCGCAAGGGTCAGCGCGGATGCATCATCCTGTCCGTGAAGGATGGCCGAGCGGGCATGGCGTATCGAGGCGGACCGGTTGACTTCCTGCAAGCCGGCGCGGAGGAAGAGGCAATGATGGCACATGGCGGCATTGCCATGCGCCAGGGCATAAGCCGGATCGAGTTCTATGGCTCGTTCGAGCAGCACCAGCGCTTGCGCAACCTGCTCCGGCATGCCGGAATCGACGTCGGGTTGAGCCCGCAGCACGAGATCGTAAGCATCGAGGCTGTCGGGGCGCTTGCGCTTCACCCTATCGATTTCGGCACGTCGCAGGCTGGGGGCGATAGCGCCGACAGCCGACAAGGCATGATGCCGAAAAGTCCGAGTGATTTCGGCATCCTGTTCTCAGCAGCGCCATGAAAGCAACCTGCCCTCCCCGCAGGACGCCGCGTCACGAAATCACGTGATGTGCTGTGCCCTATAAAAGTGCTACTTTGGCATGTCTTTTGCTTCTGTAAGGATGAAGCGACGCTGTGTTTCGGTTTGGGACGACTTACCGCCAAGCAATTGCTAGCTTTATCCATCTCAGGTAAAAGTTGTCAGACACGGATTTGGCGAATACTTCTAATCCGGTGTCCTCAGGAGGGAAAAAATGAAAGAAGAACCGCATTCCGTCGACGTTCACGTCGGAAAGACCATTCGCATCCAGCGTCTGCTGAGGAAAGTTTCTCAGACGGAACTGGGCGATCGGGTTGGTGTAACGTTCCAGCAGATCCAGAAATACGAAAAGGGTTCCAACCGCGTTTCCGCCAGCATGCTGGTTGAAATCGCCGGCGCGCTGAAGGTCGATGTCAGGACGTTTTTCGACGATCTGTCGACACCCGATACGGCCAACGACAACCCGGCTCCGAGCGAGGAATTCATCATCTCGCGCGAAGGCGTGCTGCTCAATGCGGCGTTCTTTTCGATCAAGAACGAAGCTCTTCGCAAGAAGATCCTGAAGCTCGTCCAGGCGATCGCGCATACCGAACAGATGGACGGCGACGCGGCAGAATAAACCCTGATCTTCACGCGGTCCGGGCAAACCGCATGATGATCGATCGGTGATCAACAGTGGCGATCGTGATCGATAGTATCTATCGATCGGGGACCGATCGCGACCAATGGCTTCGATTGGGATCTGGATCAATCGGACATTGATCGGGATCAATGGCGATCGATCAGGATCAGATTCTCGCTGGCATCCTTCATTGCGATCTTGGCTTTGCTGCCGAGCAGTTTTTCGAGATTGACGTCTAGTTCCCTGTCGGGATCTATGCCGTCCCAATCGATTGCGACCTGCAGCAGCGCCATGTTCGTGAGGTGCATCAGATTCCGCAGCTGAAGCTTTTCAGCCTCCTCCTTGGCTGCCGACAGCAGCCGGAAGATCCTTGCGTATTCGCTGCCTGTACCTTCGTTGCGTTGTTCAAACATCGTTCCCGCCCCTTTGGCCGTGAAACCCTACGATTCCATCACCACTGTATCTTTCCGCCGTGACCGTTATTCAAGCGTTACAGGAACCGTATTGCGCGTGACTTCGGCGTGCAGCAGCTCCCAATGCGAGGTGGCGGCAAAGCGCCAGTCACGGTTGACGGGCAGGAATTCGTCCCGGCGCAGCCAATCCAGCACCAGCCGGGCGTCGCTGCGCTTGCGCTCGACGCGATGCTGGCGGATAGCGGCGAGGATCTGGTCGCGGCGCGGCTTGCGGAAATGGCATTCGTCGGCGACCTTGGCATAGGTGCGCTCGGAAAAATGCAGGAAACGGCCGGCAAGCAGCAGTTTCTTGCGCTCGCCTGACGAGATCTCGCCACCGGCAAAAAGCGCATCGATGGTCGGCTCGAAATCGACCCAAGGCACCGAAAGCGGCAGCCAGCCGAGCGCCTGGGGTGCATGCACCAGCGCGACGGCCTCGTCGTCGAGCAGCCGCCCGGCCTCGTAATCTTCGAAGATCGAGCCAAGCCCGACCATGCCGAAGGGCGCGCATTCGGCCGCCCGCAACGCGCCCATGCTGGCGCCGCCGGCAACGGCGACATCGTGCTCGAGCGCGAAGAGAATTTCCTTGTGCCAGACCGAGGGCAGATCGCCGAAATATCCGTCGACGAGGCCGATGGCGGTGGCGCCGTCGTGAACGGCCTTCAGGATATCGCCGCAGGCGGCCGGCGGCCGGAAATCGATGCGGGGGGACATGGCTCTCGCAGCAGTGAGATCGCTGCCAAGGCTCGGGCCGACGAACAGCACCTTCATGACTGGGCTCCTCTCATGGTGTTGACCGCCCGCATGCCGAGCTGGATGTACTGGCCCGAGATATCGACCTCCAGGCCCGGCACGATCACCCTGACGACGGAGACGGGCAGGACCCGATGCGCAAACGGCACGACGACGATCTGCTCGATGCCGGTTGCAGCCAGCCGGCCGGCAATCTGGCCGATGGTGTCCTGGATCGTCGCCGCGCGGGGAAGACGGGCCTGGAACGCGCGCATCCGGCCGTCGCCCTCGCAGAGCTCGACCACCTGCTGCATCGCCTCGCTCCGGTCGAGCCGCTGATAGACGCGCGGCGAAAAATCGTCGCGGCTGCCGGCAATCGCGGTCAGCCGGCTCTGCGCCGCCTCGGTAATGGCGCGCAGCGCGGCGCGCACGGGGTCGGGGTGGCAGCCGCAACCGCCGCAGACATGGGCCCAGCGCGCATCGACACGGTCGGAAAGATTGCCGGGCATGATGACGGCGAGAAAGGCGGGAATGCCGATATCGGTGGTCATGTCGAGCAGCAGCAGCCGCATGCCGGCGCGGGTGATCCGATCGGTCATGATGTCGATGACCGCATCGCCGAAGGAGGCGGGGTCGATGCGGCTTTCCTTCAGCCGCTGCGGCGATTTCAGCTGGGTCAGTGCCCAGGCGTCGCGCTCCACCAGCTCGCAAAGCCCATGCAGGACCGCTTCGGACGGCGTGTTGCCGGAGGCGAGCCCGTCGCTCGACTGCTCGAAACCCGGCGGCCTTTCGCCGCGGTGATCGAGGCCGACGAGCCACCAGGGCACGAAGACGCTGCTGCCGGAAAGGATATCGAGCCCGGAGCACCAGGGAATGAGGCCTGTGCCGATCTCGTCGGGCGCGCAGCGGGCGACATTGTCGAGATCGATCATGGCGGCATGTTCCGCCCGCATGCCCTCGACCGTCGCCTGCGTCAGGTCGGCGGGTGGGATTTCGGCAATCCGCGTCTCGATCGCCTCCATGGCGGCCGAGGTCATGGCGGCATCATTGTCGATGCCCTTGCCCTGGAAGACCGAGAGCGTATGGCTGTTCGGCCGCGTGGCGAAGGCGACGGGGATGTTCAGGACGTCGAGCGCGGTCAGCAGGCCGATGCGGGTAATGCCGAATTCGCGCAGATGCGGCCTGATGGTCGCCAGGGTCTGCGCCGGCGTGACGGCGCGGTCATGATACTCGCTGACGCCGGCCGATGATCGTTCGAGGTCACCGGCGAGCGTCTCAAGAGCATTTCCGTTTTTCTTCGGATCACGAAAATGCTCTATCTCTTTGTTTTCACGCAATCCCGGATGCAAAACCGCTTCACATTTTTGCTGGAATTGCTCTTGATCGGCGAAAGCGGACATACCGGTCTCGTCCTTAACGGAACCTCAGCGCATGCGTCAGGCTTTCGAGCGCATTGGCGGAAACGTTGAGTTCGTCTTGTTTCATCGCTGCTCTGGCAGCTGCAGAGAAGCGCAGGGACTGTGTCTGAACTGCGGTGCTTTCAGCATTCGTCTTCATGTTCCATCTCCGATTGGTTGGGCAGCGCGCTGCCGTTAACCATCAGAGGGAAACATTGCCTGCGTCATTTAAGCGTTACAGGCTTCGTTAAAAGGCCGTGCATCAGGGAAGACCGGCCAGTTGCAGGCCTTTTATCAGCGGTTCGGTGAAGGCCGGATCGCGATCGGGGACGAAGTGACGGATGTCCTCGCTGCGGAAATCGGGGAAGTTTTCCAGAACCGTCCTGGCGTAGCCATGGGCCTTGCCCGTATTGCCCGACATGGCATGCGAGGCGGCGAGCAGGCGGGCGGTCGCCTGTTTCGTCTTCACCGGTTCCAGCGCATCGATCGCCTTTTCATACTCTTCGCGCATGAAGTGGATGCCGCCGAGGTTCCAGTAATAATAGTCCGGCGGCAGCGGATTGAGTTTGAAGGCCGCACGGCTGAGCTCCAGCGCCCGGTCGAAATCGCCGTCATGAGAAAGCGCGTCGGAGAAATCGGCGAGAATATCGGCATCGTTGGGATTGAGATCCTGGGCCTGCTGGAAATATTCGAGGCTTTGGTCGAAACGGCGGCGATAAAGCGCGACAAAACCGAGCTCGCGGTAGGCCCGGCCGCTGTTCGGGTCGGACTGCTGCGCCTGCCGGGCGGCGCCGTTCGCCTCATCGAGCAGGTCGGTATCGCGCATGCCGCGGATCAGCCATTCCATGCCGAGCGCCCGCGACACGCCGGCATGGGCGGCCGAGAAATGCTCATAACGATTGAGCGAGGATTTGAACCATTTGCGCGCCTGGCGCAGATGCTGCAGGTCGGTCTGGGCGATCAGCCGCTTGCCTTCCAGGTAAAGACGATAGGCGGAGGCCGGCGCATCGCCGATCGGCATCGCCAGTTCGTGGCGCTCGATCGTGTCGGCGAGCGAGGAGACGATCCGCCGCGTCAGATGCGCGAAGGATTCGCTGATCTTCTGCATCACCAGCGGCAGTTCCAGCGCCCAGATCACTTCCGACGTCGTCGTCCGCGTCAGCCGGCAGGTGGCATAGACATCCTCGTCGCGGCCCTGGATCGTGACGTAGACCGCATAGTCGAAGCTGAGGTCGAGCGGGCCGGGCACGGCACGCGCCGGATCGATCGAGCGGCTGAGGATTTCGAGGCTCGTATGCGCCGCGATCACCTTGAAGCCGCGCTGCTGGCTGAGGCCGATGGTGACATCTTCAAGAAGCGCCCTGCCGACACGCTCCATCAGCGGATCGGTGAAGATGCTTTCCGGCGGCAGGATGATGATGCGCGGCTGGCCGAGCAGGTCGCCGAACATGCCAGGCGCCGATGGGCGCTCCGGCGCGGCTGCCTGTGCCGCCGGGATCAGGCCGAGTTCGCGGGCGAGCGCTGTGGTGCTTTCCTCCGGTTCGGTATCGAACTCGTCCTTCAGCTGGCTCTTGCATTTCAGATAGGCCTGGCGGGCCGCGGCCGGATCGTTCATCCTGACATGGGTGCGCATCAGGGCGCGATAGGCCGTCTCACTGGCAGGGTCGAGTTCCAGCAGGCGCCTGGCAAGCGCGACCTGCCCGTCGTCGGAGCGGTCTTCCGATATTTCGATCAGCCGGGTCAGATGGGCGGAGCGCCATTCGTCGATGCGCTGGCGTTCGAAGGTCAGCCAGTCCTCGGCGCCCTGCGTCGGCGATTTGGCGCCTTCCAGCAGTTCGCCGTTCAGCATATCGCTGTCTTCGGGGGCGAGCGGCCCTTTCTGTTTCAGGATATGAACGTCGACCTCCCAGCCATCCGCAAGCCCGATATGGGTTCGGGTCGCGGCAAGCAGCGGCGGAAGGTCGGCGGGAATGCTCTGCTCGATGCGCGACAGCAGCTGGCGCAGGCTGCCTGCCCGTTTTTCCGGCAGTTCCGATTGCCAGAGCTGCCGCCTGACGGTTTCGCGGTCGAGTTCGAGATTGGCTTCGGCGGCGAGCATGGCGAGGAGAAAATAAGACTTCTCCGGCAAAGGGAGTTCCCTCCCCGCTGCCAGCAGCCTCGGTCTTCCGAGCAGGCACAGCCTGTTCCTCGACATCAGTCCGGATGTCCGTTGCATCCCGGTTCTCACCCCTGAAAGCCATGGCGCGCAAACATAGCGGTCGCGAAAACATGTTAGAGCTATAAGAGCGCCGCGCATAGCGGTTTTTGCTATAAAGGGAAGAAGTTTCAGCGAATATTTGCATTTTCGCCTGTCGCTCGCCGAGAAGATGCTTCGCCAACACTTGCCGATGGGGTGCTGCGGGCGCTCTGTGGCGGGGAATTGTTTGAGCCTCGGCCGGCCTTCATAGCCAGCAGAGTAGAACAGGATGATTTTAGGCCGGATCGGCGGAAAATCTGAATCCTGTTCTAAACTAAATAGTTAGAGCATCTGCGCAACCCGTTTCGGGCTTGTTTCCGTGGCAGTCGTCTCGACGAAGTCGAGCCCGATATCCAGTACCGGGGCGCTATGCGTCAGCCAGCCGACCGAAATCAGGTCGACGCCGGAGGCGGCGATTGCGGCGGCCGTTGCCGGCGTGACCCGGCCGGATGCCTCGGTGATCGCCCGGCCGGCGACGATGGCGACGGCCTGGCGCAGCTGATCCGGTGTCATATTGTCGAGCAGGACGGCGTCAACGCCGGTCTGCATCGCTTCGCGCAGCTGATCGAGCCTGTCCACTTCGACCTCGATCTTCACCAGATGGCCGACGCCGGCGCGGGCCCGGCGGATCGCCTCGGCAACGCCGCCGGCGATGGCGACGTGATTGTCCTTAATCAGCACCGCGTCATGCAGCGCGAAACGGTGGTTCATGCCGCCGCCGGCCCGCACCGCATATTTCTCCAGCGCTCTCAGCCCCGGCGTCGTCTTGCGGGTGCAGGCAACGGAGGCTTTGGTGCCGCGGATGGCGGCGGCGATCTCTGCCGTGACCGTCGCGATACCGGAGAGATGGCCGAGGAAATTCAGCGCGGTGCGCTCAGCCGTCAGCAGGCCGCGTGACGGACCTTCGATGGTGGCGATCACGTCGCCGGGCTTGACCGCGTCACCATCCTGGAGATGGCGGCGCATGGCGATCCCGGGATCGACGAGGGCGAAGGCGAGTTCGGCCGCGTCGAGACCGGCGATGACGCCCGGCTGACGGGCGGCCATGACGACCGTCGAGCGGTGATCGTGAGGGATGACCGAGGCCGAGGTGATATCGCCGGCAAGGCCGAGATCTTCGAGCAGGGCTGCGCGCACCAGCGGTTCGACGATCAGGCGCGGAAGCGGAACAGGGCTCATCTCAGGCACTCCTGGCAAGGGCATAGGGCGCGCGGGCGATCTCCAGCGCTTCGGAAAGGCGCATGCGGCACCGGTCGGCAGTGCCGAGCTTCAGCGGAAAATCGGTGCGGGCATGGGCGCCGCGCGATTCCATCCGCAGGCTGGCAAAGACGGCGATCAGCAGCGCGACGATAGCCGGATCGGCGGCAGGCCCGTCGCCTTCGGCAAGCGGCAGCAAGGCGGCGATCGCGCCCTCAACGGCGCCGGCATTGCGCAGCACGCCGAGATGGCGCGAGACGATCGGCCGGACGAGCGATGCATCGGCGGGCGCCGGCAGTCTATCGACAAGGATGGTGCCGGCAGCGCGCGCCGGCATGGCCGAGATGTCGCGCGCTGCCCGCATGCCCATCACCGCCGCCTCCAGCAGCGAATTGCTGGCAAGCCGGTTGGCGCCATGCAGGCCGGTCGAACCCGCTTCGCCGGTGACCCACAGACCGGCAACCGAGCTGCGGCCGTTCGCATCGGTGGCGACGCCGCCCATGTGATAGTGAACGGCCGGGCGCACCGGAATGAGGTCTTTTGCCGGATCGATGCCGGCCTCGCCGCAAAGGGATGCGATGACGGGAAAGCGTGCGGCAAAGCGGCTGCCGAGTGCCGCACGGGCATCGAGGAAGACGCGGCCGCCGCGGGCGATTTCGGCGCTGATGGCGCGCGCCACCACGTCGCGCGGCGCAAGCTCGGCGCCCGGGATGCGGGCCATGAAACGTTCGCCGCGTTCATTGACGAGCAATGCCCCCTCGCCGCGCACCGCCTCGCTGACCAGCGCCAAGGGCCGGCGGCGGGAATCGAGCGCCGTCGGATGGAACTGGACGAATTCCATGTCGGCGAGATCGGCGCCCGCCCTTGCCGCGAGCGCGATGCCCTGGCCGAAATTGCCCATCGGATTGGTGGTCGCGTCGTAAAGCCCGCCGATGCCGCCGGTGGCGAGCACCAGTTTTGATGTCGGCAGGATGGCGGCCCCATTCACGGTCGCGCAGAGCAGGCCGGCGACATGCTCGCCCTCCATCAAAATCCGCCGCGCCTCAAAACCTTCGAGCACGGTGACGGACGGTGTCTGCTTCACCGCCCGCACCAGGGCGGCGACGATCGCCGCCCCCGAACCATCGCCTTCGGCATGGACGATGCGGCGGCGACTATGGGCGGCCTCCAGCCCGAGCGAAAGTTCACCCGCGGCATTGCGGTCGAAACGCACGCCGGCCTGCTCCAGCGCTGCGATCGCCGCCGGCGCCTCGGCAATGATGCCGGCGGCAACTGTGGGATCGCAGAGCCCGTCGCCTGCGGCAAGCGTATCGGCAAGATGCAGTTCGGCGCTGTCGTCGGCGCCCATGCCGGCGGCGATGCCGCCCTGGGCCCAGGCGCTCGACGTCTCCGTGCCGAGGGCGGCGCGCGTGACGATGACGCACGGTTTGGGCGCCAATGTCAGTGCGGTCATCAGCCCGGCAAGGCCGCTGCCGACGATCACCGTGCGGCCGGCGAGATGGTGGAGAATCTCAGTCATATCGCCAGCATCCTTTCGACGGCGCGGCGCGCGGCCACGGCAATCGCCGGATCGACCGTCACTTCATGGCGGTTTTCCTCAAGCGCCGCGCGGATATTGGCCAGCGTGATCCGCTTCATATGCGGGCAGAGATTGCAGGGGCGAATGAACTCGACGTCAGGATGGTGCACCGCGACGTTGTCGCTCATCGAACATTCGGTGAGCAGCACGACCCGCGCCGGTTTCCGGCTGCCGACATAATCCGACATGACGGCGGTCGAGCCGGCGAAATCGGCCTCCGCCACCACCTCGGGCGGGCATTCGGGATGGGCGAGCACCGTCACGCCGGGATGGTTTTCGCGCAGCTGGCGCACGTCGTCCGCGGTGAAGAGCTCGTGCACCTCGCAATGGCCGTGCCAGGCGATGATCTCGACGTCGGTCTCGCGGGCGACGTTGCGCGCCAGATATTCGTCGGGGATCATCAGCACTTTGGGAACGCCGAGCGATTCTACCACCTGCTTGGCATTGCCGGAGGTGCAGCAGATGTCGGAGGCGGCCTTCACCGCGGCCGAGGTGTTGACATAGGTGATGATGGGCACGCCGGGATGGGCCTGGCGCAAGAGCGCGATATCTTCAGGCGTGATCGAATCCGCCAGCGAACAGCCGGCACCGAGATCCGGGATCAGCACGGTTTTCTCAGGATTGAGCAACTTGGCGGTCTCGGCCATGAAATGCACGCCGGCCAGCACGATCACGTCGGCATCGACGTCGATCGCCTTGCGGGCGAGCGCCAGGCTGTCGCCGACGATATCGGCGACGCCATGAAAGATCTCGGGCGTCTGGTAATTGTGCGCGAGGATGACGGCGTTGCGGCGGCGCTTGAGGTCGAGGATGGCGTCGACATCGTTCTCGAACGACATCCATTCGGCTTTGGGAATGACGCGGCTGACGCGCTCATAGAGCGAGGATGCGGAAACAGGGTGGTTCATGGCCGGCTCCTAATTATGCTCTATTTGAGCATATCATGGGCAAATAGATATTCTCACCATGAGCATATGTCAATTGCGGGAGAGCGGTAATTTTGTTCCGGCGAGTGCGCGTTCCTCGAGCACAGTATGGCGGAAGCGGAAGAGCTTGGCCGGCCGGCCGCCGGTTTCGCTTTCCGTGCCGCCGGTTTCCTCGACCAGTTCCTGCTGCTCGATCAGGCGGCGGAAATTCTGCTTGTGCAGCGTCAGCCCCGCCAAGGCTTCGATGGTGCGCTGCAGGCGCAAGAGCGTGAAACTTTCGGGCATCAGTTCGAAGACGACGGGGCGGTATTTGATCTTGGCACGCAGCCTGGCGATCCCTGTCGCCAAAATGCGCCGATGATCGGCAAACATCGCCCGGCCGAGATTGGCTTCGGCGGCGCATCCGGCTTCGGCGACCAGCCCGGCTTCATAGAGCAGTTCGTAGCGCTGCAGCGCCAGATCCTCGTTCCAGCCGCCGCCGTCGAGGCCGAAGGTGAAATCCGCCCGGCGATGGCGGTGGTCGCGCCTGAAGGGATCGGCATCGGCCCAGTCCCTCAGGCGTGTCATGATCTCGTCGAGCACGACTGGCCGGCCGTGGCGATGGTCTTCCCAGGGGAAATATTCGTACCAGCCATGCCATCCCGGCCGGCCGGCGCCCGACTGTTCGTTGACGAGGCCGAGATAGCTGATCGAGATCGTTCGCCCGCCCGGAATGTCGTTGTTCCGGTCGCGGTCGGCGAAAGTATAGAGCTGTTCGAGATAGCCGACAGGGTGCTCGGTTTGCTCCTGCACCCATTCGCGCAGGCCCGATTGCAGGGTGCGATGGCCCATTTCGAAAGGGCCGGACGGCAGCGCATTGCCGGAGCGGATGGTCATCACACGCGGCTCGTCCCCCGTCACTGCGACGAGCACCGCAATCAATTCCGCATGCGCAAAGCCGATCGTCACAGGGGACCGAATACTCCGTTCCGAATGGGTCATTCCTGACACAGGCGGGGACGGAAGCCAATGGCGGGCCGAGGAGTTCGGGGTGTTGCCCACATTATCGAGGCGATGTCGGGCGTTACCCGCGGTTTGCCCTTTGTCTCTGGTTTGTCGTTGCTTGGCGCGGCTTTGCCGCGCACCCCCTCATCTGCCTGCCGGCATCTTCTCCCCGCTGGGGAGAAGGGGAATCGCGGCACCCTCTCGCGTCCCTCGAGACCTGTGCTGTAGGTATGGTGACCGGGCAGCTTGCTCCCCCTTCTCCCCAGCGGGGAGAAGATGCCCGTTAGGGCAGATGAGGGGGGTGAGGAGCGTCAGCGACGAACGCCTTGAGCGACAAGCGAAAGGCATCTTTCGCTTCTCAGCCAAGCACTTACTCTGAACGATTCCCCCTCTCGCCAGCCAGCTTCTCCAGAAAAGTCTTCAGCTCCGCTTCGTCAATGCCGACGAGATGGCGTTTTTCCGGGTAGGCGCCGGTGCGGACATCCTCGGCGAATTCAGTGAAGGCGGCGATGCGTTCGCGCTGCAGCCGGTCGTGTTCGGCGGCGAAGTTGCGGTAGACCTTGGCGTGGCGTGGATAATGGTCGCGATTGGCGCCGAGCACGTCGTCGGCGAAGAGATATTGGGCGTCGCAGCCGCCGCCGGCGCCCATGGAGATCATCAGCATCGAGGTGTTGCTGCTGATGGCGGCGGCGACATCGCCCGGCACGACTTCGATTTCGGCGGCGAAGGCGCCGGCCTCTTCGAGCGCCTTGGTCTGCCGCCAGATTTCGGCCGCACTTGCCGCCGTCTTGCCGACGGCGCGGAAGCCGCCGGTCCAGGTCGCCTTCGACGGGATCAGTCCGAGATGGCCGCAGACCGGGATTCCCTCATCGCGCAGGCGCCGGATCGTCTGCAGGCTGGCGGCGCAATAGACCGCGTCGCCGCCGGCCTTCAGCGCCGCAAAGGCGGCGCGGAGATAATCTTCCGCCGAGACATGATCGCCATATTCGAGGCCGGGGATGGCAAAGGGCGTCGGCGCGATCTCCCGAAAGACCGGGCCGAGCAGCGAGGGCGGCACCGAGACGATGTCGATGCCCGCCTTTTCGGCCGCTTCGGCCTCCTCCAGCGAGGTGACGCGCAGCATGGTGAGCTGGCGCTTGCCTTTTTCCGCCAGCAGGTCGGCGACGGTCGCGCGCTTGTGTTTCTTCATCGTCAATTCCTTTGAGTATATCGGGCGGCTCAGGCGGCCAGCAGAGATTTCAGTTTGACGCCATTGGCTCGCAGCGCCGCCGGATCGGGATGGGAACGCGCTGCGATCAGCATTTCAGCGAGGCGGATGTCGCGCGCCACCGCATTGCCCGGGCCGATGCCGCTTGCGGCGATCAGCCGTCCGTCGGCATCGAGATGGAACAGAATGAAGGCGCCGGCCCCGAGGTCGCGGCGCTGATGCGTGGCCGCCCCTTCGGCAAGACCTGCTATCTGCAGCGTCGTGTCGTATTGATCCGACCAGAACCACGGCACGGCGGAAACGGCCTGGCCGAGACCGAGCATGTTGGCCGCGGCCAATGTGCCCTGCTCCTGGGCGTTGCGCCAGGATTCGAGCCGCACCCGCCGGCCGCCGTAAATCGCCAGCGGAAAGGAGCAGCAGTCGCCGGCCGCAAAGACATCCGGCGCCGAGGTCTGGAGATAGCTGTCGACGGCAATGCCGTTTTCGATCGTCAGCCCCGCCCTTTCGGCGATCTCGGCATTCGGCCGGGCGCCAATGCCGATAAGGGCGAGATCGGCTTCGATCGCCTCGCCGCCCGACAACCGGATCAGGGCTTTTCCGCCTTCCTCGCTCAGCCTCTCGATCGAGACGCCGCAGCGGATATCGACGCCCTCGGCGCGGTGGCGCTCGGTCAGGAGCTGCGCGATTTCATCAGGCACGCCGCGTTTCAGCACGCGTTCCAGTCCCTCGATAACGGTGACCCCGGCGCCGAGCAGGCGGGCGGTCGCCGCCAGTTCCAGGCCGATGAAGCCACCGCCGATGATGGCGATATGCTTCCCCGGCTTCATCACATCGCGCAGTGCCGTGGCATCATGATGCGTTCTGAGCGCGCGAATATGGGCGCTAGTTTCAGGCGCGCCGGCAAGCCAACGCGCGGCGGCACCCGTTGCCAGCAGAAGCTTGTCATAGGAAAGCGTCGTCGCGTCGGAAAAGCTGACGGTCCTGGATGCCGTGTCGAAATCCCTGGCTTCTAGGCCGGTCACCAGGCGGATGCCGCTGTCGGCGTATTTCTCCGCCGCGGCGATGAATTTCGGATCGCCTGCATCGGCACCCGCCTTTGAAAGCGGCGGCCGCTCATAGGGATGAAGGGGCTCGGCGCCGACAAGCGTTATTTCGCCGTCAAAACCTTTTTCCCGCAGGGCGAAAGCGGCGCGTGCGCCGCATTCGCCCGCCCCCAGGATAACGAAATGGGCCATGACAGCTTCCCTCAGAGCGAGATGAAGACGGCGCCGCCTTCGACCTTCACAGGATAGGTCTTGAGATTGACGCAGACCGGCGGGCCTTTGGCTTCGCCCGTCTTGTAATTGAAGCGGCCGTTATGTTTCGGGCATTCGATGATCTCATCCATGACAAGCCCGTCGGCGAGATGGATATGTTCATGGGTGCAGAGACCGTCGGTGGCGTAGAATTCGTCGTCCGGGCTGCGGTAGACCGCGAAGGTGCGTCCGCCATGATCGAAGCGGATGACATCCTCTTCGTCGATCTCGTCCTTGCCGCAGACTTCGATCCAATTTCCGCTCATCTTATCCTCCCTCGATGGTGATTATTGCGCGGCCGCAGCCAGCTCGTTGTGGAACTCTTCGCGATAGGGCCGCGCGGTGGCCGGCAGCTCGCGTTTCAGGCAGTAATCCTCGTTGCGCAGTTGGCGCAGGAAGGCGGGGATCATCTCGCGATAACCCGACCAGATCGACGGGTTCGGCGCCGGCAGGTCGTGTTTGATCATCGCGTGCAGCCTCGGCAGCGCGTGGTAGGGCACCATCGGGAACATGTGATGTTCGACGTGGTAGTTCATGTTCCAGTAAATGAAGCGGCTGATCGGGTTCATATAGACCGTGCGGCTGTTCAGCCGGTGGTCGATGACGTTGTCGGCAAGGCCGCCATGCTGCAAAAGCCCAGTCAGCACATGGTGCCAGGCGCCGTAGAGGCGGGGCAGGCCGATCAACATCAGCGGCAGGATCGAACCCATGACGAGTGCTGCGGCGATCGTGGCGAGATAGATCGCCAGCCAGATGCGGGCGATGCGGATCGCCTTCGGCTGCTCCATCTCCGGAATGAAAGTCTTTTCCGCCGCGCCGATGATGCCGGCGGCATTGCGCAGCATGTCCACGATCGCATGCCAGACATCGAGGATGCCGAAGAAATTGAGGACCAGCCGGACGAGGTCGGGCGGCCGCATGACGGCGATCTCGGGATCGCGACCGACGATGACGGTATCGGTGTGATGGCGTGTGTGGCTCCAGCGCCAGGTCACCGGATTGCGCATGATCATGAAGCAGGCGATCTGATAGACGGCGTCGTTCATCCAGCGCGTCTTGAAGGCGGTGCCGTGGCCGCATTCGTGCCAGCGGCTGTCGGAGGCCGAGCCGTAAAGCACACCATAGGCAAGGAAGAAGGGCAGCGCGATCCACGAACCCCAGAAATAGACGCCGAGCCCGGCCAGGACCACCATGCTGCCGAGCCAGATAACCGTGTCACGGATCGCCGGGGCATCCGAGCGCTGCATCAGCGCCTTCATTTCCTTGCGCGGAATTTCCGTGTGGTACCATTGCGCTGCCGCCAGCCCCGTCTCGACAGCGGTGCGGCCGCTTTCGCCGAGCAGATCGTAGTCCCGTTTCTTTGCCTGGATCGTCATCATCCGCCTCCCGTTATGCCGTTGCTGAGAGAATAGGTTGACTTCGGAAGAGGCTCAATGCAGGCTTGATGTAATCTATCAAAAACTATCATGAATGGCTCGCATTCATGATTGAATCCATCAGGAACGCCGATGCGCCGCCCCACCATATCCGATCTTGCCCGCGCCTCCGGCGTCAGCATCGCCACCGTCGACCGGGTTCTCAATGCCCGCCACCGCGTGCGGGAGGAAACGGCGCGGCGGGTCTATGACGCGGCGCAGGAGATCGGCTACCATGCCGTCGGTCTCATCCGGCAGCGCGTCTTCGAGGATCTGCCGCAATACAAGCTGGCTTTTCTGCTGCAGAAACCGACGCAGGCCTTCTACCAGAGCTTCGTGCGCGAGATCGAAACCGCAGCGCGGCTGGTGACGAGCGCGCGCATCCAGACGCAGATCGATTTTCCTTCAGCCGCGACGCCGGCGGCGATCGTCGAGAAGATCAGGATGCTCGGCGCCCGCAACCAGGCCGTTGCGCTCGTCGGCCCGGATTATCCGGCGGTGACGACGGCGGTCGAGGAGCTGAAGGAGCGCGGCATTCCCGTCTTCTCGCTGCTCTCCGATCTCGCCACCGGCGTGCGTGACGCCTATGTCGGCGTCAACAACCGCAAGGTCGGCCGCACCGCCGCCTGGGCGATCGCGCGCACGGCGCGCAAGCCCGGCAAGGTCGCCTGTTTCGTCGGCAGCCACCGTTTCCACGGCCATGAACTGCGGGAAATCGGCTTCCGTTCCTATTTCCGCGAGAATGCACCTGAGTTTGATGTCCTGGATACGCTGATCAACCTCGAAACCGCTGAAATCACTCATGAGGCGACGCTGACGCTGCTGCAGAAACATCCCGATCTCGTCGGCCTTTATGTCTGCGGCGGCGGCATGGAGGGCGCGATCTCGGCGATCCGTGAGGAAAGTCTCGGCGGCAGGATCGTTCTCGTCGTCAACGAGCTGACGCCCGACAGCAAGGCCGGGCTTGCCGACGATATCGTCGCCATGGCGATCGGCACGCCCCTGCCCGCACTGTGCAAGGAGCTGATAGCGCTGATGACGAGCGCAATCGAAAACAGCGAAACGGCCGTTCCCGGCCAGTTCTTCCTACCCTTCGATATCCATATCTCGGAGAACATCTGAGGAATGATGGGATTCTATCATTTCGGCTGAAATTCTTTCAGCAATGAAAGCGGGCGGCGGCGATGGCCGATGGATTGCCACGGGAATTCCGATAGAGATTCGCAGGCCCATTCACGAGGAACTGCTCCGCTTATGCCGCGGAGACGAGGAGGATATATCCGTCATGACTTCGATCCGCTTTGCGCTCAACCATATGGCCGCACCGTCGCTCGCCATCGATGATTTCTTCGCGCTGACAAAGTCGCTCGGCATCGACGCGGTCGAGATCCGCAACGATCTTTCCGGCAATGCCATTCTCGACGGTACCAAACCGGAAGCGATCAAGGACGCAGCCAGCCGCCACGGCCTGACGATCATCTCGATCAACGCCCTGCAGCGTTTCAACGAGTGGAATGCCGCAAGGGCCGCTGAAGCGCAGGAACTGATCGATTATGCCAGCGCCTGCGGCGCCGCGGCGCTTGTGCTCGTTCCGAAGAACGACGGCACCGGCTGCGCCGACGGCGAGCGCCAGGCCAATCTGCGCCAGTCGCTGACGGCGCTGAAGCCGATGCTCGAGAAAGCCGGCATCACAGGTCTCGTCGAGCCGCTCGGTTTCGAGATCTGCTCGCTGCGTTCGAAGACCGAGGCGGCCGAGGCGATCCGGGAACTTGGCGCACAATCGACCTTCAAGCTCGTCCACGACACCTTCCACCATCACCTTGCCGGGGAAGCCGCGACCTTCCCGGAGCTTTCCGGCCTAGTGCACATTTCCGGGGTCAGCGACCCTGCCGTTTCCGTTGCCGATATGCGCGATTCCCATCGTGTGCTCGTCGACGGCGACGACCGGCTCGACAATGCCGGGCAGATCAAGGCGCTGCTGCAGGCGGGCTATAAGGGGCCTTTCTCCTTCGAGCCCTTTGCGGCGGAAGTGCACGCCGTGAAGGACCCGGCCGGCGCGCTTCGCGCCAGCATGGATTATCTGACCGCGCGGGTTTGAAGTCTGAGCGAGACGTCGTCCTACGATCGGCCGCCTGCGAGCGGCCGATCGTGACACATTATTCCCGGCCCCTGAACCGGCGCTGATAGGCCGGGTCGTAGAGCGAGCTCTCGCGGAAATCCGCCGCTGCGAGCGACTGGCCGACGAAGATGATCGCCGTGCGTTCGATCGGTTCGGCCGCGACCTTGGCCTCGATATCGGAAAGCGTGCCGCGCAGGATGCGTTCGTCCGGCCAGGAGGCCTTGACGACGATCGCGACCGGGCAATCGGCGCCGTAGAGCGGTGTCAATTCCTCCACCACCTGCTTCAGCGCATGAATTGCCAGATGGACCGCCAGTGTGGCGCCCGTCGCGCCGAATTTCGCCAGCGTCTCGTCGTTCGGCATCGGCGACGCCCGGCCGGAAACGCGGGTGAGCACCAGGCTTTGGGCCACTGACGGGATGGTCAGCTCGCGCCCGAGTGCCGAGGCGGCCGCCGCAAAGGCCGGCACACCCGGCGTCATCGTATAGGCGATGCCGTGTTTCTCGAGCCGGCGCACTTGCTCGGCGACCGCACTCCAGACCGAGAGATCGCCGGAATGTAGCCGGGCGACATCCTGGCCGGCCGCTGCGGCGCTCAGATATTCCGCCTCGATCTCGTCGAGCGACATCGGCGCGGTATCGACGATACGCGCATCCGGCGGGCAATATTGCAGCAGTTCCGGCGAGACGATCGAGCCGGCATAGAGGCAGACCGGGCATTGGGCGATGAGATCGCGGCCGCGCACCGTGATCAGATCCGCAGCACCCGGTCCCGCGCCGATGAAATGCACCGTCATTCCCTCATCCTTTCGTCCAGCGCCATTGCGTCACCGGCATGGCCGGCCGCCAGCCGCTCATGCCGCCTATGGGCTCGGCACGCGATATTTCGATCCGTGTGAGAAAGCCGCCGCGTTTTGCGTGTTCACTGAGGAGCACGGCTTCCATCTCCAGCGTCACGGCATTGGCGACGATCTGCCCGCCCCGCTTCAGCGCGGCGATCGCGGCATCGATGACGCCGGGCTCGCTGCCGCCGCCGCCGAGGAAGATCGCATCCGGTTCCGGCAGGCCCGCCAGCGCGCCGGGTGCCGTGCCTTCGATGACGGCGAGATGCGGCACGCCGAAGGCGGATGCGTTGCGCGCAACGCGCGCGGCCCGCTCCGGCGATTGTTCGATGGCGATTGCCGTCAGCGACGGATTGGCCAGCATCCACTCGATGCCGATCGATCCCGAGCCCGCACCGATATCCCAGAGCAGCTCACCATGGCGCGGCGCGAGCGCGGACAGCGTCATCGCCCGGATTTCGCGTTTGGTGATCTGTCCGTCATGCTCGAACAGCGCGTCCTCGAGCCCGGCGGCGAAAGGCAGAATGCGAGCCCCCTCCCCTGCCGCGATTTGCAGGGCGCAGACGTTGAGGGAATCGATATCCGTGAGGTCGAAATCCGCGGCCAGCGCATGTCTTCGCCGTTCGCGTGTGCCGCCCAGCGCCTCGAGCACGGTAAGCTGCGACTGACCGAAACCACCGGCGGCAAGCAGGGCAGCCAGATCACCCGGGCCCTTCTCGTCCGAGGTCAGCGCGATGATGCGCCGCCCGGGGTGTAGATGCGGCCGGATCAGGTCGGTCGGTCTGCCATGCAGCGAAATCGCCGTGACGTCCTGCAGCGGCCAGCCGAGACGCGAGGCGGCGAGGCTGAAGGCCGATGGCGCCGGGATGGTGCGCATCTCTTCCGCCGCCACATGGCGGGAAAGCGTTGCACCGACGCCGTAGAGAAACGGGTCGCCGGAGGCGAGCACGACGACGGGCGTGCCGCGCCTCTGGAGGATGGCATCGACCGAGCGCTCGAACGGGCTCTGCCAAGAAAACCTTTCGCCTGATATCAGCGACGCCGCAAGCGTATGGTGCCGCGCCCCGCCGAAGACAACCGGTGCGGTTTTGATCAGCCGCCTTGCCTCTTCGCCAAGCCCTTCTGGACCATCTTCGCCGATGCCGATAATAGTCAGCCAGCGCGGGCCGGAAGCAGGGGAGATATCAGACATGGGAAGACCTCGCATTCTGCTCCTCGGCGGTACCGGCGAAGCGCGCCTGCTCGCCGACGCGCTGGCGGCGCAGGGAAATGGCGATGTTCTTCTGTCGCTGGCCGGCCGCACCGAAAAACCGGCCGCGCAGCCGGTTCCGGTTCGCATCGGCGGATTCGGTGGGGCTGCGGCGCTGGCCGATTTTCTGAAGGCCGGCGGATATGATCTGCTGATCGATGCCACGCATCCCTTCGCCGAGCGCATTTCCGCCAACGCCGCCTTTGCCGCCGAGACCACCGGTATCGCCACGATCGCGCTGCGCCGTCCCGAATGGCAGCGCCTGCCGGGCGATCATTGGCGGGAGGTGCGGAGCATTCCGGCGGCCATCGAGGCGCTCGGCCCCTTCCCTCGCCGGGTCTTGCTGGCGACGGGCCGGCAGGGCGCGCATCATGCGGAGGCGGCGCCGCAGCATTTCTATCTCATCCGCAGCGTCGATCCCGTCGAGCCGCCGCTGGCGCTTGTCAATGTCGACTATGTGATTGATCGCGGTCCCTTCACGCTGGAAGGCGAATGCACTCTGCTGAAGCGACACCGCATCGACGCCGTCATTGCCAAGAACAGCGGTGGCGCGGCCACCTATGCGAAGATCGAGGCGGCCCGCCTGCTCGGCATCGAGGTGATGATGGTCACGCGCGCGGCGGTCTCCACGGTCAAGACGGTCGAAACTGTCGAGGCGGCGCTGGCAGCGGTCGATCACCTCTTCCCCCCTGCCATGAAACGCGGGGTATAGACGAGGTCCGGCCGGCCGGGCCGCGTGACGATCCGCGTTTCGGCCGATCCGATGATGACGCAGGTCGCCATATCGGCCATCGAGGCGTCCGCCTGTGACAGCTTCTGCACTACGATACGCTCGTCCGGCCGCCCGGCCGCGCGCCCGAAAATAATGGGGGTCGTTGCCGGCAGATGGTCGCGCAGCAGTTTGAAGGCTTCGCCGAGTTGCCAGGGCCGCGCCCGGCTGATGGGATTATAGAGGGCGATGACGAAGCCGGCCCTGGCTGCCAATTCGAGGCGGTTTTCTATTATATTCCAAGGCTTTAAATTGTCGGAGAGCGAGATGGCGCAGAAATCGTGCCCAAGCGGCGCCCCGGCTCTTGCCGCCACCGCCAGCATGGCGGTGATGCCGGGCAGGATGGTGAGATCGACCGCGCGCCAGGCGGCCGGTCCGTTCTCGATCGCCTCGCAGACGGCGGCAGCCATGGCGAAGACACCGGGGTCGCCGCCGGAGACGACGCAGACTTTCGAGCCATCCGCTGCCATGGAAAGGGCCGCCCCTGCCCTGTCGAGTTCTTCGCGATTGTCGGAGGCATGCCTTAGCTGATCGTCGCGAAGCTGCAGCCGGTCGAGATAGGGTCCATAACCAAAGAAATCCGTTGCCGCATCGACGGCGGCGAGCGCTTCCGGCGTCATCTGCTCGGGATTGCCGGGACCGGTGCCGATCACGAAAAGCCGGCCGCTCATCGGCTGCCCTCCCAGCCCGGCACAAGGACCAGCGAAAAATACGGTGCATCGCCTTCAGTCTTGTCGGCGAGCTTTTCCATCGCTGCATTCGCCATGGTGCCGCGCTCGACATAGACGGCCTCCGCAAGCCGGCCGGCCGCCGCCAAGGCGCGGCGGATCTTCGGCAGATTGCGGCCGACCTTCATGATGACGGCGGCTTGCGTATCGGCAAGGCGGCGAGTCAGCTCGGCCTCGGCCATCGTACCGGGCAGTACGGAAAGC
This sequence comes from Rhizobium sp. BT03, assembly GCF_030053155.1. Classification (NCBI taxonomy): domain Bacteria; kingdom Pseudomonadati; phylum Pseudomonadota; class Alphaproteobacteria; order Hyphomicrobiales; family Rhizobiaceae; genus Rhizobium; species Rhizobium sp. BT03. The sequence continues at coordinate 276,331 of NZ_CP125642.1, forward strand.
ACGTCGTCCCCCTGGACGATCGGCATGCCTGCCAGGGACCAGCAGCCGGACATGGCGCTGATGCCGGGGATTACCTCAGTCGGATAGCGTGTGGAAAGCCTGACATGCAGGTGCATATAGGAGCCGTAGAACAGCGGATCGCCTTCGCTGAGCACGGCGACGGTCAGCCCGGCATCGAGATGGCCGGCGACGGTTTCGGCAGACCGGTCGTAGAACTGGGTGATCAGGCTCTGATAGCGATCGTCGTTCTTATCGATCTCGGTGGTGACGGGATAATAGAGCGGCAGCAGCGTCATACCGGAGTTCAGCAGCGGTTCGACGATCGCCTTGCCGTTGCCGCCCCTGCCCTGCTTGGCGAAATAGGCGATGACGTCGGCGCTTTCGATGACGCGGACAGCTTTGAGGGTCAGAAGCTCCGGGTCGCCGGGACCCGTGCCGACGCCGATGAGACGGCCTGTTGTCGTCATAGGCCCGGCCTCGCCAGCGCGTTGATGGCGGCGGCTGTCATCGCGCTGCCGCCGAGCCGGCCGCGCACGATGGCAAAGGGGACGCCGTAAGAATTCTCCGCCAGCGCATCCTTCGATTCCGCCGCGCCGACAAAGCCCACCGGCATGCCGAGGATCGCTGCGGGTTTCGGGGCGCCGTCGCGCAGGAGTTCGAGCAGGTGGAAGAGTGCGGTCGGCGCATTGCCGATCGCAACGACGCTGCCGCCGAGCCGGTCGAGCCAGAGATGCATGGCGGCGGCCGAGCGCGTATTGCCGATCTTGAGGGCCAGTTCCGGGGTGGCGGGGTCGCGCAGCGTGCAGATGACCTCGTTCAGCGCCGGCAGCCGCGCTCGGGTCACGCCCTGGGAGACCATCTCCGCATCGCAGAAGATCGGCGCCCCGGCCTTCAGCGCGTCGCGCGCGGCGCTGACGACATCGGCGGAGAACAGGAAATGCTCCGCCGCCTCGACCAGCCCGCAGGCATGGATCATGCGCACGGCGATGTCGGCCTGATCTTCGGTGAAGCGCGAAAGATCGGCCTCGGCGCGGATGATCGCAAAGGAGCGCTCGTAGATCGCGTCACCGCTGCGGATATAATCGTAGTCTGGCATTCTTATTCCTGTCGCAGCGCCTTCGAAAGACCGGTTGCGCCAAGCCGTGTAAGGCAGGCGGCAGCCGATTCGCCAGCGCCTCTGTTGTCTTCGATGGACCGGGCGAGCCTCTCTATAGCGAAATCGATCCGACCGCCAGCGATCCGTTCATCCGGCCGATCCGCAGCGAGCCCGTGGAGAATGAGGTCGTAGCCTTCAGCCGTGCCCGTCAGCGTCAGCGCCGGCCGGGCATGCGCGCAGCCCTTGGCGCAGCCGGAGAGATGCAGCGTCAGCGAACCGTCGAAGAGGGCAGGTGCCGCCGCCAGGATGCGGCGCGCCAGACTGCGTGTTTTGTAGAAGGCGGAACCGCAGGCGCCGGCGCCGGCGCAAGCGGCGATATGCTCGGCTTTCTCGCAGGCTTGGGCGCCGAAGCCACTTTCGGCTGCCGCGGTCTGCACGGCCGGCGCCGCCTCTGCCGCAAGCCCGAGCAGGAAGAAACTGCGGCCGGGCGCCAGCCGGATCGCGGTTGCGCCAGAGGCCTTGGCGAGATCAAGCAGGGCGATCAGATCGGCCGCGCGGATCTGGCCGAATTCCGGCCGGACGCCGAGCACGGTTTTGCCGTCCGCCAGTCTGTGTAGGCCGGCAAGCGGCCTCTTGGCCACGCGGGATGGAAGGGATCGAGGTTCGCTGATGGTGGGAAAGCTTGCCCGCAGACGCGCCGGATCGATATCCCGTGCCCGGCTGCCCTGCCCGAGCTTTGCCAGCAGGCTCAGAACCTCGCCCACGGCAGAGACCGCCGCTTCCGCAGGGCCAACCACTACCGGTGTTGCCGTTTCGCCATCGCCGTTGATCGCAACAAGCCAATGCGCCGGCGATTGTGCAACGAGACGGATATCGGCGGAAAGCGCCGACAAGCCGAAGGCTCCGCCGCCGTCGACGACGATCGACAGTTTCGGTGCGAGCCGCGGCGAGGTGAGGAGATCGCGGAGCTTGCCGCGCAAAGCCAGCTCCATGGCGGCCGGATCGCTCACCTCTTCCGGGTCGATGCCGTGCAGCGGCGAGATCTCGACCGCCGGTCCGTCCGGCACGGCAATGCCGGCGGCATCGATATCGGAGGCGAGCTGTCCGACGGTCTCGGCCCGCAGCCCGCGGATCTGCAGATTGCCGCGTGCGGTGATCTCGAGAATGCCGTTTCCGTGTGCCGCGGCTGCGCGAGCCAGTGCTGCGAATTGCGGCAGGGTCAACGCGCCGCCGGCCGGCCGCAGCCGCACCAGCAGACCGTCGCCGGTCGACATCGGTGTGGCGAGGGCGGGGCAGGCGCCGCGCGCGCGCATCTTCGCCGCCGCGCGGCGCTGCAGCTCCGTCTCGCCTCTCCCGTCGATAACCTTGGCGGTGTCGATGCCCATTCTTTATCCTCTGTCCGTTTCTTACATGATCGCGGCGGACGCGGCAAAACATGGGAAACGGTCGGCGCGGCTATTCCTCGAAATCTCGTCCCTTGCGCAGCAGATAGATATCCATGATCCAGCCATGCCGCTGCCTGGCTTCGGCCCTCAGCATCAGAATGTCGGCCGCGATGTCGCCGAGCCGCCCGGATCTGACGATCTCGTCTTCGGTGCCGAGATAGGCGCCCCAGAAGATCTCGGCGTCGGGATCGTCGGTCTTGGCAAAGGCCTGTTCGCCGTCGAGCATGACGACGGTGGTGGACGCCTGCAGCCCATCCTGCGCCAGCCTGCGCCCGGTGGTGATCTCGATCGGTTTGCCGACAAGGTTGACGGGGATTTTGTGACTGGCGGCCAGGGCCTGGATGCTGGTGATGCCAGGAATGACGCTGTAGTCGAAATCCACGCCGCCGTCCTGCCGCACGCGTTCGATGATGCGGATCGTGCTGTCGTAGAGACTGGGATCGCCCCAGACGAGAAAGGCGCCGCGGCCGTCATCGGGCAGGCCGGAGATCAGCTCTTTATAGATAAGGGCGATCTCGGCGTGCCAGGTGTCGACGCTTTGCGTGTAGCTTCTGTCCGCCGTCCGCCTCTGCGGTACCGCGAATTCCGAAATCCGGATGCCCGGCCGCGTGACATATCGTTCGCAGATTTCACGGCGGATCTCGGCGAGCTCTTCCTTGCCGGTGCCTTTGACCGGCAGGAAGATCACGTCGGCTGAATTCATCGCGTTGATTGCCTGTATGGTGACGTGCTCCGGGTTGCCCGTGCCGATGCCGATGATATGGATGTGCTTCAAGCCGATACTCCCTTGAGTCCCGGCGGTCTTGCCGAAAAAGCCGGTTCGCCGCAAGGGCGATGGCGAAGAGTTGGCCGCGGCCAACCGGGCCGGAATGGGCTCCTGGCCCCGATTGTTGCCGGAAATCCCGAATCGTGTCACTTTCGATACGCTTTTTGACGCTATGTTGACAGAAAAGCGCATCGAAAAGGATTGGGTGTTTTGGACAACATTAGCGTATCGACGACAGATGTGCGGATCGAGCGGCATGCGAACCAGCTTTCGCGGCAATTGAAGCTTCTCCGCGACAAGCTGTTTCCGCCGCTCGCGCAAAAGACGCTGCGGACATTTTCTTCAGGCGAGGCCGCCCAGATGATCGGCGTGTCCGACGGCTATCTTCGCCAGCTTTCCCTGGATGGCAAGGGGCCGCAGCCAGAGCTTTCCCAGAATGGCCGGCGCTCCTATACGCTCGGCCAGATCAATGAATTGCGCCAATATATGGCGAAGCTGAAGCCGAAGGATGCGCTCAGCTATCTTCCCTGGCGGCGTCCCGGCGAGAAGCTGCAGACGGTTGCCGTCACCAATTTCAAGGGCGGCTCGGCCAAGACGACGACGACGCTTTATCTGGCGCAATATCTGGCGCTGGCCGGTTACCGGGTGCTCGCCATCGACCTCGATCCGCAGGCCTCGCTCTCCTCGATGCTGGGCGTCCAGCCCGAATTCGATCTTTCCGATGGCGATACGCTTTATGGCGCCATTCGCTACGATGCCGGCCGCAAGCCGCTGAAGGACATCGTCCGCAAGACCTATTTCGACGGGCTCGATCTGGTGCCGGGCAATCTCGAACTGATGGAATTCGAGCATGAAACGCCGCGGGCGCTCAATGATCGGCAGAAACCGGCCGAGTTGTTCTTCCGCCGGGTCGGCGTGGCGATCGCCGAGGTCGAGGCCGATTACGACGTCGTGGTGATCGACTGCCCGCCGCAGCTCGGTTACCTCACCCTCGGCGCCGTCTGCGCGGCAACCTCGCTGCTCATCACCATCCATCCGCAGATGGTCGATGTCGCCTCCATGTCGCAATTCCTGCTGATGACCTCGGATCTGCTGTCTGTGGTCCGCAAGGCCGGCGGTGATCTGCAGCACGACTTCATCAAATATGTCGTCACCCGTCACGAACCCTTCGACGCGCCGCAGTCGCAGATCGTTGCGCTGCTGCGCAGCCTGTTCGGTGACGACGTGTTGACGGCCACCATTCTCAAATCGACGGCGATCGCCGATGCCGGCCTGACCAAGCAGACGCTGTTCGAAATCGAGAAGGGGCAGGTGCGCCGCTCGACTTACGACCGGGCGCTGGAATCGGTCAATGCCGCCAATAGCGAGGTTCTCGCCGGCATTCACAAAGCCTGGGGCCGGACATGAGCAGACGTGATCGCCTGAAAGGTCTTTTCGACGATACGGCGCAGGAGTTGGCCGCGGCCAACTACGAAGAGCCGTCTTCGCGCGGCGCGGCCGGGCCGGTCCGGACGATGGCACTGACGCTCGGGCGCATGGAGGAAGAGAGCAGGGCGATACAGGAGGCCTTGCTCTCAGGCGAACGCATCGTCGAGCTCGATCCCGATCTGATCGATTCCTCCTTCGTGCGCGACCGCCTCGCCGACCAGCCGCTCGATATCGACGACGAGCTGGTGCAGTCGATCGCCGAGAACGGCCAGGAAGTGCCGGTTCTCGTTCGTCGCCATCCCGATGATGAAAGCCGCTACCAGATCGCCTATGGCCATCGCCGCCTGCAGGCCGTCAAGCTGCTCGGGCGCAAGGTGCAGGCGATCGTCCGCAGCCTTGACGATACCGATGTCGTCATCGCCCAGGGCATCGAAAATTCGGCGCGCCGCAACCTTTCCTACATCGAGCGCGCCGTCTTTGCCCTCAATCTCGAGATCAAGGGTTTTGAGCGGCCCATCATCATGAAGGCGCTGTCGACCGATAAGACCGAGCTGTCGAAACTGCTCTCCGTCGCGAGAGCCATCCCGGCCGAGATCGTCAGATCGGTGGGTGCTGCCCCCGGCATCGGGCGCCGCAAATGGATGGCGCTTGCCCAGGACTGGAACGGGATGACGGCGGCGCGGCTTGCCAAGCTCGTCGGCTCGGAAAACTTCATGGCTGAGGAGAGCGACCGCCGCTTTGAGCTTCTGGTTGCCGAGCTCGCCCGGAAAGAGGCGAAGCCCGAGGCCACGGAATATGACTGGAAGCCGAAGGGCGGCGGCAAGATTGCCGGCCGAATCAAGAGCGCCGGCAATTCCTTCACGATCGCGTTGAAAACCGGCGATGCGCCGGATTTCGGCGCTTACATTTCACGCCGTCTCGATGAGCTTTACGAAGCCTATCGGGCCGGCAGGTTGCAAGCAGGAGAGTAGGCCGCAAAAGAAAAAAGCCTCCGAACGTTGCCGTCGCGGAAGCCTTTCTCATATCTGGACAATCTGAGAATCGCACTTCCTCGAATCACTGTCAAGCATCTTCGGCATCCTTTTGGGTGGTAGATTTCTTTTGCCTTGAAAAAAGGTGAGGGACATGGAGCCTCAATATGTATCGACGCCCTTTGGGCGGCGATCGATGACGCTTGGCATGCTGGCAAGCCAGGAAAGTGCCAGCAAGGTCGAACCGGACGCATCGGTCGATAAGTGGAAGATCTTTCGCGCGCTCTGCGAAGCAAAGGATATGGTCGGCGTATCCGATCGTGCGCTCGCCGTTCTCAACGCGTTGCTGACCTTCTATCCGAAGAACGAGATTGCCGAGGCCAACGGCTTCGTGGTCTTTCCCTCGAACGAGCAGCTGTCGCTGCGCACGCACGGGATGGCCGGAACGACGCTGCGGCGGAACCTGGCGATGCTGGTGGAGGCCGGCCTGATCATCCGGCGCGATAGCCCGAACGGCAAACGGTTCGCCCGCCGCAACGGCGAGGGCGGGCTTGGAGAGGCCTTTGGCTTCAGCCTGGCGCCGCTGCTGGCGCGCGCCGGCGAGATCGAGGCACAGGCGGCTCAGGTGCTCGCCGACAAGCTCGAATGGAAACGCCTGCGGGAACGGCTGACGCTCTGCCGGCGCGACATCACCAAACTTATCGAGATCGCCCTGGAGGAGAAAATCGCCGGCGAATGGATCGAGATGCAGACGCATTTCAATCTGCTGTCGGCAAGCCTGCCGCGCCGCCCGTCGGCCGCCGAGATGGAACATCTGCTGAGCGATCTCGAAGCTTTCCGCGAATTGATCGTCAAGACGCTGGAATTGAAAACGAAAACAGAAAAATCAGACGCCAATGGCAGCCAAAACGGTCGGCACATACATAATTCAAACCCACACCCCATATCTGAACTTGAACCAAGCTTCGAACCGAAGCAGGGCGCAAAGCCGGAGGAAGAACCGCGGCCATGGCGGGAGCCGCCGAAATCCTTCCCCCTTGCCATGGTGCTGCAGGCCTGCCCGGAGGTCGTCGTTTATGGGCCGGGCGGCGGGATCGGCAGCTGGCGGGATCTGATGGCCGCGGCCGTCATCGTCCGTTCGATGCTCGGCGTCAGTCCGAGCGCCTATCAGCTGGCCTGCGATGTCATGGGGCCGGAAAATGCCGCCACGGTGATCGCCTGCATCCTCGAAAGAGGCGGACATATCAACTCGGCCGGCGGCTATCTGCGTGATCTGACACGGCGGGCCGAGCGCGGCGAGTTCTCGCTTGGGCCGATGCTGATGGCGCTGATGCGGGCCAATGGTCCGATAGCGAGGAAAACAGGATGAACGGCTATGAAAAAGCTTCGCGCCAGCTGCGACGGCTAGACGCTAAGCGGCGGCTCGCTCAGCCATCTCGACCGCTTCCTTCCCCGGCCTTTTGTTGAAATGCGCCGTTAACCATGTCATAGATGGCGGAAGGAAATATCCGTTTTGCTTCCATTTGTGAAAAACCGTAAAGCTTAACAATGCGCTACGAAATCGACAGTGCGATGCTTCAAACCTTGCTTCCATCCTTTGCCGCCGCAGAGGATGCGCTGGCGCGGCTGGACGAACGGGTGGTGCGTTCGCCGGTCGGTGAGGGCTTTGCCGAACGCAGTCATTTCTTCGATGCTGCCGGCGCGCTCTGGGTGGCCGGCGAACTCGTGCATGTCGAGGATCTGGTTTTGCACGATGCGCATATGGACAGCCGGGCGCCGAGCCACGAATTGACGATCGCCCATTCCGTGCTGCGGGCCCGCCGGCGCATCTGGACCGGCGAACCGGCCTGGGCGCTCGGAGCCTCGGGGCTTGCGACGCTGACGGCGACGCTCGGGGAAGGGGAGGGGACAGCGCCGGAGGTCAAGAGCTCCGTGGTGCCGCTCGAGACCGACGACGAGGGCGGCGATGAAGACGGGCCGCTCGCCGCCGAGATGGCCGAGATCGACGCGCTTCTTGCCCGCTCGCAAAAACTGCTCGACATCCATACGGGCAAGCTGCCGGCAAGCGAGACGGCCGCCGCTGCCCCGGCACGACGCAATGACGATCCTCTCGGCTTGCTGGGTGACGACGAATGGGACGAGGAGCAGCGGCTTGCCGAGTGGCGCGGCCTCTTGCCATTGGCCGAAAGCTTGCCGCCGGTTCTTGGCGCGATTATCCTTTTCGAAGCCTGGGAAAGAATCGAGCCATTGCGGCGTCAGCACTGGCTCGGCGGTTTGCTGGTCGCCGGACATCTGCGCGCCCGCGGCAAGGTTGCCTCGCATCTCTTTTCTTTTTACGGCGGGCTGAAGCTGGTGCGCCATGAACGTCGCCGCGCGCGCGATCGGGCGACGCGGCTGCAGGCCTTCCTGGAGGCGATGCATCTGGGGGCTGCCGCCGGTCTCAAGGAACTCGACCGGCTCTCGCTGGCCCGCACGCAGATGGAGCTGCGCTTTCGCGGCCGCCGTTCGAACAGCAGCCTGCCGGATCTTGCCGATTTCATCCTGTCGCGGCCGATGGTCTCGGCGGCGATGATTGCCCGCCATCTCAGGATTACGCCGCGCGGCGCGCTGAACCTCGTCAACGAGATCGGCATTCGTGAAATCACCGGCCGCGGCCGCTACCGCGCCTGGGGCATCATCTGACATGAAAGCGGCCGGGCGTTAACCCGGCCGCTTTCATTTTTAAGGTGAACACCCGATCTGCCATCCTGTCACAGAGTGCAGACCGGGTGCTCTTGCGCTTCCTTTGCCCCCGGAAGCGCGATCCCTATTCCCGCTCGCCCGTGAAGTTGAGCAGAAGCTGGAAGATGTTGACGAAGTTCAGGTAGAGCGACAGCGCGCCGAAGACGGCGAGCTTCTGGTTCGATTCCTGATCGTAGTTTTCCGAATACTGTTCCTTGATGTTCTGCGTGTCGTAAGCGGTGAGGCCGACGAAGACGACGATGCCGATCACCGAGACGGCGAACTGCAGCGCGGACGAACCCAGGAAGATGTTGACGATGCTGGCGATGATAACGCCGATGAGACCCATCATCAGGAACGAGCCCATGCGCGACAGGTCACGCTTCGTCACATAGCCGTAAAGGCTGGTGGCGCCGAACATCGTGGCGGTGATGAAGAAGGTCCGCGCAATGCTCATCCCGGTGAAGACCAGGAAGACGGAGGCGAGCGACAGGCCCATCACGGCGCAGAAGGCCCAGAAGGTGATCTGCGCGGTGCTGGCCGACATCGTCTGGATGCGGAACGAGAAGAAGAAGACGAAGGCGAGCGGCGCCAGCATCACCACCCACTTCAGCGGCGACCCGAAGATCGGCACGTAGAGGGCCGGCGTCGAGCCGACGACGAAGGCGACGAGGCCGGTGATAACAAGGCCGAGAGCCATGTAATTGTAGACGCGCAGCATATGCTGGCGCAGGCCTTCGTCGAAGACGGCCTGGGAGCCGGCCACGGCGCCGTAGCGGGAATTGATCGGGTTCATGCTGATCTCCTCGGTTTGAACTAATAGAGCGAGCGGGCGAGCCGTTCGGCCGCCTGATCGAGATTGAGACCGCTTTCGTCGGCGATCAGCGCATAGGCGACCTCGCCGATCTGCCAATAGGCGGCTTCTGCTTTCTCAAGCGCGAGATGGCTGACCGGCTTGACCTCGAAGGCGCCCGGGCGGACGGCGAAAAGCGACAGCCGCTTTCCATCCGACTGCTCGATCGCCATCTCGACGCTGGGGCCGAATTCGGACGGGAAGATCTGCACGTCGGCGACCTTCCAATCTCCAGGCAGTTCCGGCATCACGATCGCGGTGGCGGCGCGAATATCGTCGGCGCTGTAGGTGGCCGGCGTCTGCGGCGGCATCGATTGGCGTAGCGCCGCGGTCTGGTAGGCGCGGACGGCATCCTCGACATAGGCGGGTGCCGGCACCGATGCCGATACCTCGGTTGCCGAGAAAGCGCCGAAGGAATTATGCGCCACCCAGCCGGCGGTGACCAGAATACCGACAGCGGCAATGCGCTGCATGGAATGGAAGATGCGGCCATAGGAAAGACCGCGTTCCAGCCGGCGGGCGGCGTCGCGGGTCTCGGGGCGGCCGAAGGCGCTTTCGCCGGCAAGCGCCAGGCGCAACTCGCCCTTGACGCTGAGGTCGGCCATGACCTTGGCGGCAATCGCCGGATGGCCGGAAAGATAGGATTCCACCTGGATGCGGCGGGCGACATCGAGTTCGCCATCCACATAGGCGTCGAGATCGGCATCGAGGATGGGATCAATTGCTTTCATTGCCGTCCCCTCCAATCAGTCTCAGATGCGACTTGCGCGGTGTCTTCTCCTCGAATTCGCGCAATTGCGCGCGGGCGCGGGAGATGCGCGACATCAGCGTTCCCACAGGAATGCCGAGCGCATTGGCGGCTTCCTGGTAGGATAGGTCTTCGATCGCCACGAGATGCAGCGCCTCGCGCTGTTCCTCCGGCAGGTCGAAAAAGGCGTCGCGCACCTGCTGCAGGCGCACGGCATGTTCCTGCCCAGCGGGCAGCGACTGTTCGGCCTCGACAGCCGCCTCGTCATGGCGGCGCGTCAGCGACCGGTTCTGGCGCAGACGGTCGATATGAGCATTGTGCAGGATGGAGAGCAGCCAGGTGCGCAGATTGCCGCCGCTGCGGAAACTCTTTTTCTTCTCCAGTGCGCGCACCAGCGCATCATGCACCAGATCCTCAGCCTCGTCCGAATTGCGCACCAGCGAGCGAGCGTAGCGCCTCAGCGCTGCAAGCTGTCCGATGACGTCGAAGGGGCGGTCTTTGCGTTCCATGATTGAGTATACGCAAGCACGGCCGATTTTATTCCCGGCGGCGGTAAAAAAATCACGCTGGCCGCAGACGCCATCGCCGCAGCTTAAATCCGCGATTGTTTATGACAATTACATGACAGATCATGACGCCGCTGATTTGAAGGGGAAAATCAAGAATGAAGGAAAAGAAGCGGGTCTACGAAGCTCTCGTAGACGGCGCCATGGAAGGGCTGACGGATCAGGCGCTCTATGATTTCGTCAAGGCGCGTTGCCCAAACGCCACCAGCAAGAAGATCGTCCGGGCCTCGCTTCTCGCTCTCATCGACCCTCATCTCAGGGACCGCAATATTCTCGACGTGATCTACGCGCTTGCGATCAAGCATCGGCTGGATGACGGCGAAGACGGGCGGGCCCCATCCGCGCAGGCAGCCAACCAGAACATGCCGCAGCTTTCCTGAAGCTGCCGCCTGCATCTTTCGCGATGATCAGCCGCCGTCCGAAAGCCCTTCGAGGATCGGACAGTCCGGCCTGTCATTGCCGTGGCAGGCATGAACGAGATGCTCCAGCGTGCGCCGCAGGTCCGAGAGATCGCGGATCTTGCGGTCGATCTCGGCAAGTTTGGTCTCGGCGATCTCCTTGACGTCGGCGCTCGCGCGGGCTTTGTCCTCGTAGAGCGCCAGCAATTGCCGGCACTCCTCGACGGAAAAGCCGAGACCGCGCGACCGCTGCAGGAAGCGCAGCTTGTGAACATCGGTCGCGGCATAGTCGCGATAGCCGTTGCCGCCCCTTTCGGGGCGGATGAGGCCGATATCCTCGTAGTAGCGGATCGTCTTCGAAGGCAGACCTGAACGCTCCGATGCTTCGCCGATATTCATCGTCATCTCCTATAATTTTGCAAAGCGCAGTCTCAGTGCATTTGAGATCACCGAGACGGATGAGAGGCTCATCGCCGCCGCCGCGATCATCGGCGACAGCAGCAGCCCGAAGATCGGATAGAGCACGCCGGCGGCCACCGGCACGCCGAGCGCATTATAGCCGAAAGCGAAACCGAGATTCTGGCGGATGTTGCGCATCGTCGCCTCCGCCAGCCGCCGCGCCCTGACGATGCCGGTGAGATCGCCCTTTACCAGGGTGATGCCGGCGCTTTCCATTGCAACATCGGCGCCGGTGCCCATCGCGATGCCGACATCGGCGGCCGCAAGCGCCGGCGCATCGTTGACGCCGTCGCCGGCCATGGCGATGATGGCGCCCTTGGCGCGCAGTTCCTCGATCAGCGCGCTTTTGCCCTCCGGCAGCATGTCGGCGCGGACCTCGTCGATCCCCAGGCTTTTTGCCACCGCCCGCGCCGTGCGCTCATTGTCGCCCGTCGCCATGATGATCTTCAGGCCGCTGTCGTGCAGCGCCTTGATGGCGGCTTCCGTCGTCGGCTTGATCCGGTCGGCAACGGCGACCAGACCGGCAAGGGTGCCGTCGACGACGACGAACATCACCGTCTTGCCCTCGCCGCGCAGGGCTTCGGTCTTCTCGGCCAGCGCCGAAGGATCGATGCCGAGATCGGTAAGCATCGCCGCGTTGCCGAGCGCCACCATGGTGTCGCCGGCAAGACCCTGAACGCCCTTGCCGGTCTTGGCCTCGAAGCCGGTGACCTCGACGAAGGTGGCGCCGCGCTCCTCGGCGCCGGACACGATCGCTTCGGCCAGCGGATGTTCGGAGCCGCGCTCCAGGCTTGCCGCCAGCGACAGCAGCCGGTTCTCCTCGGTTTCACCGAAGGCGACGACGTCGGTAAGCTTCGGCTTTCCCTCGGTCAGCGTGCCTGTTTTGTCGACGATCAGCGTATCGACCTTGGAAAAGCGCTCCAGTGCTTCGGCGTCCTTGATCAGCACGCCTTCTCCAGCGCCGCGCCCCGTCGCGATCATGATCGACATCGGTGTCGCAAGGCCGAGTGCGCAGGGGCAGGCGATGATCAGGACGGCGACGGCGGCCAGCAGCGCATTGGCAAGGCTCGGCTCCGGGCCGACCGCTGCCCAGACGATGAAGGCAAGGATGGCCGCGGCGACGACCGCCGGCACGAAGAAGGCAGACACCCGGTCGACCGCACCCTGGATCGGCGCGCGCGAGCGCTGCGCCTTGGCGACCATGTCGACGATGCGCGACAGCACCGTCTCGGCGCCGACCTTCTCGGCCGACATGACGAGCGCGCCGTTCTTGTTGATCGTGCCGCCGGTCAGTCCGTCGCCTTTCGACTTCTCCACGGGCAGAGGCTCGCCTGTAATCATCGATTCGTCGACGGTCGACTGGCCCTCGAGGACGGAGCCATCCACCGGCACACGCTCGCCCGGGCGCACGCGCAGCCGGTCGCCGGTCTCAATCTCGTCCACCGGCACGTCACTCTCGCTGCCATCGGCACCAATGCGGCGTGCCGTCTTCGGCGCGAGATCGAGCAGCGCGCGGATCGCCGAACCGGTGCGCTCGCGTGCCTTCAATTCCAGCACCTGGCCGACGAATACGAGAGCGACGATGACGGCGGCCGCCTCGAAATAGATCGGCACGGCTGCGCCGTGGCCGCGGAAACTCATCGGGAAGATGCCGGGCGTAAGCGTGGCGACGAGGCTGTAGACATAGGCGGTGCCGACGCCGAGACCGATCAGGGTCCACATATTCGGGCTGCGGTTGACGAGGGAGGCCCAAGCGCGGCGGAAAAACGGCAAGGCCGCCCACAGCACGACCGGCGTTGCCAGCAGCAGTTCGATATAGGTCGCCTGCGGCTCGCCGATCATCTCCCGCAAAGGCAGGCCGAGCATCGGTCCCATGCCGAGAGCGAGCAGCGGCAGAGCAAGGATGGCGCTCACCCAAAGCCGTCTGGTGAAATCGACAAGTTCCGGGTTCGGGCCTTCGTCATTAGGCGGAATGCCCATCGGCTCGAGCGCCATGCCGCATTTCGGGCAGTCGCCGGGGCCGTCGCTGACGACCTCCGGATGCATCGGGCAGGTATAGAGCGTGCCCTTCGGCGCCGGCTTTGCCGGAGGGCGTTTGCCGTCGCGATAGGCTGCGGGATCGGCTTCGAGCTTTGTCCGGCAGCCGGCTGAGCAGAAATAGAATTTCTCGCCCTCGATTTTCAGAAAATGCTTCGCCGTCGAGCGATCGACGGTCATGCCGCAGACCGGATCCTTCGCGGTCAGGTAATCCTGCGGCGCGGCGGCAAACTTCGTCCGGCAGCCCTCCGAGCAGAAGTGATGGAGGCGGCCCGCATGATCGAGCGAAGGCTTGCCGGCCTCCGGATCGACAGTCATGCCGCAGACGGGGTCACGAATCGTGGCGTCGGCAGTCTTTTCCCCGCCATGGCCGCAACAGCTGTGATCGCCGGCATGGGCGTGGCCGTGATGATGATCGTGATCGTGTTTGATATTCATGACTGTCTCCTATGCCCGAGGGGCAGTTGGAGAGGCTTATCCACCTTCCAGCAACTGGAAGGTCAAGCGCTAATTTCGGCGACGCCGATTTTTCGAAGGCAACCGCTCTGTCGCCCGATCCTCAGATCGGGCTGATCAGCCCGACGGGCTGGCTGCCGAGCAACCCGGCGACCGCAATGCTGCCGCCGGGTTCGATCGTCTTGCCGGTTACCAGATCCGCCTTCAGCCCGTGAAGAGGGGAGGGGACGGCGATCGCCGTATCCTCCCAGAATTCCGGGCCGGCAAACAGCACGCCGGGGTCGAGCCAGCCGAACATCAGCCTGGGTGCAGCGACGATGGCGAAATTATCCTTGTGCACCCGGGCAAAAGCCAGCACGTGCTCGCGCCGGCCGCCCGTCACCTTCAGCGGCAGATAATCGCCTCTGGCAAAGAGCGCCGGTTGCCGCTGGCGCAGCTGCAGGCCGATCGCGATGATGCGCTGCTTCAAAGCTGCCGCCTGAAGCTTGGCGATCGGCCCTGCTTCATCAAGCCAGGCCGCCAGCCGCGCATGATCGGCCGGCCGGCGGTTATCGGGATCGACGAGGCTGAAATCGAATCCCTCGGAGCCTTGGTAGATGTCGGGAATGCCGGGCGCCGTCAGCTTGAGCAGCGTCTGCGACAGGCTGTTGAGGTAACCCGCCGCGATGAAGGGCTGCAGCACCGTTTCGAAATCTTCGAGGAAGGCGTCATTCTCCGGCGACACCAGCGCTGCCGCATAGGCCGCCACCGCTTCTTCGTAGGCGGCATCCTGCTCGATCCAACCGGTGTGGAGTTTGGCCTCGCGCACTGCCTTGACCGCGTAATCGGTGAAGCGCGCGCGAAGCTCTTCCGTCTGCCCTCGGTCGAAATCTTCCGGCCAGACGCCGGCCAGCGCCTGATAGAGCATCCATTCGACATTCGGCTCCGGCGCCGCACCATCCGGCAGGTCCCTCAGCCACGACCGGTTCATCTCACGCCAGCGCGCCACCGCCTGCCCGAAAACATCCGCGCCCTCGCTCAAGGCATAAAGTCTGGCGCGCGCATCCTCGCCGCGTTTGGTGTCGTGCGTGGCGCTGGCCGACAGGCCGTGCGGCTGCAGCCGCGCCCGCTCGGCCATGCGGCGATGGAATCCCTCCGGGCCGTCGGGCGTCTTGCCCGGTTCGCCGCCGACTTCATTTGCGGCAAGCAGCCTGTTGTAGCGGTAGAACAGCGTGTCCTCAGTCGCTTTGGCCATCACCGGCCCGCTCAATTGCTGAAAGCGGATCCGAAATTCGTGGGCCGCATCCCCTTCGACCTTGCCTTCGAGAAGCCTCAGCACATGATCGAGGGCACGCCGATCATCGAGCCGGGCCATGGCCTGCGATGCGGTTGCGGCAAGGACGGCTGAATCCTGCCAGGCGAGCGGACCGCCGTCGCCATAGGTGCGGTAGACGGGGAAGGCGATCAGCAGTTCGCTCAGCGCCGTGGCGAGCTCATCTCTGTTTATCTCCGGAAAGATCCCCGCGGCGATTGCTGCCAGCCTGCCAGTCTCGCCGGCGAAGTTGCGCTCGACCATCAGCCGCTTGGCAAGCCGCCGGCCCTCATCGAGATCGCCGGTCTCGCCGGCGAGGCTGCGATAGGCATCGTCCAATCTGCGCAGGCCGCCGCCGTCGATGAAGAGTTCGCTCAGCGCCGCGATGAATTCATATCCCGTGGTGCCCGCGACCGGCCAGCTCTCCGGCAGCACTTCGCCAGGCCCGAGGATCTTTTCCACGACGATATAGCTGTCCGGCCCGACTGCCGCCCTCAGCCGGTCGAGATAGGCCTTGGGTTCGGCGAGCCCATCGACATGGTCGATGCGCAGGCCCTGCACCTTGCCATGGCGCACCAGCTCGATCGTCAGCCGGTGCATGTCCTCGAACACGGAGGGATTTTCGACGCGGGTGCCGACCAGCCCGGTGACCTCGAAAAAACGGCGATAGCTCAGATGCCGTGCCGCCTCCTTCCAATGGGTGAGCCGCCAATGCTGTCCCTCATGCAGGCTTTCGAGGAAATCGCGATCGGCCGAGATATCCTCGAGCTTTTGCCGGAGCACGGCGCGGTCACCGCCTTCGAACAGGATGTCGCGCATGGCGCGGGCAAAGTCCTCGCCCGACGTGACGGCTGCGGCCTCCGCCATTCTCGTTGCCACCGGATCGTCGAGCCGGTTTGCGATCGCGCCGTAACTGCTGGGGTTGAGCGGCAGCAGCGTCTCGAAATAGCCGAAGGCGAAGTTGCCATGCGTTTCGTCGAGCGCGATCCGCAGCTCGCCAGCGGCGAGCGCCGCAGCGAAATCTTGGCCGAGCTGCGGCAGGGTCAGCGGCTCGTTCCAGTCGATGTCGAAGTGGCCGGCATAGGCGCTCTGCCGGCCGAACGCCAGCACGTCGCGCCACCAGCCGTTCTCAGGCGAGGCGGCCATGTGGTTCGGGACGATATCGAGGATGAGGCCCATGCCCGCCGCGGCGAGGCTTTCCGTCAGCCGCTCGAACCCCGCCCGGCCGCCGAGCGCCGGATCGATGTCGTTGGCGTCGATGACGTCATAGCCGTGGGTCGAGCCGCTGACGGCGGTGAAGATCGGTGAGGCATAGAGGTGGCTGATGCCGAGTGTCTTGAGGTAGGGAATGAGGCCGCAGGCGCGATCGAAGGTCATGCCGTTGCGGAATTGTATCCGGTAGGTCGCGGTCGGAAGGGTCATGAGGCCGTCTGACGTTGGAGGAAGCCTCTACCCAACGGTTGTGTCAGGGTTTTGGTTCCCTCACAGCGCCGCGCGTCTTTTGAGACGCGCAAAGGACGCTGTAACATTTTTGAATCTACGCATCGTGCTAGTCGATGAAAACGCCGACACTGGCGGCGCGTCCGGCCGAGTCGATAACGGTCAGTTTCGAGTAGCCGCCGCCGTCGGGCAGCCATTGCTGGGTGCGGCGGCGGGAGAGGTCTGGCAGCGGCCTGCCGTTGGCAAGCCAGCGGAAGGGCGCGCGGCCGCCCTGCAGTTTCAGCATCAGCGGCGACAGGTCGCCGGCGCCTGCGCCGAGATCGATATGGGCGCCCTCGGGCGGATAGACGATCTGAGGCGCGGGTTCGCGGCCGGAGGCAACGAGCAGGCCGCTGGCGTTCAACGCAAAACGCCGCTGGCTGATCGGCAGCTCGGACTGGGCGATACGCACGGCGCCGGCGGGCGGGCGGGGCAGCGGCGTCGTCGCGATGCCGGATTTGGCAAAACCTTCGAACAGGATGGGGGCGGCGGTGCCATAGCCGGTCAAGCCGGGCACGGCGCTGTTATCGGGCCGCCCGACCCAGACGCCGAGCACATAACGCCCGTCATAGCCGACCGACCAGGCGTCGCGGTAGCCATAGCTCGTGCCGGTCTTGTAGGCGATGCCGCGCTGCGGCGCGCCGGCAGGCGGAATGACGCCGGAGAGAATATCGGCAATGTTCCAGACCGCGACCGGCTCCAAAAGCGGTTCACCGTCGAGCTTGCCCGGTGTGCCGGTGATGCCGTCGCCAAGCCTTGCCGGCTGACCGCGATTGGCGAGTGCGGTATAGAGCTGCACCAGATCCTTCAGCGTGATGCCGACGCCGCCGAGACCGATCGCCAGCCCCGGCGTCTCGTTCGGCGGCAGAGCCGGGCGCACGTCGGCGCGGCGGAAGCGCACCAGCAGCCGCGATGGCCCGACGGCGTCGAGCAGTTTGACGGCCGGCACATTCAAGGAGAGTTGCAGGGCCTCGCGCACGGTGACGTCGCCCTGATAGCTCATGTCGAAATTGCGCGGCCGGTAGCCGAAGAAATCGGCCGGCCGGTCCTCGATGATCGTCTCCTGGGAGACGAGGCCCTGTTCGAAGGCGAGCCCGTAGATGAAGGGCTTCAGCGTCGAGCCCGGTGAGCGGTTGACGCGGGTCATATCGATCCAGCCGGAGCGGCTGGCGTCGAAATAATCGGCCGAGCCGACCTCGCCGACGATGGCGCCGGTCTGGGCATCGGCCATCACCATGGCAAGCGAAAGCTTCGGCCCGAGTTTCATCGCCGCGGCTCGGGCGACCGCTTCCAGCCCCTGCTGCACCTGCTTTTTCAGTGTCGTCTGGTGCTTGAGGACATCCGGCTGCTTGCGCAGCGCGGCTTCGGCGACATGGGCGGCGAGCGCCGGCAATTGCATGCGTCGCATCGGGACAGCGACAGCCTCGGCCCGCTCGGCTTCGCCCTCTCCGACGGCCTCGGCCACCGCGGCGCGCTCGAGCACGCGTTTGCGCGCCTCTTTCGCCGCCTGGAGATTGCGGTCCGGCCGGCGCCGTTCCGGCAATTGCGGCAGGGCGACGAGCAGGGCGGCTTCGGCGACGGTCAGGCGGCGCGGCTCCTTGCCGAAATAGGCAAGGCTTGCGGCCCGCACGCCTTCCAGATTGCCGCCATAGGGGGCATGGGTGAGATAGAGGTCGAGGATCTGCTCCTTCGACAGCCGCCGCTCGATCTGCACGGCGCGCGCCAGCTGCAGCAGTTTTGCCGAAAGCGAGCGCCCTGCGCGCGGCTCGATCAGCCGTGCCACCTGCATCGACAGCGTTGAGGCGCCGGAGACGATGCGGCCGTTGCGGATGAATTGCGTGGCGGCCCGCCCGAGCGCCCAGGCATCGACGCCGCCGTGATCGTAGAAACGCTGATCCTCATAGGCGATCAGCATACGCAGGAATTGCGGATCGACGTCGGCAACCGTGGTCTTCAGCCGCCAGCGGCCTTCCGAGGCCGCAAAGGCGCGCAGCAATTGCCCGTCGGCATCGAGCACTTCGGCGGAGACCACATCCGCTTTGTCGAGCGGCGGCGGAAAGGCCTTGTCGGCGGCATCGAGCGCGAAGAGGGCCGCGCCGGCAAGGATGATGCCGGCGGCGGACCCGATCGCAAACTTGCGCCACAGCCTCATTGTTGTGCTGCCACGACCTCCATCTTGCCGGTCGCGGTGCGGGCCGAGAGCTCCGGACGGTACATGTCCTCGACGCTTGCGGCCGGATGGTCGTAGGTGCCGGGGGTGACGGCGCGCACGACATAGGCGACGTTGAATTCGCGGTTGTCGCCCGCCGCGCGGTTGAAGGCGGCGACGAAACGATCATAGCGGAATTCGGTATGGGCGGTGGAGATCTCGCCGATCCAGTCGAAGTTCGTCATCTGGGCGCTGTCGACGAGGTTCGGATTGTCGATCTCGAAGCCGGCCGGCAGCAGGTCGGTAATGACGATGCGCGATGGCCAGTCATTGCTTTCGCGGACATGGATGACGACGACGTAGCGTTCGTTCTGCTTGGCCTCGCTGACATTCGCCTCTTCGCCGTCGAGCGTGTAATAGCTGCGCTCGATGAGGAAGCCGTCGCCGCCGGCCGGCAGCGGCACGGTCGGGGCGGCAACGGTGGTGACAATGGCCGAGACCGTGTCGTTCGTCTGGTTGGTCAGCGTCAGCGGATGATCGGCGAGCGCATCGCCGGTCATGCGGGCCATATAGGCGCCGGTATGGGCCGCGCCGTTGACGTCGACCTTCAACCCGTCATCGCCGCCCTGAATGGCGCGTGCGGCAAGCAGCATCCAGGCTTCTTCCTGGGTGCTCTTGTATTTGCTGCGCTGCCATTCCTTGGCGACGGCCTTGGCGAGATCCGGGACGACGGGCGGCACCGGCCGGCTTTCGGCGGCGAGCGCCAGGATCGCCGCGCCGTCGCGCAGGATCGTGCCGTAATCGGTACGCGACAGGTTCACGCGCGATACCATCGATTGCTGCGACATCTGCAGCGCGTCGAGGAATATGTTCTTCGAACGCTGGGCATCGCCGTAGAGCGCCAGTGCTGCGGCGATATGCGCCTTGGCAAGCGGCGTCGGGAAGTCGTTGATCATCGTATCGGCATAATAGCGCAGATCGCTGATCGCCGCCTTCTTGTTGCGGGCAAGGACATAGATGGCATAGGCGATCTGGTCGCCCTGGCCCTTGATGTCGGTGGTGTAGGAGAGGGTGTTCTGCAGGTTTTCGAGCGCCTGCACGAAGGCCCTTTCCGGCACGTCGTATTTCATTTCGCGAGCCCGCGTCAGGAAATCGGTGACGTAGGAATCCAGCCAGACGTCGCCCGAATCCGGTCCCCAGAGGCCGAAGCTGCCGGCCGAGGCCTGGTAGGAGAGCACGCGGTAGATCGCATCCTGCACACGCTTATGCACATCGTCGTCGTTTGCGATGCCGGCCTGCTTCGCCACTTCGGCGAGGTAGAGCAGCGGCAGCGCCCGGCTGGTGGTCTGCTCTGCGCAGCCGAAGGGATAACGGTCGAGCGTCATCAGCAGTGCCGGAATATCGAAGGCGGCCGAACGGGTGACGTTGACGCTGATGGCAGCACCCGGCAGCACGCTGTCGGCGAGCAGGTTCTTGTCGACGGTAAGCTTTGCCCCGGGCTTCAGCGCCAGCACCCTGCGTTCGGTGATCGGCAGGGATGACGGGCGCACCGGCACGTCGACGGTCTGGTCGAGCGACAGGCCGGAAGCATCCGAGAGGTTGATCGAGACGCTGCCGGCGCCAGGCTGTTTGCCGATGAGCGACAGCGTCAGCTCGGATTTCGCCCCGGCTTCGAGGCGGATCGTCTGCGCAGCGGAGGCCTGTTCGATGCCGACCGCGTCGTTACCGGTCAGCTGCAGCTTGTAATCGCCGGCCGGCGCATCGGTGTTGGCGATGTCGAGGCGCAGATTGGCCTTGTCGCCGGGGGCGAGGAATTTCGGCAGGCTGGCCGTGACGACGACCGGATCGCGGATGATGACATCCTTGACGCCGTGGCCGACACCGGATTTCGACCATGCCACAGCCATGACGCGGGCCGTGCCGTTGAATTGCGGAATATCGAAGGAGACATTGGCCTTGCCTTCGGCGTCGAGCTTCACCGGACCGGAGAAGAAGGCGACGAGCTTCTGTGTCGGCGGGCTCGACTGCAGCGCAATGGCGCCGCCGTCGCCGCCGGTCCTGAGCTTGCCGGTCGCACCCAGCGAGCCGTCGATCAGGCGGCCATAAAGGTCGCGGATTTCAAGGCCGAGCTGGCGCTGGCCGAAATACCAATCCTCAGGGTTCGGCGGTTCGTAGCGCGTCAGGTTGAGAATGCCGACATCGACGGCGGCAACCGTGACATAGGCATCCTCATTGGCGCCGGCACCGGCCACCTGCAGACCGATATTCAACGGCCCGCGCGGCAGCATTTTTTCCGGCGTGTCGAGCTTGACCTGCAGCGCCCGCTGCTCGGGATCGACCTTCAGCCATTGGATGCCGATCGAGCGCATCGGCATGTGGCTGTCCTGGGCGTCGCCGGGACGGAAGAGCGTGGCGGTGACATAAGCGCCGGCGCCCCAGTCCGCGGTGACGGGGATGTCGAGCTCGCCGCCGGTCTCGCCGATCGTGGCGTTCTGCACCGCGACCAGCTTTTCGGTTCCGGCCGTCACCATCAGCTCGCCGCCATAACGCGAGGTGACTTTCAGCTTGGCGGTGTCGCCGACCTTGTAGCTGTCCTTGTCGAGGGCGATTTCCAGCCCGTCCGGTGTTTCGGTCGAGGTCGAGGTCACGAACCAGCCGGCGTCGAATTCGACGCTGGAGGTCGGGCCGTCGGCATCCGGGCTTTCCACTTCGAGGCGATAGCGGCCCCAGGTGACCGGCACGGAGATCTTGCCGCCGTCGGTCGTCGCGTCGACGCTGCCGTTGGAAATCTGCTCGGCGGTGTAGACCGGCTCGTATTTCCAGGCCGTTCCCTCGCGATACCACTGATATTGGCGGTTGAGGCTGTAGAATTTCCAGCGCAGGCCCTTGGTCTCCTGCTTCTCGCCGTCGGCGTTGACGCCGATCACCGTGAAATTGGCGATCGAATTCTCGGGCAGCTCGTCGGAAAATTCCGGCTTGATGCCGATCGAAGCGCGGTCATTCTTCACCGGAAGGATCAGCGAACGCTCGATGGCGCGGCCGCCGGCTTCCTGCATGCTGATATAGACGGTGGCGTTGAGCAGCTGGGTCGTTGCCGGCAGCTCGCCGATGGTGAGATCGGTCGAGGCTTGCCCGTTCTCGTCGAGTTCCGGCAGGCCTTCGATCGGCAGGCGCGAATCTTCGCTGGCCTCCTCGTCGGCAAGCCCGAAGAGGAAGCCCTTATAGGCGGCGCTCTCGCGCGTCGGCTTGACGACGACATTGCCCTCAAGCGTCAGGCCGGCGGCCGGCGCGCCATAGAGATATTTGCCGGAAACATTGATCGTCGCCGGCAGATCCGGGCCGATTTCCTTGGCTTCGGTCTTGATCTCCATGTCGGTGCGATCCGGCACGAAATCGTCGACCAGGAAACTCTTGCTGGCGATCGCGCTGCCTTTGGGGTCGGTATAGATGTTCATCGTCCAGGTGCCGCGCATGGCGTTTTCCTGGGTGGCGAAATCGACGCTGTAACCGCCGAGATTGCTGGTCTGGCTGACGATCCGCCGGTCTTCGACGCCATCGGGACGGCTGAAGATGAAGGTGAGCGGCAGGTTCTCGATAGCGTTGCCGTCGGTATCGCGGGCAAGCGCCTGGGCATGCACCGTCTCGCCGGCGCGGTAGATGCCGCGTTCGGTGAAGGTCAGGACGTCGATCGCGCCGGGTGCGGCACGGCCGGTGACGCCGCGGTCGGAGAGGTCGAAGCCGGCCCGCGTCATGTCGAGGAAGACGTAGTCCGAGGTGCCGTTCTTGGCGGTTATGACGGCGGGCGTCAGCGCCGCCGTGCCGCGGATCAGGCCGGCGGTGAAGGTGGCGCGGCCGTTTTCGTCTGTGGTCGCGGTGCCGAGTACTTCATTGTTCTTGGCCAGCAGCTGCAGCTCGACGCCCGCGATCGGCTTGGCCGAAGCGAGCGAACGGGTGAAGACGTTGAGCCCGTCCGTGCCGGCATAGGTGGTGATGCCGATATCGGAGACGAGGAACCATTGCGTCGCCTGCGAATCCCACTCCTGCGCCGGGGCGTTCGGCGCCGTCGCGGTCAGCACGTAGATGCCGGGCTTGCGCTGCGGCAGCGCCTCGTCGACCGGGAAGCTGGTGACGATGTCCTTGTTGAGCTCGTTGGCGATGTCGATCGAGCCCTGCCAGACGAGCTCGCCGTTCTGATCCTGGATGTTTTGGGCGCTGTAGCCGTCGAGCTGGCTGAGGAACTGCGAATTGGTCAGGAGCGGCGCAATGGCGCGATCGCCGATGCGGTAGAGCTTGAGGTTGGCAGAGGCGAGGTTGACCGAGACGATCGGGATGCCGCGGCGCGCCGTCGAGGGCAGCACGAAGCTGTCGCCGGTGAAGCGCACCATCTGGCTGCGGTCCTTGATATAGACGTCGATGCTGACCGGTGCTTCGAGCGCCTCATCGACGGATGACGGCAAGCCGGTGCGGAAGGCGATCTTGTAGGTCTCGCCATGGGTCAGCCCCTCGACGCAAATCTGCTTGTCCTTGGTTTCGAGCGCCTTGGGGGCGGCGCCGTTCAGCGTCACGAAGGGCGTGTAGTCGGTGGTCTTGACGAGTGCCTCGGAGAAGCTGACGCAGGCCCGCGGCGTGGCGCTGTCGGCATCGACCGTGTGTTCGGTGATGCGGAATCCTTGCGTCGATTTCAGCTGCAGATAGGCCGCCTGCACATCGTCGGAGGCGACCAGCGCCAGGCTGGCCTTGTAGGCGTAAAGGGCAGGGCGGTAATTGGCGTTTCGGTCCAGGGCGTCGGCCAGCACGGCGAGTGCCT